>JALHTG010000088.1 GCA_022865705.1 Candidatus Bathyarchaeota archaeon | reverse complement strand
AGCTATCCTGTAGATCTTCCAACCCTCAAGTCTTCTACGAACCATCCATCGCCTTCTCTTCTCGATCCTATCCATCCACCACATCTCTCCAAACTTTCTCACAATCTATTTATCTAGGGACAGATGTGGGGGGATAGCTCATGGAAACCGCTACGTCGAAAGACTTAATAATAATATCTGCAAAAGAAACGTGGTTTGTGAAGTTAGTTGGGCAAAATCTGGATAAGCCTGGTCATTGTGACGATTGTGACTTTGCTCCTGTTGCAGATTCCATCCGCGTTCTGCACGGATTCTAAGCTACCGCTGGGGAAGCGTCCCAAGCAAGGAGGCACGTTGGTTATTGGCGTGTCGCAGATGGAACCTGCACACCTCAACGTGATGGCGGGAGGAGCAACCAATGCAGAGATGTGGGGGAACTCAATTTTCAGTCAGCTGACAGCCATGTCTGCAGATCACAAGACGATCCTACCAGATCTTGCTGAAAGTTGGGACATGTCTCCGGACGGAAAAACTTACACATTCCATCTTCGCCGCGATGTAAAGTGGCACGATGATGTACCTTTTACATCCGATGACGTACTATTCACTTTCCAGCAGATAATAAAGGAGAAGCTGCCAGCCATTAGCCTACTACGTGGGGTGGTTGATATGACTGCGCCAGACAAGTACACGTTTGTACTTACCTTGGAGAAAGCATCGACCCCATTTCTCCAGTTGTTCTCCATGTCAAGACACGATTATATGATTCACATAATGCCGAAGCACTTGTATGAAAAGACGGGAATTCGAGACAGCCCTCAAAACCTGAGACCTATCGGAACCGGACCCTTCAGGCTTAGTGAGTACGTAAAAGGAAGCCACGTAGTCTTAGTCGCCAACAAGGACTACTATGGCGAGGGACCGAACATAGACAAGATCATATTCAAATCGGGAATAAGTGTGCCCAGCTTGATGGCCCAACTAGAGGCAGGAGAAGTCCATAATTTCCTAGATCAGCCCATAGCTGCAACCGATATACAAAGGTTGCAGAATCTGCCAAAATTGCGAGTGTTGTTTTGGGATTCAGGGAACCCAGCGAGAATCAAATTCAATATGAACAGGCCCCCAACCAACGACCTTCGTGTTCGTAAGGCTCTGTCCATGATTCTTGACAGGGCCGAAATAAACACTAAAGTGTACCTCGGTTCGTGCGCGCCCTATGATACCGCGTTCCCCGCATTCTACGGAGACTACTATAACCCCAATGCGAAATACCCTGCGAAGGATGTTGAGGCAGCCAAGAGGCTGCTTGACGAAGCAGGGTATCCCGTCAAGGCAGATGGCAAACGATTCAGCCTCAAATTCGTAATTGGGCAAGTGATGCGGCTCCCGGAAGCCGCACTGATCTTCGCAGAACAGCTCAAACAAGTGGGAATCGATGCGAAGGTTGAGTCAATTGATTGGGCTACTTTCACTGCCCAGGTACTTCAGAAAGACGATCCTGACTTCGATGTTAGCATGGATGGTGGTGTGACAGTGAGCGGGCCATGGGAATTGGCAGCTCACTTGAAAACCAAAGCCAAAGATGGAATCAGAAACATAATGGGATATTCTGTTTCTAGGCTTGATGCACTCTTTGATTCAGCGTTGACGGAACCAGATCCGAAAAAGGTAAAGGACATGTACTATGAAATCCAAGACATCATCCTACGCGACTTGCCAGTAACGAACATGTTCTATTATACCTACCCGAAGGCAGTGGCAAGCGACTGGCATGATTTCTGGTTTGAATTTGATTCAGCAGGTAAGAGAACCGGCGAGTACAATTGGAACACTGTTTGGTGGGACGGCGGAACTGCACCCGTTCTGACAGCTACAACCACCGAGCGCCCCCCTGTGGCGCCAACACCATTTGAGTCATACCTAGTACCCGCCGTGGCAGTAATCGTGATTTTGGTCGCCTGTGCTGCCTTCCTCTTCCGAAGGAAGAGGAAGACACCGTGAAAACCCAAGTAAAGTTACCTATCACTGGAACAAACGAATCTCTATTCCAAGCTTGCGGCAGTCTTAAGCACCCTAGGTGAGAGTCTTGCCATATGGCTACAATGGTCAGATCCTCAGAGTTGATCTATCCAAAAACACCCTCAAAATCGAGAACCCACCTGAAAGTTTTTACCGGAGATATTTCGGCGGAAGAGCAATGATTGCTTACTACTTGTTGAAAGAATTGAAGCCTGGAATTGACCCACTGGGACCAGAGAATTTGCTAGTTTTCATTGGTGGAATAGCTACTGGAACACCCGTCCTTGGGACTGCTCGTAGTGCCGTGGGAGCGAAATCTCCACTTACAGGTGGATTCGGTGAATCCCAGGCAGGTGGGTTTTGGGGCAAAGAACTCATCCGTGCGGGCTTTGACGGAATCATTGTAAAAGGTAGGGCAAAATCACCTGTTTACCTCTGGGTGTACGATGGTGAATTTGAAGTTAGAGATGCGGCACATATATGGGGCTTAGACACCGCAGATTCTCAGGAACTCATCCGAAAGGATTTGGGAGACAAGCTTGTAAGAGTAGCCCAGATAGGAAGAGGAGGCGAAAACAAGGTTCGCTATGCATCCATAGCCAACGACGTCAGGCATTTCTACGGACGCACAGGCATGGGTGCAGTGATGGGCTCCAAGAATCTCAAGGCCATTGCCACCAGGGGCAATGAAGGACCCCCAATGGCAGACCTAGACACACTGAGCGAGATCAACAGGCGATTTTCTGACGATTTCCAGTCACGTCTGGATCAGGGCTTCATCGGACTATTCCCCAAATACGGGACATCGTATAAGATGGAGGATCATTGGAAAAACGGAAATCTGTCTATACGCAACTTCAGGGACTATGACGATTCCAGTATGAAGATTTTCTCCTCTATAACCATCATGGAAACAGTGGGAGTTCGAATGGAGGGATGTTACGGATGTGCTATTCACTGCAAAAAAGTCGTTCAAGTAGAAGAACCTTGGAAGGTCGATCCTGTGTATGGCGGGCCAGAATATGAATCAACCGGATCCCTTGGCACAAACTGCGGCATTGACGATGTAAAGGCTATTTGCAAGGCAAATGAGCTTTGCCAACGCTACACACTGGACACGATATCGACTGGGGTTACAATAGGATTCGCCATGGAATGCTTCGAGAACGGACTCTTAACGAAGAAGGATACCGGCGGAATTGATTTGAGTTTTGGAAACGCTGAAGCAATGGTACAGATGGTTGAGATGATTGCAGGAAGAGAAGGGCTGGGCGACCTGTTGGCGGAAGGAACAAAGAGGGCAGCTGAAAAGATTGGAGGGCGGGCCAAGAAGTTTGCAATCCACGTTAAGGGTATGGAGGTTCCCATGCACGATCCACGCCTTCAGAGGGGACTTGCACTGGGATTCTCGGTCAACCCAGCAGGCCCAGATCACATGAACACCTTGCATGACAGCATTGAACAGCTTAAGAGTGGAAAAAGGGATTTTCCCTTCTTCGGCGTTTTTGAACCTATTCCAATAGAGGATGTAGGGCCTAGGAAGGTAAGACTATTCGTTTATGTCAACAACTGGGAGGCTTTGAAAAACTGCTTATTGACTTGCGGATTTGTCCCTCTAGGTGAAGAACAGATATTGGAGATGGTTAGAGCTGCAACAGGGTGGTACACCAGTATCTGGGAATTGATGAAAGTTGGTGAACGTTCAGTAAACATGGCCAGAGCCTTTAACATAAGGGAAGGATTTACAAGGAAGGACGATTGGCTACCGGACCGCTTCTTCCATCCCAAAACCTCGGGCCCCTTATCAAAGAGGTCACTCAACGCCACAGAATTGGAAGAGATGAAGAGTACATACTACGGGATGATGAACTGGGACCAAGAAAAGGGTACGCCTACCAGACCTAAACTCGAGGAACTGGACATAGCTTGGGTCGCTGACGAGCTAAAACTGAAATAGCGCATGCCGGACGAGCTCGGCCTAGCTGTCGAGCTTGACGAGACAGAGGTAAAGAAACACCTCAAACCCGATGGGAAGTATTCCGCATAGGCCATGCAATGGCCATAGAGTGGAGTGATGCTCACACAGTACATGCATCTTCGTTGTCCATCTTCGGAGAGATGGGACACTCAAGCCGGAACCTCTTGCATTTGCCAGCGATGCCTTCAATGACTAAGCGCTGTAAGGGTAGAGATCAAACGTAGAACAAACCACAGACTAGTGTCCTGTAACTAACAGATGTTGTATTTTGCGTACCTTATGCAGTATCTCGTCCGCGTCCTTTGTCCATACAAATGGCGCGCGCTTGAAAGATGGAGCGTCCTTGCTCAACCAACAGTGAAAGTAGATGATGAGGTTCAGCCATCCCCTGAGGACCTGGGGAAGATTCTCTCGACTGCGTGCTTTTCGAGAGAGAGGCGAATCTGAAATTGGATTCGATTTCAATTTACTCGAAGTATTTTTTCCCTTGTCTTAGATGTTTCCTTACCTCTGCCTCATTGAGTTCAATACCTAGACCGGGCTTGTCCGGAACTTCGATGTATCCCTTCTTAATTATTGGTTTCTCGCTCTTTACCAAGTCATCCCACCAAGGTACTCCCAAATGATGAACCTCCAGCGCAAGGAAGTTCGCCATTGTAGCTGCTGCATGCACCATCGCCATGGTTCCAACCGGGGTGCAGATGTTGTGGAGCGCCACGGGCATATAGTATGTTTCGGCCATATCATGAATCTTTTTGCCTTCAGCTAGTCCGCCACAATGTGACAAGTCTGGGTGAAGAATCCTCACGGCCTGTTTCTCTATGATCTCTCTGAATCCTTGCCTTGTCTGAAGTACGCCTCCAGCTAAGGTCGGGGTTCTGACCGAAGCTGTCACTGTGGCTAGAGCGTCGACGTTACTCGGTGACACCACGTCTTCGACCCACCTCAGATTGAATCTCTCAAAGGCGCTGATCAACCTGATAGCATCAGGGACCGTGTAGTAGCCACCTGCGGAGGTGAAATCGGCGGCCAAGTCTGTGTCCTCCCCGATTGCTTCTCTCACAGCACCAAGGATACCAACCAGATATCTTAGCCCTGCATCCCTCAGGTGCCCGTCAACATAGCCTTCAGGACCTGCGACTGTTGCCACTTCAGGGTATATGTCGAATTTCAAGAAGTCATATCCGAGCTTCTTGGCGTTTCTTGCGTTCTCAGCATACGCTTCAGGAGTGAATATCTCCTTGTTTTTCACTACATCGTAGCTCTCTCGGGAAAAGGTTGGTTTGCCCGCGTGACAATCTGCGTAACATCTAATCCTATCGCGATGATTGCCGCCCAAGAGCTTGTAAGTCGGTACATCCAGAGCCTTGCCAAATATGTCCCATAGAGCCATTTCCACGCTGCTGATAATATATGTGACGACACCACCGCGAGGATCCATTCCCATTTTTCTGCATAATCTCTCAATATTTGTCGGGTCTTCGCCTAGAAGACGAGGCCTCAAAGTGTGGTCGATAACAGCCTCATATGTCTCTGCGGCATGACCTGGCGGCATGGGGGCATCTCCATATCCACTTATCTTCTCATCTGTATCGACTCTAATCAGAAGCCAGTCGATCCACCCCTGAACGACCGTTGTCCTCACATCGGTAATTTTCAATCCAGATCACCCGTTGCTCATGTGGAGACTAGAAATATAGATCTTCCTTTAGTTATTGATTGAACCCCTCTGGCTTCTGGTGCAGCCTGTAAACATGTCAGTCCAGTTGGTGGGTGTCCAACCGACGCAAGAGTCTGAGAGCGTCGTAGCGAATTGGACATGCGAGATGGGTAACCACTTGCATGAAAGCTCCGAAGGTAATGCCCTTACCCTCGCAAGAGGGGGCCGCGCAGAAGGGCTAGCGAGTGACCGGGCCGCAACATTAG
This sequence comes from Candidatus Bathyarchaeota archaeon, assembly GCA_022865705.1. Taxonomy (GTDB): domain Archaea; phylum Thermoproteota; class Bathyarchaeia; order 40CM-2-53-6; family JALHTG01; genus JALHTG01. The sequence goes on along the minus strand of JALHTG010000088.1, from coordinate 513 downwards.
GGAATCGCTGCAGCGCCGTTATAGGGACCACGCGAACGCGGTTCAAGTGGAGAGTGAGGGTGCCGAGTCGGTCTGAAGTCGGCGAAGGCAACACCTCTGAGCAAGTTCAGACAGATGCACTTGGGGAGGCCTCCGGCGTAGGGGCGGTGGCACGGCCACAGGGACTGGCATGCAAAGCAGGGAAGGCCCATGCTCAGAGATGGCTATCATTGGAATGCGTAATGCCAACAATGGTGGTCGAGCATGGACTGGCGCATGAGGTCGTAGTAGCAATGATGTCGCGCGCGCTAAACACTGGAAAGCCGTGGACCACGATGTCTACCTACAATCCAAACAGAGATCGATCACCGAATACGCAGCCTGACCGGCATGAAGCGCGCGCCAGCTTCTTGCAAAACTATCTTCTCCATGTCAATCTTGTGAAGTGGATTGATGAGCGCATTCTGTGTGGCAAACCTTGTTTGATGGCTGATAACGCGTTTGCGAGTAGGGCTATGAAGCAGAGGAGCACGT
>JALHTG010000087.1 GCA_022865705.1 Candidatus Bathyarchaeota archaeon | reverse complement strand
CTGAATAGATACCCTGCTCGTGAGGAGTTGGATAGAGTGATAACTATGGCGAACAGGCTTGGTTTAACACGTGGACTACAGATGGATCACTTACCACGTTTTAGATAGTTTCTTTTCTGAGTATCTTTGTTTTCGTCCAATTCAATAGCGCGCGCCACGAAATTCCAACAAAAAAAGAGGAAGTATTGGCTATTTTTCATTCTAAGTATTTCCATACGCGCGCGGTAGGGAGCTGGAGCGTAGCGGAATGTTTAAGCGCTCAAATATGATTGAATTATTATGATGCTGAGTCTTATGGCTAAGAATATTTGGATCGCACGGGATTATGCCGCTTGTTCTGGATGTAGGCGCTGTGAGTTAGCTTGTAGCATGGAACATGAGGGCTGGATATGGCCTGAGGCGTCGAGGATACGGGTGTTCATGCCGTTCCCGGGCTTGGAGGTGCCACATCTCTGCGCTCAGTGCAGCGACTATCCTTGTATCGCCTCATGTCCGGTTCAGGCGCTCTCCACTGACCCGGTGACCAAGGCGGTCATAGTGGATAGAGAGAAATGCACCAGCTGTGGCGCTTGCATAAGAGCGTGTCCGGGGAACGTCCCTATAATGCATCCCGGAGACAACAAAGCGACCATCTGTAACCTCTGCGATGGTGACCCCGAATGTGTCAAAGTATGCGCCGAGGCTGGGTACAATGCCCTGATGATAGTCGACGAGCCTCCCAGTATCAATAGGAGGCTTTTCAGTCGTCACCCAGTTGAGGTGGCGAAGGAACTCGCTGTTTATTTCTTCGGCGAGAAGGGTGAAGAGGTAATCTGAGATGCCTGGAGGCTATGCTGGAAAATTCCTGGATGTAGACCTGTCGAAGGAGAGAATCAGAGAGGTCAGCTTCAGCGACAAGACTCTCCAGCAATACTTCGGTGGCCGGGGCTTAGCTGTGAAGATACTTTGGGATCGAGTCGGTGAGAAATGGGGTGAACTGGACCCGTACGCGCCTGAGAGCCCCCTAATAGCCCTCACTGGCCCGATGACGGGCATCTATCCCGGTGGGAGGATATGTGTCACGGGCAAGAGCCCTCTCAGCATGGGCATCGTCGGCTCCACAGTCGCCACAGAGTTCGCTCACGAGCTCAAGTGTTCTGGCTTCGACGGTGTCATAGTTACGGGCAAAGCTGAGAAACCGGTCTATCTCCTGGTCACCGATGGTGGGGCAGAGATTAGGGACGCGTCTCACTTGTGGGGGAAGGTTGGCGAGGAGACGATCAAGATCCTGAACAAGGAGGTGTCATCCGAGCTTACGAAGAGAAAGCCCAATGTCGGCATCTGGCGTGAGCCCGGCAGCATCTACATAGGCCCGGCGGGGGAGAACATGGTCCGCAATGCCGCGGTCATGAGCAAGATCTGCCACGCCGCTGGATACGGTGGGTATGGTGCCTTAATGGGTTCGAAGAAGCTCAAGGCCATGGTTGCCAAGGGCAGGGGCAGGATGCCAGAGGTGGACGTGCCTGAGGTGGTGAAGCTGCTCTGGGGTAGGGTGCATCAGATGCTAATTAGGAATACTGAGATGCGCCGGTACGGTACAGGCTATCTCGGCTATCAGGTGGGCGCCGACAGCAGCAGCGAGCCGATCCGCAACTGGCAAACAGAATGGCATGACGAGAAGAGTTACGCTGGGCCACGATTCGAGCAGTACTGGGTCAAGAAGAAGTGGTCGGACTTCAACTGCACCACCAACTGCATGAAGGTGAGCTGCATCAAGAATGGCAAGTGGAAGGGCGACATAACAGACATGCCTGACTACGAGCTCCAGGCCTACTGTGGCCCTAATCTGGGCTTGTTCGAGCCCGCTGATAACATCCACATGTGCACGCTCATCGACAACCTCGGCCACTCAGGCATAAACGGCGCGAACACGATGGGCTTCGCGGCCGAACTCTACCAGAGAGGCATCCTAACGAAGGAGGACATAGGTTTCGAACTCAAATGGGGAGACGCGGACGCTTTCACAAGGCTAGCCTGGATGATAGCGAAGCGAGAAGGCATCGGCGACATCTTGGCTGAGGGCTCTTATAGGGCTGCAAGGAAGATAGCTGAGATGAAGAAGATGAAACCGGAGGAGCTCCTCAAGTACGTGGTTCACGTGAAAGGCATCGAACTCGGCGCACACGGCACGCGCAGCGACAAAGACTTCGTCCACGACATAAGCTACGCTGCCAGTGTCCAAGGCGGAGACCACACATCCGTGGCAGAGGAGGGCTACACCGATATGAGTGCCGCAGTTTTCGCTGACTCGGGAGTCTTCTGCGACTTCAACAGGACAACTAGGGACATCGAATTCGCCTTCGTCAAGGCGGTAACAGGTTTCCCAATAACCGTTGAAAGCTGGAGGAAAGAGATCGGCCCCAGAATCGTCACGCTTCAGAGGGCTCTCCTCCTAATGGGCGGACCAGACCTCAAGTGGGAGCCAATAAAGGACGATGACAACCCGCCCAGATTCTATGAACCTCTTCCCGAAGGCCCCTACAAGGGCAAAACCACGGACAAGAAGCTGGTCGAGAAGAAGCTGCAAACATATTTCCAGACGCTCGGCTGGGACACTCGCGGCATCCCAACCACCGAGACTCTGAAGAAGCTGGATCTCGCCAAAGTCGACCCAGCGATGGAAAGACTGCGCTCTGAATGAGCCAAATGAACCACAACACCACATTCCGCCATATCGTCTGAAGGACGTTTGCCGAGATGAGAATCACAGTACGCGTCTACGGCAACATTGCATCAGTGATTGGCAAGAAATATGATATAGAGGTCCCCCTCGGCGCCAACGTTGGTACCCTCGTGAACAAGGTAGGAGAACAGACCGGCCAACGTCCGGGTTACCTCGGGGAGTTCAAGGTCGGCAGCAGGGACTTCGCCATCATCCTCAACGGCAGGAACGTGGAAACGCTCAAGGGCATTGCCACTCCCCTCGAGGAAAATGACGAGATCGTGATAGTGCAGCCGACGGCCGGCGGCTGAAGTGCTAATCCCGAGACATAATGATAGCGCGCGGCTAAAGGAGCAAACTGGTCATAGCGCCCCTATAAGAACAATTAACGGGGATTTCCACCCAGGAGATGCTAGCTGGACAATAGTTGGAAACAGAAACATTCAACACACTTGGAACACGGGACAAGAGATCCAAACTGCCATTTATGTAGCGCGCGCTAAGAATCTTACCTGACCTTCTCCGAAAAGTGTATCGAATTAGGTAGGTGTCAAGAAGTGAACAAACCGAATGAACTCATAAGCGTCCACAATCCACGGGTCAAGAAGTGGGCTGCCCTCCGGCTGCACAAATATCGCCAGAAGGCCGGATTGTTCCTGGTCGAAGGTGCGCGGGCTGTGGCTGAGGCGCTGCTGACCCAGCAGCCAATCGAGGCCATCATTTACTGCGAGTCGCTCCTGCGAACTGATCGCGCGCGGCACATTATTCAGTTGGCGCCCTCCGAGATCGTGTGGCGGGTCAGTAAGGAGATCGCCAGACGACTGTCAGAACGGGATGACCCCGGCGAGGTCTTCTGCGTGTGCCGTCATGTGGATGTGCCGCTGGATGCGCTGCCTCAAGAAGGTGCGCCCCTCTTTGTGGTACTGGATGAACCGCGTGGACCAGGCAACCTTGGGATAACCCTGAGGACGGCGGAAGGGGCCGGTGCCGACGCGCTCATCGTCATCGAGCCAGCTGTGGACCTGTATCATCCGACAGTCGTACAAACGACTGTCGGCTCCCTGTTTGGGTTTCCTATCGCGCGGGCGCCGAGCCGGCAGGCATTTCTGGATTGGTATGACCGGATATGGGGAGCGCGGCCCGAGACACGTTGTATTGCTGCCATCCCCGAGGCCGAACAAGACTATGCTGCCCTTGACGACTTGGTACGACCCGTGTTCGTGTTCTTCGGAAATGAAGAACGCGGGCTCGCACCTGAGTTGCGCAAACGGGCTCACGTCGAGATTAGCATCAAGATGCTTGGTAGGGCTGATTCGCTCAACACAGCAAGCGCAGCTGCTGTGATAATATGCGATATCGTGCGTAAGCGTGGACGTGGGAGGTTTGCCGTGCCCCAGCACCTACGCGTCAAGGAGGGATTTGAGCAGCCGGAAAAGAGCAGCGAAGAATAGGATAGTTGCCATGATCGTTCTAGGACTGAATTTCGGAGCTCATGATCTGTCAGTGGCAATCGTTGATAATGGTCAGCTTGCCTCAATGGTAATCCTATCGTTTAGCGCGCGGTTCTTTTCCTAACACTCTAAGAAGATTAGAGTAGCGCGCGCTTTAGTGGGGGGATTCATTTAAAATAGTCCAGAAGCTTTGGATATAATTTGTGGATACTCCACTCGTGTTTTTTCTCTTTTATGCTATTTTGCATTCTTTCTAGAAGATCTGTATTTGAAAAGAGCTCAATCATGGCTTCTGCTAAAATGGTTTGTTCATAAACATGCATCTTGAAAATAATCTTATATTTGTTATTGAACCATCTTATCTCTTTATAAGGAATAAGTCTACCAGTGTATCCGTCCTTTATGATTTCATTGAATGGAGGAGCATTGACTGCTATTACTGGCTTATCAAACCTAAACGCTTCCAATATTGGGAGACCAAAACCTTCAGCAAAGCTTGGAAGAACATAGATAGAGCAAAGCTTGTAGAGAGCTTTTACTTTATCAGACTTCATCATGCCATATCTATTCGTTAGCCACGCCCTTTCTATCCTTAAATTAGAAGCCAACTCTGGCAGATCATAGTATCCTTCATGATATCCTTTCTCTTTGCGATTATAGTATCTTTTAGGTTCTGAATGCAATATTAGAAAACTATTTGGAACCTCTACTTCAACGATCTTAAACGCTTTGAGAAGCTTCTTCAAGCCTTTTCTGGGATCGTTGCTCGCTATAGTTAGAGCTACAAGTTTACTTCTGGTTTTTTCTTCAATTGACTGAAGAAAAGACGTATCAGCCTGCTTTGCGTCCAGATCTATACCATGATATACAACGCCTGCAACGGATACGCCAACTTCTTTAAGCATCTGTTTAACGAAATTGCTATTCGCTACGACCTTAATATTTCTCGTGAGTTCAATACTCTCTTCATCTAAAAAGCTATGTCCCTCTGTTGTTCCATAAAAAACTACGTTGCTTATTGGATGAAGTTTCTTCACAATTTCTAGTGTGTCCTTACGGACCGTCTCAATAAAGAGTATGTTTCCTCCAGGTTTAGCTTTTTTCCAGTCAAGGATTGAGGAGTTACAGTAAGGTTTAAGAGCATTTTGGATATCTAACGCCACATTCTTAAAAGACGGCCAAGCGAGATTAGTAACTATCTTCAAATCCTTCCGAGATATGCTGAAACGTCGCATTCTTTTAATCATCTTTACAATACACTTTCAAGTCACCTTTTTTATTTTCTACACCTCTGTTAGTACTTCTTCACATCCCTTACGTTGGAACCACTGAGATATGTTGACTTCGGCCTGCTCCATTCATGAAGCTCTCTTACATATTATTCTCTTTCAATTAAACATCATGAATTATGAATCCCATTATCCTATATCAATTGTAGCTAGCTTTGGCTAGATGCTTTCCAAAAAATAAAGAATCCGGTCAAAAACAGCGCTGAAGCTAGTATGAACAGTAGGTTGAAGCTGAAAATCGCTGGGATTGCGCCACTCAGCAATGCGCCTACGACGTTTCCAAGATTACTCAAAGCGTCATAGTAACCTGTTGAACCTTCGGTTGCATAGTCCATGATTACGGTACTGCTACCTATAGAGTACAGTGACCAAGAAACCTCCAACGTGGACAATAACAGAAACGTAATGATAGGTGCTAATAATGGGGAAAAAGCTACGCTAATAAAGAGAAGAACGAGAACCGCCCTAGCGATAGAAGCTACTTTGACAGCATTTTCCATACCCTTTTCGCCCATCAACTTTCCGATGACTACATAACTAATTGATCCAATAAACGAACGGACAAAATAAATAGCAAAAATCGTTGAAGGCGTCATGAAGATGGTGTTGCTGAGAAAGATCGGCAGAGATGAAAAAGCACTAGAAGTGGCCATAATGAAGGCCAACGTTCCTAGCCCGAATAATCCCATGTTGATAGTTGACTTGAGGCCGAATTCCCCAGGCCTCCTCTTACTACCTAGCCAGTAGGAAAATGACGCCACATCATCGACTGTCCTGCTAACGCGGCTCATCCACCTCTCAACGTAGATTGGTGGATCGTTGATAACTATGAGACCCACTAGAAATGATGCTAATACAAGGGGGGAACAGATGGAGAGCAGCATCCCATAGCCCAAGCTCGACACAAATAAACTGCAGATGGCCAAACCTAAGGTGTTGGATAAACCTACGAGGAGACTGTGCCATGCAAGCAATCTACTCCAATCAGCCTTCTGATAGGTTTCAGCCATAAAAATGAGTGTAGAGGGCCCATAAATTGAATTAGAAATTCCCAATAGTATGTACAGAATTTGAAAAAGATAAATGTTCGATGTTCTAGAAAGACCAAATAGGAATACGCTCGAAAGGAGAAAGGAAATCAAGATGAAGGGCTTAACTCTCCTATATGTTTCGGGTAACCGACCTGCATATACCGAAGTTAGAATGTTGATGAGCGTAGCAATGGCCGACATGGACCCAAAATCGAGAATAGAACCCTTCAAATTTTCTATAAAATATAGAGGAATCAAGATAGGCAACATGCCAAAGGCTATCCCATGAAAAATGAAAGCACAGTTCCAAGTCTTATCAGTTGTCACGCCTTGTGCATGAAACATCTTCAGATATAAACTACAATCAATGAACGATTCCAAAATTCGTTTCTGATGGTATCGATATTGCTGTGACTAGCGCGCCCTATGCGGATGCTTCCGACGGCGTGGTTTACCGATGAGAATATGAGCTTCGAAGACCTAGCACCTTATCTCGGACAAGTTCCGATAATCCTCCCAGCGCACCAAGAATTATGTGAGGTGAAAAACATGGTTACGAAGACTAGGAAACAACGCGATAAGGCTAAGAAGAAAGCTTTAGCTGAAAAAAAAAGTGCACCTCGAGAAACCTAGATTTTGAATTTATCGCTTGGCCCAGCTCTTGTTCGCCGCGGCAATCACTGGGGCCTCTAGCGGTGACGCGCGCATCGCGAGCACTCTAGGACCTCTCTGGCTATCTGCAGGGCTCTATGAGCGCGCGCGCTTAGATACCAATCAGATAGAGAGGAGGAAGAAAGGATCGCCCAGCGGCGTTTTCATTACCGAGGAAAAGTGAATCAAAGACGCCTTAAACCAAACAGCACGCTATGAGCGTATAGAGCCCTAGGCGCCTATGAGGCCCCTGAATGAGAGGT
>JALHTG010000011.1 GCA_022865705.1 Candidatus Bathyarchaeota archaeon | reverse complement strand
TGACCGGATTGTCGACGATTACTTGAACTCTGTATTCAAAGTGATCTGCGTGTATCAGCAGCATTCTCATGCTCTACATCTCCTTGCGCTTACTGGTTCCAACGCCACTTCTGAAGCCTGCGGTCTTTCCTCAGATGTTTCTTCAACTCTTTGTAATGTGTCTTGCAGAGATAGGCCCTCTTCGCATCACCTATGTTGAGCTTTGCCTGCGAAGCATCTTCAGAAGAGATTGATCGTATGGCTTTCTCAGAGCAACCGACTACACTGCAATTGACTCCTTTGTCTATCCTGCCCATCTCGACATCAAACCCAGTTCTTGTGAATGATGACTGAGTATATGCCGCCTTATCTGTTAAAAGGCATACTTAGAAATCGTGTCCCAAGGGGAGTGATGTTCACTCGACCGTGGAAACGTTCAGAGATTCAGCGATGGGAGCTGACCTGAGGCCTGATCTCAACGCTTCTTCTTCTTACATTGCTCTCGTCTAACGGGAAGTCAGGGCCTATGTTTTCTACCATTATCGAGGCAGTTGCAGATGCAAAAACCGCGGAATCTACCAGGGAGTGTGTTCGGCCATACTCAACTAGAAACGAGCCCGCGTATGTGTCGCCTGCTCCAGTTGGATCTACGGCGACCGTTGGGTAAGCGGGAATGCTCAGATACTGTCCTTCGCTGTAGACGATTGATCCTCTTTCCGCCAGTGTTACTATGCCGATTTCGGCGCCCCATTCCACAAGCATACGAGCTGCTCGATATGGATCTGTTTCACCTGTAAGAACCTGTGATTCAACTTCGTTGGGCTTGACGAAATGAACCAAGCTTAGAACATGCTTCATTATGTCTCTTTCACATGAGTGAGTGATCTTGCCTTCTGCATCGAACTTTCTTAGCATACCTTGAGGATCCAGGAAAATCTTTGCATCGCTGCTGTTCGAAATGAACTTGACAAGTTCCAAGTCAACCTCTTGAAGGATTGGCCCTAAGAGGACGTAGTTGCTTTCCAAGAACCGCGGTGGTATGTCTTCTGGTGAGATTCGACCAGAAACTCCGAGTACTTCGAGCGTTCTGTTGCCCTTAGAATCGTATACCAGCTTGAAGCCACCTGTTTGCTCCGCTGTCTTTAGTGCTACGTCAGTTATTCCACGCGATGACAAGTCAGCCTTCAGTCTGCTTTTGAAATCATTACCGACCGATCCGACGAAGCCTACTCGTTTCGTGCCTAGCTTTCGCGCAGCTAGTAGAGCGTTGGTGGAGCAGCCTGATAGAATCCTTCCGTCTGTTACAAGATTCGGAGTTTGGATGATGTCGTATACCGGATTTCCAATCGCAACGATGTCGTATGCCAAGTCATCTAACGCCTCATGTTGTTTCTTGCGTAGGTCAGTCTCTGCACGACCGTGATGTGCGACAATAACCCTACTATGATTGAAGCCAGTTCCAACGCACCTTGGTAGAAGACTGATCCGATGGCCCCCATCATTAGAATAATCAGCTTCTCTTGTCTCTCGGCTAGTCCGACTTCGCAGCGTTCGACTCCAACCGATTCTGCCTTCGCTCTGGTGTAACTTGCCATAGTCATGCCGAAGAGAGAGAAGAGCCCCCAATACCATCCAACATAGCCGCCGCCAATTATCCCGAGCATCATCAAGAACTCAGCATATCTATCAAGTACGTGATCGAGCACCGTTCCGAAACGGCTTGCTTTCCCCGTTGCCCTTGCGACTGCACCGTCGATCATGTCCAGTGCTCCGCTCAAGGCTATGAAGATCGTTCCCCACACCAGGTTGTGACTGAAGAAAAACAATCCTGCCAAGCCGGCAACAACAACACTAAGCATCGAAGTTAGGTTTGGCGATAATCCCAGCCGGCCTACAGCCTTTCCAACAGGGTGCATTGCCTTTTGGTACTTTTGTCTCAGCTTGCCCAGCATTTGTTGCTGCTTCCGTTGATGCTGTTCGCTTACTCAGTCCCACAGACCGGCACTTTGCTATTATATTAGTCTTCAGCATCATCCCCGACACGAAACTGGACACAAACGAACTGATTTTCCAACGCGCACCTTTCCGAACAAACAGCGATTGTGAAGGATCGTACGCAACATATCTGAATCCGTCCCTTAATTCAAGGACTCACTCCACATGTGAAAGGCTCCAAGTGAAAGCTCAGACGCCTGTCGATATTCATTTCTGCTGGGGTTCCTAAGCGTTTATTAAGTTGTTGGTACGACTTTAGGTCGTCCCTACGACTTGGCGAGAGGCCATGTGGAGCTTCAGACTGTCAGGTGAAAGACGACCAATCAGTCCCGTACAGTTCGTCATACTCCTCACTCTCAGAGAGGAACCATCCTGTCTCGTAGGCATTGAGGAGCGTTTGAAGAGGCCGTTTGGCGACGTATGGCACCCGCATCGTGGAACAATTTGGAACGCGTTGAGAGAGCTTGATGATCGAGGGTTCGTCGAAAGACATGAGTCACCCGAGGGAGCGAGAGGGCGAACGAGCTTTGAGTTGACAGCGAAGGGTAGGAAGGCTGTAGGGAAGGCCTTCAAGGGGTTTTCAGAATCGATGGAAATCACCTCTCGTTTTGCTGAGGTTCTTTCCGATGACTTCTCGAGCTTCTCAGAGGCGGACGATCTCATTCGACGGTACGTAGGTGAAGCAACTCCGAGGAACATGCTCATGTTGAGACTATGCATTTCACCGGAAAAGATACTCGGTGATGAACGAGCACTGCAGACATACCATCAGTTTCTCAGATCGGAACTGAAGCAGATCGAAGAGAGTCTTGAGCGTAGGAGACAACGCGGAGTGAAAATCAAGGTAGAATAGGAGGTTGGATCTGGAAATGGTCAATGAAAATGGATGTTGTCATTACTCATGGAGGACTGGTTCTGCATCATCCGGCCTGATACGAAATAGGGAGCCGGCTTGGCGGGAACCTTTCGTTCCGGATTTCTGGCCTGGAGAAGACCCACGGCCTAACCGTCCTTGGAATCCCTCAGAACTTGACAGACATCCCTGAGTCTTGATTGACAGAATGAAGCTGTTGGAAATGCGCAACTATCTTCGATATGTTGAGCTGCTTGGCACCGCTCATTGGAGTCGTAGAAGTATTGTCGACGCAGCTACCACAGTTGACAGGCTACGTCCTCAGGCAGTCTGTATCGAACTGGACAAGAGAAGATTTGACTTCCTGAGACGAGCCTGCTTTGAATGCCCAAGACTCAAACTGCAAGGGGAAGTGCGAGTTCATGGTCGCAACGGATGCTTTGGGGAATCAAGACGCGGATATTTGGTTGATGGACATGGATGAAGAGGAAATTGCAGCGCGATTAAGATATCGAGCCAAACCGGAGGAGATTATCGCTTGGCGCAGGATTGATGCATACGTGGCCGAACATAACGCGCAGGGGCTTAGACTCTGGGAGGAAGGATTGAAGCAAGAAGCTTTGGATTACTTCAACGGCGGAACTGAACTCATGCGCAGAACCTTTCCAACTCTCTGGCAAGTTCTCATCCATGAGAGGAATCTACTGATGGCGTCTAGATTGATCTTCATCACTGAAGAATATATCAACATGGGCATAGTGGAGCCAAGAATCTTGGCAATAGTGGGTGCCGCACACGTTCCAGGAATGAGAAGGCTTCTGGTTGACCCTCTAGGGGCTCTTCGTCTAATGGAACAAAGCGACTTAGAATTTACTCCGCCAGTTAGGATTCACAAGGTCAGAGTCTCTTAGGATCAACCAGTTTACGCTGCACTAGTCTAGGCGTTTTGCTAGAGGTTAGTAGAATCGTCTCTCGTCTCTCGCTCTCACCTTGGAAACTCCAAAGTGCACGGCGCAGGAAACGCAATAGACCTTGATCACTTTCTGTCTGGCAATGTACGCGCCTTTGGCTCTAAGCTCGCGCCCTAAAGATGGATCCACCAATGAAACCCAGTGAGTTGCTCTCTTTGCTTTGTCCCTTGGGACCTGCATTCCACAATTCGAGCATTGAATGAGGCCGGATCTTCCTTTTCCTCCTTTGCTCCGTCCTCTAGACTTTCTTTTCTTTCCCATCACGTATGCCTTCTTCCGTGTCCAATTTTGATTGGTTCCTATTATGGCTTTGTCTTGGAAGAGACCATGAGCAAGATATTTGGGAAAGGTGCGGTACCTGTTCGCTGATGGACAACCTTTGGCTAACTCGATTCAGGGTCCAGTGACCTTGTAGTAATCGACAAAGACAGTCTCATGCCGAGAGAAAACTCTAAGGAAGAAACGAAGTATGCTGAAGATAATAACTGCCGGTCACGTTACTCTTGATCAGATCAACAGGAAAGGCGAACATGGGTTCCAGGGGGACCCGCTGTTCACGCTTCGTTGGCAGCGGCTTCATTTGGCATCAAACCATACATTGTGTCCAAGATTGGAAGGGATTTTGGAAGAGAACGAATTGAGTGGCTTAGGCAGATGGGAGTGGATACGCGATTCCTGAAGGTAACTGCAGCTCCAACAACCAAGTTTGAGATCAGATATCGGAGAGGGAGGAGATCCATGAGGCTGCTTAGTGAATGCGAGAAGCTTCGTTTGTCTGATCTCAGAAGGGATCTTCGAATTCAGAGTCTTCACATAGGTCCAGTCACAGGCGAGATTCCAGAAGTGGTGGCGAAGTCGTTTGCTGATCAATCAATGCTGACATCTCTTGATCCACAGGGGTATCTTCGTAGGATTGGACGAGACAAACGGGTGCTGAGGAGACCTTGGCTGGACAGATCTCTGCTAAGAAGAATAGATGTTCTGTAGGCATCTACGGACGAGTTGAGAACCATGACCGGCATCGCCAATTCCAGACATGCTCTCAGGAAGTTGAGAAGAATTGGTCCCTCGATTTGCATTCACACAAAAGGAGGTCGGGGCTCAGATCTCTCAACTCATGAGGGAGTCTTTCGTATACCAGCCTACAAACCCGAGAGGGTAGTTGACCCCACGGGTGCCGGGGACGCATTCATGGGTGTCTTCCTCTGTGATTATCCTCGCTCCAGAGATGCTGTGTGGTCTGCTTCGCTTGGCGCCGCTGTTGCCTCTCTCAAAGTGGAAAAACCTGGGCCAGACCTAGTTCGTGATCTTAGCAAGCTTGGTGAGAGGGCCAACGCCGTCTTCTCACAGGTCCGGCGCCTTGAATAATCCTAGTATGCTCTTGCAAAATACACTACATCTGTTGCCTTCTGTCCACACGTAATGCACCCTGAGAAGATCTCCTCTTTCCTGAATGGAACTGTTCTGATTGTTGCCCCGGTTTCCTCTTTGATCTTTGCTTCGCATTGAGAGCGACCGCACCAGCAAGCCCTCACAAATCCTCCCTTCGTTTCCAAGATTTGCTTGAACTCTTCGTACGATTTGGCAGGCCTGATGCTACTCTCCAACTGCTTCTTCGCGTTCTCATAGAGACTGACTTGAATTGATTCCAGAGTTCTTAGAGTCTCTTTCAGCAAATCACCAATCTTAACCGCAGATTTTTGCCCTGTGTCTCTTCTTGACATGATGACCTGATCCGCTGCGACATCCCGAGGACCTATCTCGATTCTTGTCGGGATCCCTTTCATCTCCCATTCATTGAACTTCCATCCTGGTGTGTACTCTGTTCTGTCATCCAGGTAGGCTGAGATACTCGCTGCACTAAGAATCTTGACTGTCTCCTTTGCCTTTGCAAGGACCTTCTCTCGATCTTCATTCTTGTAGTATATGGGCACAACAACGGTTTGGATCGGCGCTATCCGTGGAGGGAGGACAAGTCCCTTGTCATCTCCATGCACCATTACCACTGCTCCTATCATTCTCGTGGTGACCCCCCAGCTGGTCTGCCAGACATAGTGATCTTTCTCATCCTTTCCAAGATACTTGATCTCGAAAGGTTTAGAGAAGTTCTGACCTAGGAAGTGGGAAGTGCCCATCTGTAGCGCCTTCCCGTCAGGCATCATCGCCTCCATTGCTAACGTGTAGACTGCTCCGACGAATTTCTCAGCCTCGGTCTTTGCTCCCAGCAGGACCGGAATCGCAAGTTGCTCCTCCACCAGCTGTCTGTAGAACTCGAGAATATCGTGAACCTCCTTTTCGGCCTCTTCAGGTGTCGCGTGGGCAGTGTGACCTTCTTGCCAGAGAAACTCGGACGTTCTCAAGAAAGGCTTAGTCGCCTTTATCTCTGCCCTGAAAACCGAGTTCCAAAGGTTGATCAATATCGGAAGGTCTCTCCAACTCTTTATCCATTTAGCATACGAATCGCAAACAATGGTTTCTGACGTGGGTCTCATCGCAAGCGGTTCACCTATTTCGTTGTTTCCCGTTCGAGTGACCCAGAAGACTTCCGGAACGAATCCTGAGAAATGTTCAGCTTCCTTCTTGAGATAGCTCTCCGGAATCAACGCCGGAAAGTAGGCGTTCTTGTGGCCCGAGGCTTTGAGCTTTCCATCTAGGAATTTTTGAATATTCTCCCAGATTTCGTAAGAGTAGGGTTTGAAAACGATGAAGCCTTTTATCCCAGCATAGTCGGCAAGCTCCGCTTTCATGATGATCTGAGTATACCATTCTGAGAAGTCCTCACTCTTCTTTACAGTTATTCCTCTCTCAACAGTCACTGCAAAAACCTCTTCAGAGAATAATAGGTCGAAGATATCAGATAGGGCACTCTATCGCGGTGGAACAGATTCACCTGTCACTTCGACCACTTGAATCGGACATAGTTTCAAATCCCTTATTAGTATTGTGTCACTCTCCGACACAAAGATGCCTCTCCAAGATATGTGCTGAAGAGTACGCGAAGAAGCAAGATGATGTGGACCGTAGACATCTCACGCTGGTCATGGCTGTATTTCTAGAAGCGAGGAGGCGTCCACATTCCAATAAGAGCTCAAAGAGGAGCTAACGATCATCTCGCCGGGGATCACCTCTAGTTTTGGATGAAGCCCAAGTTTCATGACGCTACGGTGAGGGAAGAAACTGGAAGGAAAACATCTGAGAGGATTGATTGCATAATGAAGTCATTGACTCGGAGACGGCATTGCTCCATTTGTGTTGGGAGATCTTTTATGATTTGACCCTTGCCACAACTCGTAAGTGGCTTCGAATGGTTGAGTTCGGCGCTTCAAGACTGGTGAACTGCTGGATTCTGGGGCGCACATGCGGTTTCAGAATTGTTGAGCTTCTTGCCAAATCGTCACAACGAGCTATCGTATGTCACAACATTGATGCCAAAGCCACGAGTAACGATCAGATTTGATTAGGGTTTGGCCTATGAAGGGAAAGTTTGGTCAGAAGTTGAAAGACGCAAAGCTTGCAGTGACTTTTCGCGATGTCATACTAGTTCCGAACTGGGTTGAGGTGGAGCCAAAAGAGATAGACCTTACGACCCGTGCAACTGTGAACCATAAACTGAACCTTCCGTTCATCTCCTCACCAATGGATACGGTGACGGAAGCGGAAATGGCGATTGCCTTAGCTAGACTTGGGGGATTGGGCATACTCCACCGAAACTGTTCGATTGAGGATCAAGTGAAGATGGCGGCGCAGGTGAGACGTGCGGAATCGCTGATCATAAGAGATGTGATCACACTCTCCATGACTCAAACAATTGGGGATGCAATCGATCTGATGCAGAAACATCAGATTTCAGGGCTCCCGGTGGTCGAGGGGGAAAAGCTTGTCGGGCTCATCACGGGAAGAGATGTGAGGTTTGCTCATCGAACTCTTAGAGTCGGAGATGTGATGACCAAGAAGCTTGTCACGGCAAAAGAAGGCACAACACTGGAAGAGGCAAAAGACATTCTACACACCAACAGAATCGAAAAGCTGCCCATCGTGGATGACAACGGGACGTTAAGGGGGCTTATCACCTTCAGGGACATAATGCTAAGAGGACGTTTCCCAAACGCTGCCAGAAATCAGGAGGGCAAGCTACTTTGCGGAGCTGCAGTATCACCATTCGATCTGGAGAGGGCAAAGAAGCTTGACAAACATGTCGATGTTCTGGTCATTGACGTCGCACACTTTCACAATGCAAACGTCTTCAGATCAACGAAGAACATTCTGAAGGAAATCAAAGCAGACGTTGTTGTGGGAAATATTGGAACCTACAAGGCGGCTGAGGATATTGTCACGAAACTGGAACGAGTCGCCGGAATACGGGTCGGGATCGGTTCAGGCTCGATTTGCACCACATCTGAAGTGGCAAAGGCTGGCTCTCCAACTCTTTTTGCGGCAGCTCAGGTCGCTGATGCTCTGAGAGAACACGGTGTCGATATTCCCATCATTGCCGACGGGGGGATAAGTGGATCCGGAGACATTGCCTTAGCACTTGGGGCAGGTTCATCCACGGTCATGATGGGAAATCTCTTCGCCAGATGCAAAGAGGCACCGGGGAATCTTGTGGCAATTGGAGGTCGCTACTATAAGCAGTATAGAGGAATGGGAAGCGCCTCAGCCATGGCCAGACGGTACTCCATGGATCGATACAGCGTTCCAGCAAAAGGCATCTCTGAAGGTGTCGAAGGGTGGGTTCCCTACAAAGGAGAGGTGGCAACAGTAGTCCAAGAACTCACGGATGGCCTTAGAGCCGCCATGGGATATGCAGGTGCCAGAAACATCCCCGAGCTATGGGAGAAAGCAGAGTTCGCTGTAATGAGTTCTGCAGGAATAGAGGAAGCCAAACCGCACGACATACTACTCCCAGGCGAAGCCTGATCAAAACAGCACATGAGAAACATAGGATTCAGCCGTGTGTTTTCTGACTCAGGGTGACGGGAAGTGAGGTATGTCTTTGAATTCATCAAGTACCAGGGGTGTGGCAATGACTTCATACTCAAAGATGAAACGGAGGAGGTCGTTACACCTAACTCGGATCGCAGCAAGCTGGCAAAGATTCTGTGTCACAGACATTTCCAAGTGGGGGCTGATGGGATTCTTTTCATCGAGCGAGCGAAAGGAGTTGACGGGGCGATGAGGCTATTCGAACCAGATGGAGGAGAAGCAGACATGTGTGGAAACGGCATTAGATGCATTGGATCATATCTCACAGAGAAGTTGCAGAACTCCTTTCCTCACCCGTCGTTACGACCGTCATGGGGGCGGGTTCCTTGCCTGCCGATCATCCTCTGTTCCTAGGTTCATCAAGAATGCCTAGAGCCATTGAAGAGGTCTTGCGAAAGGCGGATGTGATGCTTGCGGTAGGCACAAGATTCTCTTCGCTTTCGATGAGACATTGGAGTTTGAAGGTGCCTGAGAATCTGATTCACGTGGACATCGAGCATGAGGAGATTGGGAAGAATTATCCCGCCAAGGTTGGCGTGGTGGGAGACGCGAAGTCAGTTCTTCAGCAGATCGCCAAAAGACTTCGATCTATGCCTAGAATCAATAGATCAGATTGGAGAAGATTGTGCAAAGAACTCAAGGATTCCGTGTGGAAGGAATTGAAGACCTCTCATCCAACAGAAGTCGAAGCTGTAATGAAGATAAGGAGTGTTCTCGAACGAAATGCCATCGTAGCGGCCGATACTACAATCCTATCATACTGGATGCAGAGAATCTTTCCAGTCTATGAGCCGCGCACCTTCCTATACCCCTTCGGATATGTCGCGATGGGCTACGCTCTGCCTGCCGCTATTGCTTCAAAGATCGCCTTTCCGCAGAGACAGGTGATAGCTGTCTGCGGAGATGGGGGCTTCATGGTTACATGTCAGGACTTGGCCACTGCCGTCGAGCACAAGTTGTGCATCCCTATTCTTCTTTATGACAACGAAAGCTTTGGAATCCTGAAGCATTTCCAAGACCGATATTTCGGGGGCAGACATATAGGAGTTGATCTGTCCAATCCTGATTTTGCAAAGTTTGCTGACTCCTTTGGGGCCAAAGCACTTATGGTGAACAGCCTGGATCAGATCGGGCCTTGCTTGACAGAAGCCCTTTAGTCAAATCTTCCGACAGTAATTGATATTCGAATGTCACTCTCTCCCCCTTCTTGATTGCTGGGTGATCTGTCATGTTAAGCGATGCGATAGATAGCGGCGTGCGCTAGGCCGAGTCAATGCTCTTTTGCGAGCGGCGAAAGATAGTCGCCTCTATTTTCCCTCGAATTTTGGTTGACGCTTCTCTAGGAATGCTGTTAACCCCTCTTTGAAGTCTTGAGTTGTGAAGCATACTCTGAATGCTTTTACCTCTTCGGCCAGCCCTGAGCTCAGATCCATTTCTATCCCTCTGTTGATGGCTTGCTTCGCCAGTTTGAGCATGACGGGGCTCTTCGAAGTCATCTTTCGCGCGAGTTCCAAGGCAGTTTCCTGCAAACGGTTCGGTGGAACTACCCTACTGACCATGCCGATCTGTTCAGCCTGTTTCGCCGTCAATCGATCGCCTGTGAATATCAGTTCCTTTGCTCTGTTTCTCCCGATTAGTCGGGGGAGTCTTTGGGTTCCTCCCCATCCTGGGATCAAGCCTATGTTTATTTCAGGTTGACCGAATTGCGCGTTCTCGGAAGACACTATCATGTCACATGCCAAAGCTATCTCGCAGCCCCCTCCCAAAGCCAGTCCGTTTACAGCAGCGATCACGGGCTTCTCATATTTCTCGATCATTTCGGTGAACTCTTGACCCATTCTTGCAAGTCTGGCACCTCTGACTGAATCCGTCTCTGGTGTGAAAATTCCTCCTTTGAGATCTGCTCCTGCACAGAAAGCCTTCTCCCCTGCTCCCGTCAGAATAATGACCCGAATGGTCTGATCATTCCTAAACTCCTTCAGCGCGTGCTCCATCTCTTCCAAGGTCCTTCTGCTGATCGCGTTCAGTTGATCAGGACGGTTGATCGTGATTCTTCCAACATTGTCCAACTTCTCGACGATTACATCTTGAAAGTCCATTCTCCCACCTCTAGAGCAGTCTAGCTGTTCAGCAATTTAGATCTTTTCGGGATTCTGATGGTTTCTTGCTCATATCGGCGCCGAGATCCCGTTGGCTTAGCGCGCGCTGAATATGCAGTTGGCGTTCAACAGAACTGATGAAGTGGGAGATGAACTGGCTCAAGAAAGCTGAATCTATCTACGTTGCACAACTCGTGTGCTACGTGTCTAGATCTCTGACAGGAATGGGCTTACATACATCAACAACGCAATCGCAAGCATCACGATCAATGCCCAGGCCGCCTTGTTCCATCTGAAGATTTTGAGGCCGTCGAAGTCACCGAAGGGTATTAGGTTGAAGAGGGCCATGTACGTGTTCACCCAGCACCCAATTTCTAGAACTTGACGAAGACCTTCAGGCACAGCAAATGAGGACAGCAGGGCAACAAATGCCAGCACTAGATTGGTTGCTGGTCCAGCCAAGGCAACTCGGCCGATAATATCAGCTCTTGCCACGCCAGCTATGAGAACCATCCCTGGGGCTATGAACTTCACAGGTGACAGGATTGAGATGGCGGTTATCCCTACCCCCAGTGTAGATAGGCGGCATTCGGCCCAGAGCCCAAACAATTGGGCTGTGAATTTGTGGGCCAGTTCATGAAGAATGAAACCAAGTGTGAACAATGCAACAGCAAATACAACCAACGACATATTTTGGACGCCAATGATTAGGAAGCTTCTCCGCAGTGAAAGCCCTACTGCAGACACCAGACCTACGCCGATCAGCACATGCATTATTTCAGTCGGACTAAACCAGAACCCTGGCCTCTTGGCGGGAGCTGCCCAACCATATCGGTAAGAGTATGTGACGTTAGGGGCTGGCGTCAATCCTAGCTCTGGTTGACGAGGAATCTTCGCTTTCCACGCTTCTGTGCAATCGTGGATTTCAGGCAGACGATGTTCAGCGCAGAAATACCCGCCGCAAAAGGGACATCTGAAAGGCAATGGTTCTTCTCTTCCGCACCTCTGGCAGTACAAGCAAACCCACCGAATACTGCGTTAGAGCATTTATCCCTCTGATATGCGTTACCCCAGAAACCAACAAGATGATGTAGCTTCGGCAAGATTGGAAAATCAGAAGAGCTGTTAAGAGGGACGTGGTCGTAAGTTACGAGCTGACCACGGGTGTTGACTAATGGCGATGAGACAGGTACTCGAAGTATATGAGCTCCTCGACAGCGCGAAAGTCACTGGCCGCGCAGCGGCAGAACTTCTGAGAAATAGAGGAATAGACACGGTCGAAGTTACTACCATCAAGGGCAAGAAAGGAAGCACAGATTTCATCAAGGCGACTATTCTTGGCCTGAACGGAAAATCTGAAGGAGGAAAGTCATCCACTCTCGGAATCATAGGGAGACTTGGGGGTGTAGGTGCAAGGCCTGAGCGAGTCGGGCTAGTCTCTGATGCCGATGGAGCTGTCACGGCTCTCTCATGCGCACTCAAGCTCGCTGACATGAAGCGAAGCGGAGACGATCTCAAAGGGGATGTGATAGTCGCAACTCACATCTGTCCGAACTCCCCGGTGGAGCCTCATGAACCAGTTCCCTTCATGGGCTCGCCTGTCGACATGAAAATCATGAACGAACATGAAGTAGATCCGAAAATGGATGCGGTACTCTCCATCGACGCAACCAAAGGCAACAGAATCATCAAGTTCAAAGGGGTTTCAATCACACCCACGGTGAAGGAAGGCTACATCCTCAAGGTCAGCAACGACTTGGTGAACATTCTCGAGTGGGTGACTGGAACCCTTCCCAGGATCGTTCCGATAACGACCCAAGACATAACCCCGTATGGAAACGGTTTGGATCACATGAACAGTATAATGCAGCCTTGCGTTGCTACAACGGTACCAGTGGTAGGAGTGGCGATCACAAGCGATGTTCCGGTGCCAGGGTGCGCAACAGGCGCAAGCCATGTAGTTGACATAGAGTGTGCAGCCAGGTTCTGCATAGAAGTGGCCAAGGCTTTCGGGGAGAGGAAATGCCGGTTCTACGATGAGAGAGAATTCGGACTCATAATGGAGCTCTATGGATCAATGAGACATCTGGGAACGCTGGGAAAAGCAGCAGAGTGATCTTGATGACAGCACGCGTTGGCATGGTGACTATAGGGCAGTCACCTAGAAATGATGTGGTGCCAGAGATCAAAGAGATCTTAGGCCGAGATATTGAGATCCTAGAGTGCGGAGCCCTGGATGGTTTGTCCAGAGAAGAGGTAAGGCAGCTTGCACCGACAGCTCTTGACTCGGTCTTGGTGACTCGAATGCAAAGCGGTGAGGAGGTAACAGTCGGAGAATCGAGAATCCTGGAGCGAGTTCAACACTGCATCGATCATCTGGCCAGTAAATGCGATGTGTTGGCATTGCTCTGCACGGGCAAATTCCCGGAATTCACGTCAAAGAAGATCATATTCATGCCTAACGCGCTCTTGGATGGGATGGTCAACGGTATTCTAGGAAGCATAGTTCTCGGTGTGCTTGTCCCCTCCCGAGACCAGATAAATCAAATATCGGAGAGATGGGGGCGTAAGGGTAGAAAGGTAATCGTCGAAAGCGCTTCGCCATACTCAAATCAAGACGAGATCACTCCTTCCGCACGAAAGCTTGCCGCCTCTGACTCTGATGTAGTAGTCCTTGACTGCATGGGATACACTTCGAGAACAAGAGAAACTGTCAGAAGGATCACAGGGAAGCCAGTCATTCTTCCTCGTTCAGTTTTGGCCCATTCAATCCTAGAGCTGATAGGTTAGGAGAAAAGCTCGGATTATCGCTATCAATGAGCACGAGAAACATGGAATCCTCAATCACCCATCTTGTGTGTTCAAGATGCGGAACTTCCTATGGAGTTGACGAAAAAGTCACCACTTGTCACAACGAAGATGATGGGCGCCTGGACATATTCTACGATTATGAGATCGCAAAGGAAGCTTTGACCAAGGAAAAAGTTCAAGGGAGGCAGGGAGGTGTTTGGAGATATTTTGAGCTGCTTCCGGTTCAGAACCAACATCACATAGTCACACTTAGCGAAGGAAACACACCTCTCTTGAGATGCGAAAAGCTAGGCCATGAGCTTGGCCTTGGAGAGCTCTACGTCAAAGACGAAACTAGAAACCCTACAGCGTCATTCAAAGACAGAGCTATGACGGTGGGTGTCTCGAAGGCAGTTGAGTTCAAGGCCGATACTGTGGTTTCAGCATCGACAGGCAACGCAGCAGCGTCTCTATCAGCCTTCTCGGCTAAGGCTGGGCTGACGTGTTATGCTTTCGTTCATGAAGGCGCCTCTTCCGGAAAGCTTGCTCAGTTGGCCTGCACAGGAGCTCAAGTGGTCAGAATTAGGAACTTGGAAACGGCGGAGGATCCAGTTGTCAAGATGTTGAAGCTTGTTGTAGCGAAGTATGGATGGTATCCTTGCCCAAGCTTCGGACCTTTCAATCCTTATCAGTTCGAGGGAGCGAAGACGATCGCCTTCGAGATTGTTGAACAGCTTGACTGGAATATCCCAGATTGGGTTGTGATTCCCATAGGAGGTGGCGGCGTTCTGGGCGCGAATTGGAGAGGGTTCGTGGAGGCTGAGATCTTGGGCATGGTAAGCGGAAAGCCGAAGATTGCTGGTATTCAGGCGGATGGATGCGCACCTGTTGTGCGAGCCTTCAAGGAAGGACAGGATCCACTCAGCATCGAGCCTTGGGCAAATCCTAGAACCGTGGCGGGTGGTTTGAAGGATCCCATACCTTGGGATGGAGATGCTGCGATCAAAGCGATGAGGGATTCAGGGGGAGTAGCTGAAGCCGTTTCAGATAGTGAGATCCTTGAAGCGCAGAGGCTACTGGCGAGAAAGGAAGGCGTATTCGCCGAACCGTCGGGCGCTGCCTCTATAGCAGGTGTAATGAAACTAGTTAAGGCAGGTGTCATTGAGCCAGACGAGTCCGTCGTCGTAGAGGTCACAGGATCAGGACTGAAGGATCCTTCGACTGTAGCTCAGATGTTTCCGGAACCTAGGCTGATCAGTGCTAGGATAGAGGAATTCGAAGCCCTTAATGCTGCAAGACAGTAAGGGGACCCGCGCGCAAGGGAACCTAGACAGGCTCCACATATTGCCTTCTTGGAAGGCCCTTACAGATTGACAAAGACATGTAAGGTACGGTGAACATAGAGCTTCTAGGGGGCATAGGCTTAAACCGGGCACATTGAACGAGTGTACGCTGTTGGCCAAGCAGTGGTCACGTATCTGACGAACGGTTTCCTCTTGGTTCGTGAGGACGGAGAATCCTGGTAACCATGCCTGAGATTTCAGCCTTTCCCAATTTCAGACCGATAAACCTGGAAGACATGAAAACCCTATCGGAGTACTTGAAAGCCTCACAACCACAGATCTCCGAGTACACCTTCACAAACCTCTACGTTTGGAGGAAATCTGATGAAACAGTGCTGTCGAAACGAGAGAATGTCTTGTTTGTCAAGGCCTTGAAGTACCCTGACTCGCGTGAGATACTGCTTCCTCCTTTGGGATCTAGCGATATTACACAGACCTTCGCGGAACTTGTCCGAGATATGAAAGCTGAGAAGCTTCCTCCCTTGTATGGCATATCCAAAGATCAAGCCGAGACGGTGGCCAAGACTGGTTTCTCGGTGAAGCTCGACAGGGACAACTCGGACTACGTCTACTTGGTGAAGGATCTAAGCGATCTTCCAGGGACAAAGTATCACTCAAAGCGCCAAGCAATAAGGCGATGCCTGGCCGAACACAAGTGCGAGTACGTTCCAATCACGCCTGACATAGCTGAGCTTTGCCTGCAGCTTCAGGAGGAATGGTGCAACCTCATGGACTGCAACGAATCTGAAGGGCTGAAGGCGGAAGATCAGGCGATCAAGGAAACCTTCCTTCACTATGAACGTTTGAGTATTTTCGGCGGAGCTATAAGCGTAGACGGAAGACTGCAGGCATTTACGATAGGAGAGAAGTTGAACAATGACACGGCCGTGATACATTTCGAGAAGGCGAATCCGAAAATCCGAGGACTATATCAACTGGTCAACAACTGGTTCTGCAAGAACGCCCTTGCCGAGTACACATATGTCAATAGAGAGCAAGATCTGGGAGAGGCTGGACTTCGACGAGCAAAGGAGGGCTACCATCCACATCACATGGTAGAGAAGTATGTCGCGGAGAGGACTTGAATCGACACTCCTGAACCATGATTCATGGATAAGCAGGGGAATGCAAGATGTCGGTCGAACTAAGCACTAGAGGAAGCTCAGGTCTTTCACTTCTTCGAGGAAGTGCGTTGGATCCAGCTGCCAAGCCTTGACGTCGAACTCTCCTCTTGTCGCCGCAAGCTCTTTGACAAACATTCCTGCTTTCCTGCTTCGCCACCATTTCTCACCGAATTCTTCCGCAAGTCTCTTTCTGATTGCGTTTACCCTGACAGCCGCTATCACGTAGCTCGGAGAGTACATGTCGTAGTTCGGCATAATGTGATGGAGCACCCAGTAGTATCCAGGAACTTCCAGGAAGAATCGTTTGGTGAGTTCCTGCCATCTGTTGGCAGCCTGTTCAGCGCTATAATGGTTCTTCCAGAATTCCATCTTCATCACTCCGTTCGCAGCATAGAACGTCAGGAAAGCAAGATCCATGAAGTGTCTTTTGTCAAGAATGTCTGCAATAGCCTCCTTCTGCAATCCAAGATCCTCCTTAAGATACTCCTCAGAATCCAGCATACTCTCATTCAATGTACTGAACGTTTCTGCGACGCTTCGCGAGATTATGTACCTCTTCCAAACAGGATCGTTTGGATTGGCGCTTATGCCGTGGATGCCATGGCCGAATTCGTGAAAGACTGATCCGAAATCTGAAAACGGTGAAACCTTTCTGTAGACGACTCTGACATCGTTAGGTATCTGGATTCCGAAACAGAAGGCGCTAGGACTCTTCTTCTCTCTGTCTTCGTTATCAACCTTGATTTTGACAGCGTCGAACCCCCATGTAGTGAGGAAGTCCCGGACCTTCTCTAGCGGAGATACTCCTTCGAAATGCTTTGAAAGTGGCCGAAAGATCCTTCCGCCCCATGTGTAGTAGTCGTCAAAATACTCTACTTTCTTCTTGCCAAGAACCTCGGGCGCATAGTGTTCCGCTGCTCTAAGGAACGATTCCTTTGCGCCGTCGCCCAATCGCGTTAAGAAGTCACGTAGCTCATCAAATGTCATTTGCTCGAACTCAAGATAACTATCCAGTGGCGACATGCCATATTCGGCATAGACACTTTGCGAAACATTCATGCGTTTCTCAACGAGAGGAGCAATGCTTGGGGCCTTTGAGATGAAGAGATCAAACACTTCTTTCCTTTTGTTGAAGTCTTCGGTCATGGAGTTGAATTGACGCCAACTTCCCCAGTTCAGCTTTCTACCCGACACATCATACTTGTCTGTCGAGATCTTCGCCATCCTTGCATCTTCGAGTTCCAGTTCAATCTCCAATCTTCTTGCGGCGGCAATGTTGGCAATCGATTCCAGACACATGCTTCTTGGCTCAGAGAAATTCTTCAGGAATTCCCGGCATACTTCAGTCATCTGCTCAGACAATCGTTTCATTAATTCCCTGTCGAAGGGCAATCCGGCTTTCTGGTTGTATCGTTGCTCTGACAATTGCACGAGGAGCTTCTCGTACCGAGACATCAGTTCGGAAAGAGACATCAGGAGTTCACCCAGCCAACGTGGGGGGTTGGTTCCTAAAGCTCTTTCCTCTTGGTAACGCGCGCAACACGAAGTACTTTTGCCCAGTCGGCATCAGGTAGTAATCTTCTGGGTTTCTCACTTGAGGAGGTTGTACATCAATGCGGCTTTGATGACCGAGGTCTGGGTGACAAGCCCAAGCAGCTTCGACTTGTCATCCACTATGGGGATTCTCTGGATTCCGGTTTTGATCATCTGCTCCACTATCCAGCGGAGAGGGGTTGTTTCTTTCGCTTTGATCAGAGTTCGAGTCATCAAGTCAGATACCATCAGATTGGAGGTGTCAATACCTGCAAGATCTATGTCCCTTTGGGTGACTATTCCCACTAGAGTGTTCTTTCGATCTACAACAGGAAGTGCGCCGATATTGTTGCGAAGCATCATCAGACGGGCGAACGCCACTTTCCTATCTTCCAGAACCGTGTGAACATTCCTGATCATAATGTCTCCCGCAGCAACTTTACTCATCCCAAACCCCTTCCGGACGATTGGCCAAGTCCACCTAGAAGACAGGCCAATCTACAATATGAATCTGACAGTATGCACCTTAGATACAAGAACTCGTTACACCATGGATCGATACTAGCGACGTCTGAGAAGAAGCTCACCATACGAGAACCTCTGCAAGTCTTGCTCAGTCACACCCAGGTTGCTCATTAATCTCTCTAGGTGTTCCTTCGCTCTTGCTATGTTCGAGGCTCTTCTCTTAACAACTTTCTCGAATTCGATGAAGCTGCCAAGACGATCAACACGATCGAGGTGCACTTGAACACCTTCGATCATGAATATTTCCCGTCTCTTTCTAACCACAGACTGGACCCCTAGGGCATCTGACAGTACAGTTTTCATAGTCTTGGTATCACACAGAGAAGCTATGTGAACATCACTTGTCTTAGGTCTTCTCCTGTTCTCCCTCAAGTAGTAGACCAGCTGCGATTTTCCGTGACAGATTTCTCGTATCTTCAATCTGCCTCTTGGAACAACAAAGTAGGTATCGATTTGGTGAAAAAGACCGATCCTCTGCGCGCCCATACGCGTCAGGCGAGTCCTCAAGGCCTTGAGTTTTCGAGCTTTCGCTTTCAACTCTACGTTCGTCTTCTTCGAGACTGCCACCTCCAAATGCTAAAGGTTTAGCTTTGTCAACTGAGAAAAACCTAGCGGCAGATTGAATCGATAGCGCGCGTGCAATCGCACGGAGCGCTTGTCAATTCTGGCAAAATGAGAGGAAAAAGAGGGATTGTGTTGCAAAGAATGAAAAGACAGTTTGTGCAATTTCACTGTAGAGGCAGAATTGGGTGTTCGTGAGGTGCTGACGTATTGACGAAACGGAGTCATTCGTTGCATGAGAAGAAGGTAATGCGAGTGGCCCTAATCGGATGCGGTGCAATAGGTACGTACGTAGCCAAAGGGTTACGCGCCAGAATGCCGGACAAATATGAATTGGTTGGAGTATTGGACACACCGAAGCCCGCAGCCGCTGAGAGATTGGCGGATGAAATGGGCTGCAAAGCCTGTAGAGATCTTCAGGCCATTCTGCGATTGAAGCCCGACATAGTTGTAGAAGCGGCGAACCGTGAAGCTGTTTGGGCTTTCGGAGAGAAGTGCTTGAAGAAAGGTGCCAATCTGGTGATTCTCAGTTCAGGAGCCCTACTTGACAATGAGTTTAGGAAACGCTTGATCGATCTTGCTGGAAAGATGAAAAGGAAAGTATATGTTCCGTCAGGAGCTCTAGGCGGACTTGACATTGCGAGAGCTGCATCCGTTGCCGGCGCGGCCCACGCTTCACTTGTCACTAGGAAGCCTCCTGCAACGTTAGAAGGAGCTCCTTACTTACGCGGTCGACGTCTTCGAGACCTCCGCGAAACTGAGAAACTCTTTGATGGGTCTGTGGTGGAAGGTGTTTCTGGTTTTCCTCAGAATGTGAATGTGGCCGCGTCGTTGAGTCTTGCCATGGGCAGTACGGATTTGGTTAAGCTTGTGATCGTTGCCGATCCATCTTTGAGCTCTAACGTGCATCGCGTTGAGTTTACCGGTGAGTTTGGCCGCGCCTTCGTTGAGATGCAGGGAAGACCCATGCCTGACAATCCAAAGACCAGTGCTTTGGCAGCCATGAGCATTCTTGCACTTCTCAAGAGAATTCAGGACCCACTAGAAATCGGCTGACGACTATCTCCAGGGATTGGAGAGAGCGATCTTGAGGTCACTTGGCCTTGTCGATGACTATTCGCTCTCCATCGCGCACTTTTCTGAAAACAAATGGATCTCCCAAGATTTTTCCGAAGACGTTGACCGGACTTGCCGCACGAGGCTGATCATTGGTGCTTGCAGGAGTTCGGCCGAAGAATATGCAGAAGGCATTCCCTGGCGGCCAATAGCCAATCTCTCCCACTTGGACTGTTTCCTGTGCGTTCTCTTCCGAAACCTTGACACCTGTTGAGAAGTAGATCTCTTCCCCCCAGCGATTAGCTCTAGCTTCTATGGGTAATGCATTCCATATCGCGCTTGCTGTTTTGGGATTCTTCTCCTCGTACAGCTCTGCGGCGACTTCACCTGCGGCAGAGCTCTTTATCAGAATCTTTCGGACCATGCCAACATTCCTCAATAGATCCTTGACCGATTTGACCAGCATATTCGCGAACTGGTACTAAACGGTTTTTCTCACTCTAGCATAATGGCGCATGCGGTCAGACGATCTTCTCCTCTTTCTCAAGATGTAAGCAAGGGCTGCGATTGTCGCTGTTGCAGCAGTGCTTCTAACTAGAGCAGTCTACAAGAAGATAGTCTTGGCGATGATTTCAGAGGGACTCGCCATATCAAGTGGCGTCAATGTCGCCAGAACCAATCTTATCTACCTACTCCTTGTCTCGCTGGTGGTCGCGATAGACATAAAAATCGCCGGAAGTCTGTTAGTGGGCTTCCTGGTGATTGTTCCCGCTGCAACTGCAAAAACCCCGAGTTCCAATCTATTCAGATATTCTGTGTTGAGCTCGGCCTTTGGCGTGGTCTGCTCATCATCGGGAGTATTGTTGTCCGGCTATCTCAAATTGCCACCAGGGCCCTTGGTAGTGCTATCAGGTATTACAGTGTTCGTAGCAACTCTCCTAGTAAGATGGGCATCGGCACATCTCCAACACTGATCGAAAGAACCTATGTTGACCTTACGTGAGTACGATCACGTTAGGTCTGGCTACGTCAACTAGACCTGCTTTGAGAATCTCTTCCACGTTTCCCTCGACCTTCACAAGTTGCGGCAATTTTCCAACCATGCCGACATAGTTACCCCGCACGATCAGAGCGCCTCTTGTGTGCCCTATCTTTTCAGCCGTTTCCAACCCTTTTTGTATTGAAGCTTCGTAGTCGTGTCCTTGAACGGCATTGCAAACGGCCGTCGCTACAGCATCAGCAATGGACGCTGTGTCCGCAACGATGACTGCTGCGTCAGCCTCGCCGAAGCTCAGGGCATGGCTTACTGTTGCTGAACTTGTCGCTATTCCGATTGGAAAGTCGAGCGGAGATAGAAGGAAGCCCAGCTGTCCTGAGAATGTGGATTGTCCAGCGTATATTCCGATAGTCAATGCGGAGATTGATGTTGCTGCGATTTCTCCCCCGTTCTCGATGACGTTGATCCTTGATCCAGTCCGGAGCATCGCTTCTAAGGCCAGTTCCGCGAGAGATCCCGGAACAGCAGCCATAGGACCGACCCCCGCAATCTCAGCTGCACCTGTCGCCAATCGAACAATCCGCGGCGCGCCTGCATCCACGGCTATTGGATCGAGAGCCCATTCGAAACCTGGGTGAGTGCGAATGTAGGTTTCCAGACAGGCCCTATGCTGAATAATAGATGCAAACGCCTCATCAGTCGCTCGAAAGCTTTCGGTGAGCGCGAGCAAGTTTGATTGATTGATTCGCTTTCTGACTCGGTACATGCTCTTTTCAACCAGCGAAAGACGAGTTTGTCCCTATAAGAAAGCTATCGCTCCTACCGGACAAGCGTCGACGCAGACTTTGCACCTGATGCATTTCTTTTCGTCATACTCAATATCCCAGTCCGTTTTCTGTGTAATAGCGGATACAGGGCACGGGGAGACGCAAGCGCCGCATGACATGCACTTATCGAAGTCAATGGTTATTGTTGAGACGATCTCTTGCACCCTGACTCCTTCAGTCTCGAAGGCTGATACGACCTCCTTCAGTCTTCGATTGTCCACAGGAACGTCCACTATCATCTGTCCCGATTCAGGCGTCATCTGTGCCTCGAGAATGTTGATTGGAACCCCTGTTTTCATGATCGTGGTCGCCAGTACTGGGCGACTCGTCTCCTTATGCGTGTACAGCAGTCTGAGCTTCAATTACTCCACCTCCTAGGGTTTACGAATCCTAAGCGGCCGAAACTCTCTGTGATCTGCGATGAGTTCGACAGGCCTTGTCAGAAGGAAAACCTTCTCCTCGATCCAACGCTTCAGTGTCTGAGCAATCTCCTTTGCGTACTTGAAGCTTGAGACCGGGGATGCTCGAACTTCTTGGCCGTTTATAGTCACCTTTCCAGTCTTCAGCTCTTTGTAGGAGGCCGTCCTTACCGATGGTCTTGAAGGTGACGGAACGCCATAGTCTAGAATGTTCGTTGCTATCTGATCGTCCGGTATTGCTGCAGATTCGGCAACTCTCTCGTTTATTATAGGTATTGGAATACCCAAGCCTACGTATAGAGTTGTACCATACTTGTGGAATGTTGCACCTCTCAGGTATTTCGAGGTCATCTGCTTCAAGTCTCCGCGAACCATTATTGTTCCGAACTGTTGCTGCGGGAAATGCTGAGTTCCTTCACCGGCAACGTAGCCTATACCTCCTCCCAAGAAAATCCTTGTTCCCAAGCCGATCGTTTCAAAGCATTTGTCCTTGTAGAGAGGGCTCAACTCGCCAGCGCCTGAGTATGTCACGTTTCCGTATTTGGGAAGGAGAGTGCCCATGTAGGTGTAGAGCACTCTGTCAGTTCCGTTCGTGGCTGCGTTGTAGTGTTGATATGCGTTTCGCGGGTTTACGAGAATCGCTTGGTTGAGGTCATCAATTGTGAAAGCGGTCTCAATGCTTTTTCTCGGGTAACAATCTGTTCCGTAGGCGTCCCCGCGCAACTCAATCTGACGGTGGCTGACAAGATCCTCGATCACGTGTCCTCCGCCGTACTCGAAGCCCTCTTTCTCGCTCATCGCGGTAGCACCAATGTATGCATCGACAGCTGCCAACCCGCGGTAGGCAGGAACATCATTCAACCAGCAGTGAGCCATCTTGATGGGAGGATCCGAATGCCCAAAATTCAAAAATGCTCCAGAGCTGCACATTGCCCCGAATGTCCCAGTAGTGACGACATCCACCTCATGTGCTGCCACACTTGCTCCATGGTCTCTTGCGTACTCAACGAATTCCTCAGCCGTCATCACGACGGCGTCGCCTTTCTTAATCTTCGCATTTATTTGCTCATAGCTTCTCAGCTTCTCCGATCCACGTTCTTCCGCCATATTCCAAGCACTTCTCACGTGGGGAGCCTTATCTGGGCATTAATATTTTCGTGGCAGAAATATTCCTATAGGAATACTGGGCTTCTGGGACTCGTGCGCCCTATTCCAAGGCGCACTCCGCGAGCAATCATACGTCAAGACTCTTCAACAGGTCGAAAAGCGCGCGTCGCAACGAGAACTTCGAAGTGACTATAAAGTACGCATTTTGACTGCTTTCTATGACTTCGGGCGCCAGTGAAGTATTGGCATGGATGATGCGTTATGTGGCATACTGGGCAGGACCTCATTGAGAAGCTGAGAGGCGTGCGCGCTAAGAGATCCTTCTACATGAGCTACAACACATATTCGGGGGCGACATAGACCTTAAGATCCATGAGGGTAAGTCTCGGACCTAGAACTCTTGCCGCGGTATGAAGCGGAAGCAGATCTAGGATCTAGCCGGTGTGAGCCTCGAACTTATTGCACCTTGTGTTGCTTTGCGATTTTTCTTGCTAGGTATAAGCAGAAAACTAGGCCACCCGTGCCTGTTACGCCGAGAACGACAATGTGTAGTGGAGTAACTTCAGGCTCCGCCTGTAGCAGAGACCCGCAAATCGTTCCCAAAACTTGTGTCACAGAGAAAAAGAGACCGAAGAAAAACGCAAAGACACCAATCATCAAAAGCTGCGCATGATTCTCCGTCCGATCTTCGGTCACATATCCACCAAACGAAAAGACTAGCGAGAGAAGAAAGCAAAGAGAACCAGCCGTGAACTCTACAATCGTATGAAAGGGGACTTTCGCTTGGAGAAATAGGGATCCAAGAGCAGTCATAATGGCCAAAAAAGTGGCGCTAAGCTGAGCAACGAATTTGCATATCTCACGGCTCGAAGGATGGTTCCCTTCAGTCATGCCATTTTTCCCAGACTCAGATCTGTGAGTTCGATTCCATATAAGGGCTTCACAGCGAGGTCTCTGAGAAATGGGTCAGAACGCCGAAGTATGGCAAGAGAATAGTGCGCTAGTCACGTATTATATATCGGGGGGGAGATGTGTACTGTCAGTGAGAGCGAGTATGAGTTCTCAGTCTGTGAGGTTTAAGATCGTTCCTAGGCCGGATTGGGTCCGACGCAGGGTTGCTGGGAGTAAATATGATGGCGCCATAGATGCCGCGTTAAAGTTGAAGGATGACAGGAAGGTTGTGTATGTGCCTTCAGGTGACATGAAATTCAACAATGTATCCATCGCTTTGAGAAATAGGATAGCTAACAGAAAGCTAAGCAAGAAAATTCATGTAGAACAGAGTAAGCAGACAAAGCAGATAGCTATCGTGAAAGGGTGCAGCTTCTTGAAGGAAACTGGGCGCCGACGCCCAAAAGGCAAGAGGAACCAAACAAAAGGAACAAGCAAACAGTCTACTCCACCTTGAAATTGGTCTAAGAATCCTATTATGTGGTAGGAACACTGCCAAAGGTTCAATTTCTAGACTATTCATTGCTTAGCTAGAAATATGCCCCCCCCGATGGTGCGTGTCTTAGGTTCGTATTGCTCGCGGATTTTTGTATGATAGGGTTATTACTTTGGCTGTCGTTTCTGAAGGAATTTCTCCAAGTCTTCAGCTTTCTTGAACTCTTCCGCAATCATATAGAATGTCAAGTCATCTGGCAGAGAACCGTATTTCTGCCAATGATTCATCAATATGCAGAATTTCTTCTTATCTGTTGTGATTTTTCCCTCGTACCACGCGCGCGCTGTAAATGCAAGTCTAGGTCAGCACTCGTAGGTTTGCCTTGTCGTAGATCGTTTTGAGTCTGTTCGGACTGTAGTCTGTGTAGTGTCGTGCTAGAACCGACTTAGGCACTCTTCCGCAAAGCGCGTCAACATACCGATCTGGAACTCCTAGTTCTCCTAGTTGGCAACAGAACCATTCGCGCAAGACTTGGGGTCTGATGCCTAGCCCAGTTCTCTTTCGCGTCCCTCTGAATATTCTTCTGAGTGTGGTTTCTGAGATCGAGAATAGGCGTTTGTCGTCTGTCTTTCGGCTCGCAAGGTATTGTCTCAGGTAGGTCTGTGCTTCAACATTGAAACAAGTGGCCCAAGTGTTCTTTGTGGTTCCAGTCGTATGCGCGTTCTTTGGTATGATTAATCGGTTCTCTAGGTCTATGTCGTCAAGACTCAGACCTAGTAGTTCGGATTTTCTCAGTCCACTTGTTGCATACATTAGAAAGATGGCTCGGTCTCTGTCGCTGTCTAATGCGTCAAAGAAGCGTTGCAAATCTTCCTTACTTGGAACAAGTCTGGGTGCATAGACTCTCTTTGGAAACTTGAACGATTCAACGACTTGAGGCATTTTCAGAAAATCGCAATAGAACCGCTTGAGAGACTTTAACAAATTCGCCCTTGTGCTTGCACTCTTGTCATGGAACTTCAGTAGATCGCAAAGTGCATCAATTGAGATAATTGAAAGGTGTTTTGGTTCCTTATTTTCTTGTCAAGTGTTTCAAGAAAGCTGTCTTGAACGGATTGTGTTGGCTAGGTTATGACCGATCGAAGAAGATTATCGGGAACTAGACGCTTTATGGAAGGTTGTTGGCCTGCGCTCCGCTAGGGATGCGCATGGCTATGCAGAAGAGAGTCCTGCTACCCGCAATCTCGGATCGGTGCGGATAGCAAGGCTAGAAGCTCAACAACAGCTACGATCGGCGTTTCGTAACCGAGCGTATAGGGAGTTCTTAGATTTAGGAGCAGCCACAGGTTGAATACAAGAGCACTTAGGTAGAAGTAAAAGGCGCGGACTGTTGGGTCTCTACTGGTTGTTCTAGGTCTTCGATCGTGAATTTGCCGGAAGCAGGTTTCGATACCCCATCGTTTACGATAGGTCTGGATCAAAACTTGCGCGTCCTCTCGACCTACGGGGATATTTGTGGCAAAAGGTCTCTTCTCATCTGCATGATAGGAAGCTATTATGAGTGTGTGTTCAGCGGTTCCCAGTCTAAATTTGATAACTGTGCCTGCTGGTGAGAGTGCCGTTATTCTGCCAGCTCTTGCATTCTGTCTGGCAGGCATTAAGAAATGAATCCGTTTTCGCTTGAGAAGATTAATCACATCTCCGCTGTAAAACGCACGATCCAACAGGAGTATTCTGATCCTTACACCGCGATGCTCAATCATGACTATTAGACGTCGAATAATGTCTAGGCAGGTTTCTCTTGGTTTCTTGAAGACAACCGCTACAATGGGTCTGAAGCCTGGTTCGATTATGCTGGCGACAGCGAAGACATAGCCATAGGTTGTGCCACGATCGGGCTTCGTGGTTGATACCATAGGGAAATTCGGATCGCCATAGTAAGGAGTAGGGGTAAGATCGATAGCCACATCAAATGCACGTCGACCATAGCGACTTCTTAGCGAGAGTTCGAGACTCACATCTATCAGTTTCTGCAAGTTGGAAAGAAGAGCTTCAGGGTTTGGGTGTTTGTGCAAGTGGTATAACAGGGTGCTACTAGCTGGTGTCTGATCGTTCGTCTTCTCGGCGTGTCTTCGGAATCCGCCATGCGTGAAGAGGCGGGCTTCTGCGGTGGAGAGCAACGGTTCGACAAGCTCTAGGGTATTGTACTTGCAGTTTGGTGCCAAAGCGAGCTCTATCTTCGATAGAAAATGTCTCTTAGCAAACCTGCTGAAACCCTTAGGCTCGACGACTGTCACGCTCCCGTTTGAGGCTGTGAATGTTGGAATGTGTAGACCAAGTATGAGCGCCTATTCTTCTCCATTCTTACCCATCGACGGAGGAACTGTCCAGTTTCTTCGTGTTCTATTCTCGCATGAGCTTTCCGCACTAGGAAGTTTAGCCGTTGATAGGTAGCGTTCTGTCTCCCATCACTTGATGCATGAACGGGTTGCTTGAGAAAATGCTCCGAGATGAGCATAAGACTGTGTTCATAGTTGGGTTGCTGCTTGATGAACTCCACAAGATCCTGCTCCGAGGGCATAGGAATTTCTAATCCAAGCGTAGAGTTCAGGTCTGACTCTGCTAGCGCTACGCTCGGATTGCGCAGGGTATCTAGGACTCTCGATAAGTAGCGAACATTGTTTCCTCTGAGTTCGATCTCAATTTGACCGTCTGGCAGACGACGAACAACTACTTTCTCATTTTCGCTCATAACATCAACTCCTTTTTTCACGTCCCCTCGATTCGTTCTAACTCTCTGACAACCGACTCGACGACGCTGCTTAGAGTTGCATGAATATCCTGTGTGAATCTTACGATGTCTTGCGCCAAGGCCTCACTATCCAGGAAACGTAATGGGGCGTCATTCTTCTTGTGATGACAGACAAGATCCTTATCGGCAAGCAGTCTTCTCGCCCGTGAAATCCAAGCCGACAATATTGTGGAAAGAGGATCTAGTAGCTCAGTTTGTCTGATAGTAATGACCTGCCTTGGACGCATTCGAACCAAAATCAACGAGTCAACATCTAAGACGTAACGAAAAATTTGAGCTAAGTCTATTGAGAGACCAGTTTTAACCTCGATTCCTATTCTGTGATCATTAAAGCGCAACTCAACTCCGTGCCAAGTTGGTTCTAGCAAAATGTCCAATCTTCCAAACGTACTAGGAACCTCCGTCCCAATCATCACACCATACTTTCGTGCTGTGAGTCCATCATACAGAGCATCGACGATCAGACCAACCGCCACACTATGTCTGCCAGTGTAGTATGGGTCAATTTGGTTTTGTCGTCTGTTTCGAAGTGCTTTGGCGGCGCAACACAGACTCGGGGAGGAAGAAAGTATCGCTAGAATCGTTGAGAGCCTTGCTTGTCCACTTGGCAGAAATAGTTCGTATTCCTTTGCGATCTTGTTGCATTCGTGAAATAGGGCTTCTCTCAAATTAGCTACTTTAGCTTGCGATCCATCGGAAGGAGCCTTCATATCGTTCAAGCTGTATTGACCTCCTACATCCCTACTTTCCACTAATCCTACTTCCGAGAAAAGTATATAAGTCTTTCCTACAGTCAGAAAGTAGGGAAGCAGTCCTTGGGCAAGCAGTTGGGCGTGGGGAAGATCCTGCCCAAAGGGCAGGTTACTATACCGATAGAAGCTAGACGCGCTTTGAAACTCGATGTCGGTGACTACGACATTTTTGAAGAGGAGGGTGGTAAACTTGTATTGTCTAAAGCGGTACTCAAAAAGACCTAACCACCTAGATATGAACCTTCGAGAGATTCGTTTCATTATGGTAAGACCTTTTACCCTTATGTCCCCATCTGTCATATAAACATCGCCCTTAAGGACAAAAGTATATAAGGTCGGAACTTGCTAACTATAGCTGATCAAAAATGGGAGGCATAAAGGTAATTCTGCCAGAGGAGTTGGAGAAGGAGTTTCGGGGCGAGATCTTTAAGCAAATGGGTATGAAGAAAGGGAACTTGACAATGGCGATAGAGGAAGCAGTGAGAGCGTGGATCGAGTCGCAGCGCAGGAAACGCAGCGAAGTAGCCGCAAAGGCGTGGGAGACTAGGAAGAAGAGAGAGAAGTAGCGATGTCTCAAATCGAATCCTTACCCATCAAAGGACTCCGAGTCTCTCCTCTCAATGTAAGAAAAAGAGTCGGCGACCTAGCTGATTTGCAAGCCTCAATCAAATCGATGGGACTCCTACAACCAATAATTGTGCGAGAGGCAAAGGGGAATGGTTTCGAAGTAGTAGTTGGACAAAGAAGGTTCCTTGCCTGTAAGGCGCTGGGCTGGGATTCTATTCCAGCAGTCAAACGTGAACTCACCGACAGAGAAGCGTTGATCCTATCGCTTTCTGAAAATGTTCAAGTCGATTCACTAGATCCTATTGAAAGAGCTAGAGGCATCGAGGAACTAGTCAGAGATTTTGAAAGGGAGATGCCGCATACCAAGGCGTTAGAGGAGGCCAGTAAAGTGGTAGGGAAAGAGGCGAGGACAGTACATGATTGGTTGCGCTTATTGATGACAACTGAAGCAGTTCAGAGAATGGTTCAAGAAAAGAAAATAGGCATAGAAACAGGAGCTAGACTGGCTTCTTTACCAAAGGAACGACAAAAGGACGTTGCCGAAGTCATTTACGAGGAGAGACTTCCAGAGTCCCAGGCAGTCAAAGCGATAGAGTTCGCTAGCAGGCGACCTGAATTACGATCTAGGCAAGCCATCAAAACATTTCTAAGAGAGACCGAGGAGTATTCTGTGACCATTTCTTTGCCTGGTTCTCTCTACCAAGCTCTTTCTCAGCTTGCGCAAGCAAAAAAGCTTACAATTCAGGAGATTATCCGAAGAGCTGTCAGAAAATACCTTCGTTTATGAATTTGTCCTTGAGGACAATTCGATGCTGCAACCTCATTTATTCGAGTACACAATGCTGGACGGTTCCAAGAAAACGTTAATCAAGAGAATCGATGATGGTTCGATAATCAATCGTTTTGACATGACGCCTTATCCGACTAGGGAATCTGATATTGTGTGTCCACATTTCCTCGAATTGAAGTGGGCGATAGGCTGCCCTTTCGAGTGCGCTTGGTGTTACCTTAGAGGTA
This sequence comes from Candidatus Bathyarchaeota archaeon, assembly GCA_022865705.1. GTDB lineage: Archaea > Thermoproteota > Bathyarchaeia > 40CM-2-53-6 > JALHTG01 > JALHTG01. The sequence goes on along the minus strand of JALHTG010000011.1, from coordinate 138,460 downwards.
CCCTGCGTCATTATTCCCAAAAAAAGAAGCCAACATACAAGAGTCGCGATAAGGTTGAGCTTCATCTGAGGCGCTTCTTTAGGGTTGACTACCCCGACTACAGAGAAGTCCTAAACACAGGCGAAGTCGCGGACTCCCTCATGTCAGAGCACGAAAACACTCCCTTTTCGAGTTTCATAATTTCATTATTCGAGACACAAGATAGACACAAAGCTCTGTTCCTGACGAAAAGCGACAGAGTGGACAATCTTTTGAAGGCGGAATCACATAACCAAGTCATAGTGAGTTTCAGCCTAAATTCCAACGCAGTTGCTCAGCGATGGGAAAAAGCACCTCCAGTAGCCAAAAGGATTGAAGCGGCGAGAAAAGTCTCCGAGGCAGGCTACAAGACTAGAATAAGGATTGACCCGATAGTCCCCTATCCACAAGATCAATGGATTAGTCAATATTGCAAACTCGTGGACGATATTCTGTCGAATCTTCATCCAGAGCGAATTACGCTCGGCTCTCTTAGAGGTCTACAAAGCACAATAAATGAGGCTGCTGACAAGTCTTGGGTTGATTATCTAGGAGAGCGATCAAAATGGGGCAAGAGAGTAGAGTTTGACCTCCGCCATCAGACTTTCAAAGTGATCTCAAACTATCTCGAACAAAAACACGGTTACACTAACATCGCTCTGTGTAAAGAACCTGTGGCGATGTGGGAAAGCATGGGGTTGGATTGGAAGAACTGTAGATGTAACTGTGTGTGGTAGTTGTGTCTTCACCTAAGTATCTGAAGATATTGCCTCACACCTTACACAAGTATAACGTTCTCCAGAAATATTTGAGAGTGTGCAACACATTCGATAAACACTATTCCAACTTTGTCTACGTGGATACCCATGGAGGAAGTGGGAAGGTCTACCTAGAAAGCAGCAAAACGGTGGTAAATGGTTCGCCGCTAATTGCTGGACATTGGACGCCAAGCTTTCCTTGTCACATTGTTGAGATAGACCCTGAAACTTATGGTTGCCTCTGTCAGTCGACAACTGGGTATGGCAATATACATACGTACCACGACGACTGTAACAAGCTAGTGCCGACCATTCTTTCAAATATACCCAAAGGAAACAAGTTTGTCCTGTTCTTCGTCGATCCGAGCGCCTTGGTGTATAGAGGACCAAGCGGTACAGAATGTGACCAACTCCGAAGTGAAACGATAAGAGCTATTGCCCAGTTTCCGAGAACTGAATTACTATTGAATTTTCCTCTAGAATCAATACTGCGCTGCGCTGGAGATTGTCTACGGAACCCAACAAGTCAAAGAGCGATTGCAAGTGGACAAAGGGTCACAAACTTCATGGGATCAATGAGTTGGCAGAAGTTGAAATTTGACCAGAGGCGTACAGAGAGAAATCGCAGAGAATTTCTGAAGTTATACCTAGACGAGGTTCTCTACGATTACCCGTACAAAGGAGCATTTCTTGTTCGGAGTGCAGAGAAGAATCTTCCTCTCTATTACTTGGTTTATACAACCCATAATAACACCGCTGCAAAAATAATGCGAGACATAATGAAGAAAGAGGGGAACTTCTCTTTATTCTACGACATATCTACGGGACGACCTCAGCACCTTGATCAGGTCTATCCATTAGAGCGTTTCATCTTTGAAGACCAGTAGAAGATTAGCTGCTCTAAAAGCCTGGCAGACAATCCGTAAACGTAGGAGAGAGATTGATCACAGTAATGTAAGACGCCTTGACGAGATTCTTGATACGCCAAATCAAGTGGTAACAATCAAGCATCCAGAGTCAGGTTCTGCCCAACATTCTGTGCAGAAGTTATCTACAACAATTACATCTTATGGCAAAGGCATCGTCTCTCAGTTCGACAAGACCCCCCCGAGCATAGCATGTGGCCGATTCTGGGAACTCAGATGGGCATTTGGCTGTCCATTTAATTGTGTCTACTGCTACCTGCGTGGAACCAATAAAGGAAACATGAAACCTCGGTATATCAAGATAGAATATGTGCTAAAGGCATTGGACGAGGCATTCGAAGGCATAAAAGAACCTGCAATATTCAATAGTGGCGAGCTTTCAGATTCTTGGATGAATCCAGACATAATGATTCAAATAATTGACAAGTTCGATACCCAGCGAAAACACAGATTGTTAACTCTTACAAAATGCGGATCAAGAAGCCCGATGGTTCCTTTGCTTCTTACGAAGCCTAGGAAGCAAACGATCACTGCTTTCAGTATTAACGCTCCTGAGGTTGCAAGAAGATACGAAAGAAGTGCTCCACCTCCAGGAGAAAGGATTGAAGCCGCGAGACTGCTTAGTGAAGCAGGATACGATACTAGGCTTAGAATAGACCCGATTTTTCCAATCGAAAATTGTAGGGAACATTACAGGGACTTATTATATTCAATTTTCAGTGCGCTGGAGCCCAACAGGATCATCCTAGGTACTCCTAGGGGTTTGTGGAAAACAATAATGTTCGCCAAGAAAGCAGGGGTTGATATGTCATGGACTAGTTACTTCTCTGAAGAGCAGACTGGTTGGGGGAAAAAGCTTCCATTTCCTGTAAGGAAAGCGATCTATGAATTCATGTATGATCAACTAATCAGCTTGGGATTTGAAAAGTCCAGAATTTCAATGTGCAAGGAAGAGGTTGCTATGTGGAAGGAAATGAAGTTGAACTATACTCCTCTTACTTGTAGTTGCTACCGCAGCTAGTATTGAGTGACAGCTTTGGTAAGAAGAAAACTGTCTCAACACGAATGGCTTGAGCGACGACTCAAACAACTGATTAATCTAAGCACTAAGATTCTGGCCGTGGACCGTGCCGAATATGGAGAACCAAAGTATGGTTTCTGGTCACTAAAGAAAGAAATCGCACTCATGTATTGTATATGGCCCTTTCTACAAATTGCAAAGGAACACTTCGACTTCAATTACTATTTGGATCTCTTTGCTGGTTCAGGCATGATGAAAGTGGATGAAAACATGTTTTTTGTTGGTTCGCCTATGGTCGCACTTGGTGGGACACCGCCCAATGTGAAGTTTGATGGATACCTTTGTTTTGAGAACCAAAGGAGCCGTGCCAACGCTCTAGACAGACGACTCATGATAGTCTCTGATGAACTCAAGACTGGCCCATGCAGGGTTTTTAGTCAAGATTGTAACCAACAACTTCCATTGATCCTCAAGTCTATCGACGATAGTCAACCTGACAAAGTATGTTTCCTTGCATTTGTTGATCCTGAAGGTCTTGAAATCGACTGGAGTACCGTTGAGACCCTCCTGAAAAGCTCTAGAGGAGACATGATCCTTACGTTCTCAACTTCGGGGATACTCCGAAACATTGGAGAAGCAAAAGATCATGACGCACTCGGTGAGACTTTTACTAGATTCTTCGGTAGCGAGGATTGGCGAAACCTTGAAGTGAACGGAGACTCACTTGTGCAGTTCTACAAGTCAAGACTAGCCAATGTTGATGGCAAAGCGAGAACCACATACAACATCCCAGTTAAAGATGAAAGCAATCATCGCTTGTATGACATTGTTTTCGCTACTGGTTCGGCTGGAATGGGTAATGTCATATCGGACCTGAACGAAAGACTAGACAGAATACGAACACGGGATTTTCGAAGCTTGTGCAGCGCACTTGTTGGAGAATCTACTCAACTGAATGACTTTCTGCAAGGCTAGGTGCTGAGAGGCAGTCTTGTTGACAGAACCAAAAAGACGGTACAAAGGATTGGTGCAGATGCGCAGTAACCACGGTTTGAATGTTCCAAGAAGCGTACTAAAGAGATTCCTGCGCCTGAGAACTACTAGACAATATCCGCATTTTGACGCAAAGAACAAACTGGAGATACTGGCTGTAAAAGCTGGAATCAAACCAGCATTCTCGGTTACACGTGGAGAAACCTCACAACTTAGACTGGCAGCGACACTTCTCGATCTGAAATATAAGTTGACCACTACGCCAACTCCATATTTCTCAAGAGAACCTAAGGTAAAAAGCAGCTTTCTTGAAGCTTTTATTCACATTTACCAAGAAGAAGCTGCCTGGATCTACTCTGAAGCACGGATCGAATCTATGATCTCTGCGGCTCTTTCAGGAAGACTTAACGAAGGATATGTTCTGGGCTATCCTGAATGTTGCATAAAATGGCATGAGGAAAACAGAGTCTTACAGGTAGAATCGGTATTTCAGGACGTTGAAACATATATCTCAGAGAATCCATCGGCACTAATCAATGCCCAGCGTGGAGGAGGAGAAAAGGAAATCTATGAATTTCTTCTATGCAAATCCACACCACCTACCTATCATGAAATTGAAGACAGAGTGTTTGTTGACATAAATGATCATATAGAAAGAACCTACAGACGCTATCCTTTTGCGCCTCATTGGGCATGCTCATCCTGTTTGGATGGTCAGAGCAAGGAGACGGAAAAACTGAATCGTCAGTACCAGAAACTCGCTATGAACATAAACCCAAAGCTCGCTCAGATGATTGTCAAAAGCTTGGGAAACTTGACAAATGGAAAATAGGCTTCAAGATTTTTCGATAGGTTGGAAGTGAAATGGAGCAAATAAAGATAGCAACGTTCCTACCAGATCCTCATAGACAGCCAAGAAATCTCGATGAAAGAATAAGTGGACTGTATGGCAGTAACATTCAGCTACAATTCCCGTTCTATTGGGAACCTCCAACTGTTGAAGAGATGAGGGCCACAGGAATATGTAGCAAGCTCAATGAAGCTTGCTGGGAAGAGCATGAGGCCAAAGACTTTTACTGTAAAGCCCAAATTGCATCATTTATTGAAAGGTTAGATGACTACGGGTATTTTCTTTTCTTGACGACTCACAACCCGATAATCGACGCAACTCCTTCTGGAATTATGACAGGATCTGCTGTTGCGCATCCTGAAGGCAGACATATAGCAGTTGCTCCTTTTTGGGATATGGAACACATTCTTCATGAAGTTGGGCACATGCTAGGGCTTGACCATTGTGGGGACATGAATTGCATAATGTATCAAAGCTATCTTCACAAACAGAACAGGTTATGTGAACATCATAAGAAGAGCTTACACATTCGAAAGTAGCTCTAAGCTGCTTTGCCAGTCTGCTTTTGGAATGCTGATTTCTAGTTTACTCCAACTTATCGAGACGCCGATGAAATGAATCATCGTGAGATTTCAGTATGTTTGCAATGCTACGTTTCATGTGTTGCACATGAGGATTGTCGAAGCTCAGTTGTCCTTTCTGATCAGATGGAGACACTCGATGCCCCCATTCTCTAATACTGCTATTTGCGGGTTGTCGTCCACACTTGAATTGAATTGGCTCACTTTTAGGATAGCGTAGCTGTCTGTAGTGCTTGTTTCTTGTTCATATTATTTCGGTAGACTAGTCTGAGAATTGCATCACCCCATGACCATGCATCACCTGAGGGTAAGCCTCGACTAAATAACTGCAGGCTCCTCTTAGCAAGGTGCCGAAGACTACGATAGTGAGGGTTAGGCCTCGAATAGGTAAACGGCATAGAATCAAACCCCGAGGCACCTCAAGAAGAATGACAAAACTAAAATGCCTGCGTGCAACATAACTTGAGATAGGCAACACGAAACTGCCTCGTTGTGGTATGAAAATGGAGGAGACTCAAAGGATAAGGGAGTTAAGCAAGCTTCTGAAGGAAATGAATAGGCTGTTACAAGGAATCCTACAAGCTCAGTTTGGAATAGAACATAACAAAGAAAGATGGCTTGATGCGATTCAAACCATTGAGCTTGGCTTCTCGAAAGCTGTCAACTATATTGGAGAAACTAAAGGTATGATAAAACCTGGTCCTGGCCTATTGACGGATGAGGATATTGAGAAGATATTGAGCGACTGAATTGACCTTTAGTTTGAAGTCGCGATAACCTCCGTGGTATCAAATAGATCAACTCGTAGTCTTCATGAGTTATGTGGGCGCTACCTTGGTTCTGAGATTTAACCTTGTATGTGGAAGCATGGAGACGCTTGATCTGGTTTCCGAGGGCGGCTATTGCTTGGCCTCTCAATTCACGCAGGTTGTTGCTCATCTCAAACCACAGTATTACATAATACTCGTATTACACTAATAAACATTACGACTGTAAAGATAATCCTATATACTACCGTAGAGGTACAATACTATGAGGAAAGATGGAAAAGAAAACAACCAGCATAAAAGTCAATCCAGACCTTTGGAAAGACTTCAAGAAATACGCCATAGACCAAGACAGGGACCTGTCGGACATATTGGAAGAAATGATACGGAAGAAGATTGGAGAGATACGGTAATGCCCTTGTTAACTGTTCGGGGGCGAGATTTGAAGAAGGACGCTTACCGAAGACAAGCCATATATAACTCTTCGTGTCATCATGTGGAACAGAAAAATGTGTGGTTTAAGGGCGACAAAAATTGAACGGAGAAACTTTCATAGGTATTGTAACGGCCGGTTTTGGTTCATCCATGTCATTTGTCAGCTCCACATTGCATCTGGGACAGTTGAGCATGTTGTTCTTGGCCCTTGCAGGCCTTGGCATCGTTGCCATCTGTGACGATATATTTAATGACAATAGACTAGTCACCAAATTGTTCGGAAAGACAATAGAGAAACACAAGTCCTAACCTCCTCTGACTGGTGAGGCCTCTTGGCCGATGATTGGGTATTTTTCTCACTTATATTGGCGAAATCTGCATCGTCTTGGATGACCTTTCTCTTTGCTTTCTTTGGCGTCAATCACAGATTGCTCGATAGTCTCTTCAATCGAGGAATCTTGACGTGTCCTGATTCATCGAAGAAAAAGGAGTGTGTAACTGAAATGTCCGAACAAATCCTGATCTTGCAGGTGTCTGCTGGATTGGCTCTGTCGTTCTTGCTCATACTATTGCTGACCCGCGTAATAGAGTTTGTTAGGTTCGGGGGCATCATGTTTGGCGCGGTAGTTTTCGGTTATTTGGTGTTTATACTCGGCCATCCGAGTATAGTTCGTCTGCGGGAGATCGTTGGGAAGTATTGGGCAATCGTGTTTGCTTTTCTTTTTGCCTCCTTCTCAACCATTGCCGCTGTCGTTATTCCATAGCTTTTTCACTCGTTTCATGCACCGTCAGTTAACACTCATCCGTATGCGCTGACAAGTTAACAGAACCCGTAAGGTCGCTTATCACGTTTCTGAAAGCAGAAGAGACGAAGTAGGTAGCAACCGAAACTTTACAGCCTAACTTTAGAGGAGAAACAACCGTCAACTTGAGAGAGCCTTTCCTAGTCAGACATAAGAAGAGAGAACCCAAACTGAGTACTCTTAGAGCCAAAATGATAAGACTGACGGACTTCAAGCCAGAAGTCCAAGAGTCCATGCAAAAGTATCTAGCTGACTAAGAGTGCGTGACTAAACATTGGTCAGTTGTCCGAGATGTGGGTCTCTGAATAAAGAATCTGAAAGACGATGGAAGTTCGGACACTTCATTGTAGAGTTCTATCGCTGTCATTCATGCAAAAGGAGTTTCAGGCTCTATCGTGGCAGACTCACTGGCGCTGAGTTCACAATCCCGAAGCGCCAAAAATCCTAACCAGCTCTATGCCACGCTCATGCAACACCATATCTAGATGCCGCAATCCCGCAACAGAACCCTGGATTGGACAGAATCAGAGTTTTTGTTAGCCTACCTCAATTCGTCAATAGGTGCCATGTTAACAGAGGTGTATGGTCGTTCGTACGGTGGTGGGGTTCTAGACCTGAAGGTTTACGAGGCAAAACAACTTCCTGTGTTAGACCCATCAACATTGCGTCAAGATGAGAGACATAGGGTTAGTTTAGCTTTCAAATCGCTGGTGAAAACCATAGAGGATCGGTTCAATGTCGAAGACGAGTTTGAGAAGCTTCGATCCAAGAGCAAAGGTGCTAAAGGACTTTTCGAAGGCGAAGCTAGAATGAAACTTGATGAGGCTATCCGAATCGAAGAGAAAGCAAGAAGAAAGCTAGACGAAACCATCTATGACATTTTGGATCTTACTGTGAAAGAAAGAAAACAAGTTCAACATGGTCTCCAAGAATTGCAGGAACTCAGGCGACTACGCACAATGGCATAGAATTGTGTGCAGATCGATGTGACTGCCAAAAGCTGATTTGAACACCTGTAGAATTGTGGGAGTAAGCGTCTGAGCAATAGTTATTCACGTGGTTCAGGTATAGCAGGACCGTGAATGCTCTGGCATGTCCTCGAAGCTTTGCAGCGCTCAGAACTGAAAACTGAAATCTATGTATGTCGTGGACTGAAAAGTACGTTCAAGTCGATTCAAGACATTCAAGTGCTTTCAAGCGATTCAAGATTTGAGCTTCAAACTATGAGCATTCAAGACCACTTTGCGATCTACTGAACTTGGATAAATAGGACCGAATCTCTTCTGTCGAAACTTGCCTTGGATCTTTGCCGACCGCCTCCAAGAAGTGTCTTGTCAGGTATAGATGACCTTGAACCGTGCGCTCCGCCTGGTTAAGGTCGATTCTAAGAACTCGCTCGAACCCGTCTAGAGTATTAATACCAGTATTAACACCCGAAACTAAATGAGAACAGATTGAGTCTAGATAGGTGGGCCGGATCGGATTTGAACCGATGACCTTCGGCGTGTAAGGCCGACGTTCTAACCAGCTGAACTACCGGCCCGGCGCGCGTTAGATCACACTCAAACTTAGCCATAACAGTTGTGTCTGTTGACTGAGTTTCTCTTTAAGGTAGCCTGCTCTTCTACTCGCTTGGGTTAGAGATTGGAGATTTGGATGGATTGCCCTGTGACTTCCTTTATGGATTTTTCCATTCCGTCTTTGAGTTGGGCGAATCTTTTTGACAGTTCCTCTTTCCTGGCTTGAATTGAGAATAGGGCTCGGTCGAGTCTTCCAACCATTTCCTCTGTAGCGTTTCGCTTCGAGTCCATCTCGTCACGTTTGAGATGAAGAGAGCGTACCTCTTCTGATTGAGACGCTTTCTGATATACGCTCGTTGCTTCAAGGTATTTCTCTCGAAGCTGTTCCAGCCGTTCTTGGTCTTTGATTAGAGAGATGCTTTTCAGAGCTGCACGTACTCTGGAATCCTTCAGATCAATGACATTTCGCTCCAGCATTGATTGAAGTCCGTTCAGCGCTGACTCCAGCTCTGGATAGTTGATGTTCGATCTGCTCAGCTTTTCTGCCGGGTCGGTGACGTAGTCTGACAGATTAGCTGCGGCCGTCGGATTGAGCCTCTGCTTTTCACGTTCAGACAGCTTGAGAAGCTTCTCCACAGGTTTCTCAAGTGGACGGAACAGACCCACGATATCCCCTTGAGCTTGGTCCACTTTTGATTGCAGCGCTGAAAGCTCTGCGAGTTTCTGCGATGATTCAAGTTTCCGCCTCTCTTCACTCAGTTGCTCACGTGTGGATCGAGTGCTATCCTTTTCGTCTTTGACCCTAAGAATCTCATCTTCAATGCGAGCGAGTTCTCTCGAGACTGTCTTAATTGTCTCTGCGTCTCTCAGAAGAGTTTCATATTTTCTGACTGTCAGGTATTTTCGATCCAGATGTTCTTCAAGCATCTTTCCGTACGTGCGTATCTCCCTGAGACTCAATTCCATCTTTCTTATCGTTTCCCTGTATCGAGGATCCAACTTTCTTATCCAGATCGATCCCGCATAAATCAACTCTGCATGGAATTTCCGAAGGCTGTTGAGAAACTCTGTCAGAGTCTCGTAAGAGATTGATTCGGGAGCTTTTACTCCATCGACGAGTCCAGCTATTCTTATTCCGAAGTTCTTTGCGATATCAGTTTTCGAGGTTTCAGCGGCACTCGTGGAAGAGGCGACTTCTTCTGAAAGGGCTGTTGCAGTCTTTTGAATGTTGTTGAGAGCATCTGTTGATCTTGAGACAAGATAGGAGGCCCTTTCTCTTATCGGCTTGATATCTTTGGCGATCAGAGACTCTAGCCATTGAGAGAGGTCACTACTCTTAACTTCGCTCAAGTGGCTCTGTTTCTCCAAGATCTTTCCTATACCGGACCGAATGGATATCGGCCAATCTGCTTTTCAGTAGCTTCGCAGATATCTCATATAAATAGTGCATCTGAGGGCTCAGCATTCCTCTTGACTCGAAGCGGTGCGCCAGCAGCTTTTTTGCGAACTTCAATAAGAGGTGTTTCGTCTGCGACTGCTCATAGTCCTATCGTTACGACTCGTTCTTGCCTCGCTATTGCTCCCAGAATCGGGATGAAAGACGAACAGTCTGGCCATCTCCAGCTGAGAACCCAAATTTCTCACAAGGCCCTTGCCGTCAGTTCCTAGTTTGCATACAAGACTGTGGGTACCAAAAGAGAGAGTTTCCAGTCCTGCGATGTCTCTCTCGAGCCCTGCTCTTCCGACAGCGCTCAATATCTCCGAGTCTAAGGCATCTTGAATGTTGATTCGGTCGAGAGGAAGGCGTCGCCATTCCTCAAGCTGTTCCATTTGTCGATCAGACAACTCGACCTCTATGTTTCGAGTTGCGCTGTCACATGTGATTACCCGTAGCTCGAGCGGGAAGTCTTCAAGAAATCCATATTTTGTAGTCATATCCTGCAAGGGAATGCGAGCACCGTCGAAAAGCTGCGCTCTCAACCTTTCGGCTTTGAGCGTCACTTGGAATTGTGGGTAATTTCTCAATCCGATGTCGATTAGAATAACGTTTTCCTGGTCGCGTTTTTGGACGAATCCCTTGTGTATTGGCTGGTCGAGTAGGTCTTGGTTGCTGTTTGGGGTGAGGCCGAAGGATCTCCGCAGTATCTCTACGAACGCCTCTTCATCGTCTCCTGAAACTTGAAGTTTCGGCATGCGATTTTTGGTTAGCCCGATCGGTCCGAAATTGACGGCTAGTCCGGAAGAAATCTCTCGAAGTTTCCTGTCCAGTTCAGTCAGGAACTTGTCGTCTCTTCCCTGAGGGATTTTCTCTGCGAGTACCAGTTCCATTAATGGTTCCTCCTGTAAGCTCCACGAGTTCTTGATGAAGAGCTCGAAAGCGAGCAATGGCGGGATGTCTCGGACCGAGGTTTTCAAAGCTTTTCAAGGCTTCCTCAAACGTTACTCCGTTGCTTCCGCTAACCAGCTTGTCTGCATAGCAGACCACTTTTTCTTCCACGGTTGTTGGTAGATAGTCAGTGGGACGAAGGCCGAGTGCTTTTGCTTCTTCGTGAGGAATACCTGCTCCCACGTGGTTTCTGACAAGTTGAACCAACGTGTGGGGATAGTCTAGCTTCTCTAGAATCTCGGATCCAACCAGTCCGTGTCTAACTCCGTGGGTTGTTGATCTGCCGATATCGTGGAGAAGCCCTCCAATCTCCACTAGATGAAGATTCACACTGCGTCTACGACTGATGGAAGAGGCGATCTCCATGGCGATTTTCGTGACTAGGAGACTGTGATTGATGACGCTCTCGGAACATCCGATTTCTCTGAGTGTGTTCAAGGCCTCCGTTCTTGAAGGGAGATTACTCACGGAGTTCATCCTCAAGCTTCTTGATCAAGTCGGAGAGCTTCTCAATGATCTTTGAATTCTCGACACCTGTTAGGTGGCCTCCGCACTTCGGGCAACGGAATGCTGTCTCCATACCGTCTTCAAACGTCAACCGAACGTCTGAGCATTTCTCACATATGAAGAAGCTATGGGAGCGTTCATGTTCCATTCGCGACTTCAGTTTCTCAAGGGTCCTTCTCTTGCGACTCCGTATGAAAGCATCGAGTTGGTCCGGTTGAAGCCGCCAATAGAACGTGTACCAACCAGTCGTTTCGTTTCGAACTCTCGTTGAAGAAACCAGGGCATGATCATAGAGCTTGTACAGGATTTTTCTAATAGTGTTCAGTCGGATGCCTGTCTCCGTCGTAATGATTTCATCAGTGACCTCTTTCATCCTTTGTAAGACTTCAACAACCTTTACTGCATCGTCGCCGCCGAAGAAGCGTGCCACTTTTATGAGTTCTTCATCCATTAAAGCCAATGTTGACCAAACACCCAACTGAAAGCGCTTTTCAAATAAGATATGGCGGCCCGAAGATTAATGCCTTTACACTGGCAAACAGTTGGAGCTGGAATGGGAGTCTTCGCTAGGATTCTATTCTGGTGAGGCGCTTTTCCCTTTGCGACGGAATGACCTTGATTCGTGCCTGTTCGAACTCTTTCGACAGTTCACTTCCTTTGAATAGCCTATCTAGGAAAATCGCGAGTGCCGCCACCTCAGAGTGCGGTTGTGCTCCGATTGAGATGTTGTAGTCAGAGAACTCTTCCGAGAAGAATTCTCCAGGAACCTTCTGGCTCCCAACAATAATCATGATGTCACGCTGTGAGGAGCTGATCTGCGACATTACATCCTTGTCATCGATTTTCTGACCGTACATGGTAAGGTGAACTACTATGCCTCCGTTCTTCTTCCATTCGGCCACAGTCTTCTTGCAGGAACTCCCCATTTCAAATGTGAAGGGGCCGCCCCAGTCAGCTACCACTTTCTCAACTTTTTCCTTGATGCTTTTGTCTTCAACATCTGCAAGAACGAAGCCTGAAGCTCCAAACGCGCGAGCGGTTAGGGCGACATGTGTGGTCACTCGAAGATCTCTCGGCCGATGCCCCCACCTCAGCACAATCACTTTCAAGCTTGAAACCGCTTCAGCCAGTGTCTTTCTGGTCTTTGCGTTTTACTTTGACAATATCGCCCAGAGTGACGTTTGGAGCTGTGGTCGGACTCGTTGCCACAGGGGCCTCTACTCTTGGAGCGAGAAGTTCAATCCTGAGTGAATGTTCGAGCTCTCGGGAAAGCTTCAGGTCAGGGGTCATCTTTTTGGACTCTATCTTCTGAATGATTGAAAGCTTCTCTTTCACCCTAGTGGCCAAATCCTCCTGGGTAAGTCCAATTTTTTCTCTTGCTTTGCGGATTCTGGCGGCATAGTCCTCAACGACTTCAAGTTCATCAAAAGACTCGCGTGAAGCAGCACGAGTTGGCCGTGGCAGATGACGGGTCATAGGGGGCGGTCGAGAAAAGCGCGGCCGGGGAGGTTCGACATACGGCTTTCCGAGTCTTGCGCATCGCGGGCATGCGACTAGTATTGCTCCCTCGATGATGACCTTCAGAGGCTTTCCTAGTATCTCTTCTCCACATACGTCGCAGCTCAATTCTCTCACCTGCCGCTATCGGAGAACTCTCTTCTGTCGCATTTCTAGAGCTTTCTCAATTGCAACAACCTGGCGATGTTGGCTTTCGGATCGATTCTGGGCGTTATCGCTCCTTTACTTGAAGTAAGGAGAGTTGTGACTCCTGGCCCATGCCCCGCTATGACACAATCACTATGCACGACTATGCCTACGGACACGGCACCTTCTTTGTATATTCTGCCGAAACTATGATCTGCGTCCAATATTGCCACGAGATCTCCCAACCTTAAGTCCTCCAGACCATACTTCTTCTTTGTAGCATCATTGAACAGCGTAATGTCATAGTCTCCTGAGTACACCTGACTTGCTCCCAAACCTGATCCCATAGCGACGGCCGGTGCTTTGTGTGTCACGGGAACCTCAAGTTTGCCATCAACAATCTTTGGGTCCATTGCCTCGAGCAATCTTGGATCAGTGTTCATAACCTTCACTTCAGGAAGGTCGAGCAGCTTGAATCCGACGCCGAAAGCCTTGATCAATATCTTGTCTTGCAGCATCAGCTTTTCCATGGCCTCTGGCTGAAAATCGGTGAGAACGTGCTCGATCCCCCCATGTTTGCCAGTGACAGTTCCTTTTGCTCCTTTCGCGTCTCCAGAGGCAACAATCGCCTCGTTGCCCACACATGTCAAGATGTTCAGAGCCGCGTTTGGTCCTTCTGGAAAGCGTTTGTCTTCCTCCTTGTTCTCAATGCTGACTCCAGGCTCAACGTGATCTGCCTCCCATCCTGACGCTAGATCACCTACTCTAACATTGTACGTGATCCCACCTACTCCAGGGAGTACTACGGGCCTTCCGTCAGCTGTCACCTTGTATGCTGCTCTGGAGACTATGGGACTTACGACCTCACCCATAACTGACATTCGAACAAGCTTGTCGACGTTCGTGCGCAACTTCACCACTATCACCTTTGAACAGGTATGGCCATACGATCACGATTTCACGGTTTCGATTCGTTGTTCTGACAAGGCCAGGATCGAGAGCTTCCGTGTCTAACCTTGACAGCTACTCCACGCCTGAAGGAAAGCATCTCCTCTCCGCTGAGGAAGGCTCTTCCAGTCGCCAGCAGCTCATTTTCCTCGTTGATGACTATGACTTCGTCTTCAGGGCGGATGGTGGAACTTGCTTGTTTGACATGTTTGGCGAAGACGTTTCTTCCATGTCTGATGAAGTCTGAGACGTCTGTTTGAATCGTAACAAGGTTCTTGAAGCGTCTGCTCTTCAATAGTAGTCTGGCACCATCGGTAGACAAGGCGAGCATTCCATCATTTGCCCGCAGGGTTGCAAGGAGTCTGCCCTCACGATACAGATGTCTGATTCTACCTGTTCGCGGAGAATGAACAACCATCGTATTTCTCTTGAAAAGGACTTCGCCTGTTCCTCTGCCAAGCTGGTAGTCTGCCACGCCTCTGAGTTTGAGCAGTTCCTGAGCGGTTGCCTTTCTCATACCGTTGTTCTCCAGAATAGTTGGTTTTGTCGGTGACAGATCTCTCACCACGGCTCAGGTTCGACCATTGGTTCTGAGGCGTGTGGGTTAAGTCGGCTTAGCTAAGATCTAAAAGTATTCCCTGCACAGTACCATGCCGGGTTCAGAGGATGGCTAAGAAGAAACTTCCGGTTGCTGAAGATATCAAAGAACTCAAGTTTGTCACAGATCCGCAAATCTCGCCTGATGGTAAGAGTGTGCTCTTTGTTGTGACTCAGGCCGTAGATGAGGGAAAGAATGGGGACTACAAGAGCGATATTTGGAGGTTCCATAGAGGAAAAGTCCGCCAACTGACTTTCAGAGAAGGAAGAAACACAAGCCCCAGATGGTCCCCCGATGGGAAGACCATATTGTTTGTGTCGTCGAGAAAGATCGAGGAGAAGAGCTACACCCGATTGATGATCATGCCTGCTGACGGCGGAGAGGCCAGAACCATTCTGGAACTGGAGAAAGGCAAGACGGAGGGAAAGATCAACGGTCCGAAATGGACTCCAGACGGCCGAAGAATCCTATTTCTCTCTGACATGAAGAAGAGAGAGAAAGACGAGAGCGACGTCAAGGTCATCAGGCGGATCGTGTACAGGCTCAACGGTGAAGGATACTTCCACGACAAGAGAACACATCTATATTCTATCAAGCGAAACGGAGGAAAACCAACTCAGCTGACGAGCGGAGAGTTTGACGTCGAAAGCTACGCGATATCGAAGGACGGAAGCAAGGCGGCCTTCATAGCCAACATGACTGAGGAAGCCGACTACACGCTTGTGAGAGACATCTTTGTAATGCCTGCGACAGGAGGAAAGCCGAACAAGATCACGGAAAGCCAAGGCCCCATGCAAGCATTAAGCTGGTCTCCAGACGGGAAGAAGATAGCGTATAGGGGACATAACCTTCGCAGAAGGCTGGCAACAAACACAGGGATTTGGACGGTCACCTCCAATGGCGGACCATTGGCTGAGCTTACGAAGAAGTTTGACAGAGGTGTTGGAAACCATCTGGGCTCAGACTCCCGAATGAATTCGCCGGATCCCAGCCCGGTATGGGATGCTGATGGGAAATGGCTGCACTTCCTGGCCACCTACGGAGGTGCGTGCAATATCTACAAGGTTAACACTGAAGCCGGCGCAGTCGAACAGGTTACCAAAGGGGACAGAAGCGTCGAAGGCTTCAGCCTGTCAAGAGACGGAAAGACACTGGCCTACACCTCAATGGACGCTCTGAGTCTTGCCGAACTATGTGTGAAAAATGATGAGGGAGAAAGGAAGGTTACGAGTTTCAATGATGGTTTTCTCTCGGAACTTGAGCTGTCTGCTCCTGAGAAGTTCTCCTTCAAGGCCAGTGACGGGGTCGAGGTTGAGGGCTGGGTGATGAAGCCTCAGCGCAGTAAGAGCGGCCCCGTTCCAGCGGTCGTGGAGATTCACGGAGGACCGAGAACTGCGTATGGCTACTGTTTCATGCTGGAGTTTCAGTTGCTCGTCGCTGCTGGGTTTGCGGTAGTCTTCACCAATCCCAGAGGAAGCACGGGTTACGGCGAAGAGTTCGCTGCAACCATACCCAAGAACTACGGTAATCGAGACTACAAAGACATCATGGAAGCGGTAGACCATGTTGTCAAATCTGGCATTGCCGACGAACATAGACTTGGAGTCACAGGTGGATCATATGGTGGGTACATGACGAACTGGATAGTTGGACACACTGACCGATTCAAGGCGGCAGTAACGCAGCGATCAATAAGTAATTGGTACAGTTTCTTCGGAAGCAGCGACATCGGCTACTATTTCGCTGAGGAGGAGGTCGGGGGTGTGCCTTGGGAGAATCTTACGCACTATGTTGAGAATTCGCCGATAACATATGCCAAGAATGTCAAGACACCTCTTCTAATAATCCATTCAGAGGAGGACTATCGCTGTCCGATCGAGCAAGGAGAACAGCTTTTCGTTGCCTTGAAGAAGTTGCGCAAGGAAACGATGATGGTCAGATTCCCTGGAGAGAACCATGAGCTTTCACGAAGCGGAAAACCCAGGCACAGAATAGAGAGGCACAACTACATAGTCAACTGGTTTAAGAAGTACCTATAGACTGTGACTTCCCTTCAGCTCTGGATTCTCAGTCGCCATCATTAGTGAGAACTAGCACTCGTGCTCACATATCCTTTCCTAGTGAGTGGGCTTTTCCAAATTGGTTTCCATCACAGCAATAGGTCCGTAACGCGCGCTGTTAGGAACCAGTTGCAGGATTGCAGTGCTATTGTTCTTCTCGTGGACCCCTCAAGGGGTCACGTGGCAGAGGCTTTTTGATCGAGTGTAGGCGTCTGGTTTGTTGGTCTTTCTATCGACGCTTCCTTCTCGCAGGTTTTGCGCGCGCACGTTTGCAGTTAGCTACATCAACACAACACCCAAGGAAACTCCTCAGGGTCAGATCATTGTTGTTGTCTTCGGAGTCTCCTATGCTTACTATCACCTAGGCCTTGGGCCAGCTGAGCTGCAACCAAGACCCGGGCAGACCCAGCCCACAGGAAGCTTCACAATCATAGGATCACCAGCGTTTCGCTGCATCGACATTCCTGTCACCCCTACAGGCAAGCCTGGCGAATATAGAGTGGAGCTAAAATGGCCTTCAGACGCCACCATTGGCAAAGAGATAGTCTCCATTAACAAAGACAGTCTTTATGATGGAGAGGCCACAGGGCCGGGAAGAGACACAAGCCACATAGAGACACCTGATCCAACAGATAACAGCGAGTTTTTTTCACGATCCGCAAATCCGATTGTGGCAATTTTCGACTTTGTACCACGAGATCTACTTGCGGTCGGAGCTTCCATGACTTTCGGGATCGTCTTAGCGGAATTTCTTGAGAAATATCTTGAGAAACTTCTTTACAGATTTCTTCAGAAATCCGGTCAGAACATCTTTCAGAAACTCCTTCAGAAAAACGCGCGTGCTCAGAGTTTCGTTGAGAAACTCCTTAGGGGAAAAGCGTCGCGTGCGTTTAGACCTGGCGCGGGAGGGCCTTTGAAGAGACAGATCGCATATGAGGCGATTACTATCCTGATTCCATTTGTCGTCGTATTCTTTGTTCTACGGCACCTATTGTCTTCGTTGGCATTTGGAGAGATCAGGAGCGACACTTTTTCCGCCATAGCAGGTGCGATACTCCCATGGTTACTATCCCTTGGTGGAGTCTACAAGCCACTCCAAAAACGCTTTGGATTGAACTTCTGAGATCAATTTCCTTCTCTGTGACCGCCTTCCTCTCTTTGTGGCGAATGCCAGCGCGCCAACATTCGTCGTTCGTCGTTTCAAAAAGGTGGTGGTGCTACAGGTAGTGCGCACACAGACCTTTATTACGAACAAAACGAACGGACGAAAACGAAAAACGAAACTCCAGACAACGAAGAAACAAGCACTCGCTAACCTACAGAGAGAACAAAGCACACCTAGAACAGTCATCTCAAGAGACTAGACCTAGTCTAGCCTACGAGACGCTCGACGACCTAGAAGAACTAGCAGCCTGTACCCTAGGACAAAAGCAAGAGCCACCAAACAATAGTGAAGAATGAACCCCACCAGGCCGACAACCACAAGCATGGATAGAACTGAGTAGGAAACCTACAGTTAAGACTTCAGGCGCGCTTGCACTACGAAACGTAGATCAACATCCCTGATGCCACGGCTATGGCTATCATCAGAAGCACTGCGATCACCGGAGACACGGGGCTCCTGTTCATTCTGCACCCTCCTATCTTCATCTTGCCTTCAACCTCCGAATTCTAGTTAGACTAGACGTTGCGAGATCTTAGGTAACTGTTTGTCAAGGAAGAACAGACTGCGCTTGGCTAACCTGCACAACAACCAAGCTGGCGCGCTAATAATGAAGTTCTTTAGTCAGAATGTTGAGAACAAGAATGTCGTGAGGTAAGTCAAAGCAATGGCGTACAAGGCTTTGCGAGCTGCAAGAGGGGGAGTTACTGGAGCAAGGGACGCCACGAGAATGATGCAGAAGATGGGAATGCAAGTCAATGAACTTGAGGGAGCGAAAGAAGTGATCATCACAACCGACGAGAAGAGGATCATCATCGAGGACCCGAATGTGGCCACCGTCACACTCCAAGGCCAACAGATCTACCAAATAACGGGCGGCACCCAGCGAGAAGAACCTCTGATGAAGCCTGAGACAGTATCAGAGGAAGACGCTCAACTAGTGTCGCAACAGGCAGGTGTGACTCTAGACGAGGCCAGGACGGCGTTGAAGGCTGCAGAGGGTGACTTGGCCAAGGCGATAGTAGAACTCAAGAAGAAGACTGGCCCGTGAGCATTTTGCTTCGAATCGTTTCTGCAGAAGTGGAGCCCCTGGTGTCAGACTTCAAGTTTCACAGTTCTTGAACCAGCACGCTTTGAATAGGCATTGGGATAGATCGTTACTTTCTTTTCTTGATTATCTTCAGGATTTCTTTGAGGATTATTTCAGGCGGTGTGCCTGCCGCATCGTTGTGGACATCCTCAATCAAACCCTTTTCCTTGTAGTACTCTAATAGAGGTTGGGTTTGTTTTCTGTACGTGTTAAGGCGCTCCTTGATCACTTCAGGTTTGTCGTCGTCCCTTGTGTACAGCTGGCCGCTGCATTTGTCACAGATTTCTTCTACCTTAGGTTTTAGGAATAGTCTGTTGAATATCGCGCCGCAATTCTTGCATGTCAATCTTGTTGAAAGCCTTTCGATTATCACATCGTCCGGCACAACCAGATCTATGACAACCTCAACAGAACCGATTTTCTCGAGGGCCTTAGCCTGTGGGATGGTCCTCGGGAATCCGTCCAGTATGAATCCGCCTGAGCAATCAGGCTGGGAGATTCTGTTTTTCAGAAGTCCAATGACAATGTCATCTGGAACGAGCAACCCACGCTTGCTGTAGTTCTCGATCTGCTTGCCGATCTTGGTTCCGTCTTTGATCTCTTGTCGAACTAGGTCTCCTGTGGAAATATGTGGCAGGTGAAGCGTTTCGAATAGCAGGGAGGCATAGGTTCCTTTACCCGAGCCCGGTGACCCAAACATCACGATGTTCAAACTTGATAGTCAATCCTTTCTGTTGATGTTTGTCTTATGCCATTCTGGCCGGGACTTAAGCATTCTTGTGTCGCCAACAATGAATGTAACGAGCCTC
The DNA here is from genome assembly GCA_022865705.1 of Candidatus Bathyarchaeota archaeon. GTDB lineage: Archaea > Thermoproteota > Bathyarchaeia > 40CM-2-53-6 > JALHTG01 > JALHTG01. The sequence continues at coordinate 118,584 of JALHTG010000011.1, read as the reverse complement.
TCGTAGCTGCAAGTATGTAGTGCCACAGATCAGAGTAGACAATTTAATTAGAGACGAGAGCATCATAGCCGAAGACGCTAAAGTCAATGCGCTCAAGAAAACGAGATGAACGAAATGTCTTCCAGAAGCACGAACATTCAATTGAAGAAGACCGTGGCTGAGCTGAAGAGAGTGTCAAGGAAAAACAAGGTTAGAATATGGGAAACTGTAGCCAGTCTTCTCAGCAGGTCAAGGAGATCCAGAATATCGATCAATGTCGGACAGATTCAAAGACACATCTCGAAAGGAGACGTAGTAGCGATCCCGGGAATAGTGCTGGGATCGGGAATTATTGAAAACAACGTAACTGCTGGAGCGTACAAGTTCACAGACCAAGCTAAGAAGAAAATTGAGAAAGCAGGCGGGCAATGCCTCTCACTCGTGGAATTGGCTGAGAAACATCCGAAAGGTTCCGCAATCAAAATCCTGAGATAGGGCACGTCATCTATCAGATGTAAGGCGTTCATGCTTTTTCTGGTTTGTCGACCCAGGCGAATTTTCGCTGAAGCGTCTTCGAGTAGTAGTTCTTCCAGTCATAGTCAACTTTCCGGCCCCATTGTTTGTAGGTTCGTGGATCTATGTAGCTTCTGAGAGATGTCCCCAGATTGTAGTCTCGTGTGGCTTTCAGTAGTTTGATTCTCATCGATAGGGCTTTCACCTGTTTCTTCTTTCCTTTGCTTCTGAGCTCCTTGAGGCGCTGCAGTTTCTTCTCCATTGATTCGTTCCATTTCTTTGGGAGCTTGCGCTTGTGATTGCAGATTATCGCGGCTTGTAGATTAGCCATCGTCGCGACGTTCTTCTTCAGAAGATCTTCGTCTTCAGGTTTGACCTCGGCCTTGTCAAGACAGTCCTTCACAACCTTTGTAGCATGATAGGTTCTGAATACCTTTGCCGTTAACCCAGGCATTACTTCGTCCAGGAACGCGTTCACTTTTTCTGATCGGATCCGCTCGAAGAGAAGCAATTTTCCCTTTGTACCTTTTACCTCTTTCAGATTCTCCACGACTTTGAGAGGAGGTTTGATTGTCTTGAGCCATCTGACAGAGTCTTTTCCTAGGAAGTCGAAGATCACTTCGCCGTCTTCTGATATTCTCATGTGTTCCGAGCGTAGCGTTGTTGCGCCGACTGTGTCAGCTTCGTCCTCGTCCTTTTCGTCTCCCACTCTCATCTTCAATTCGTCGATTAGATAGCACACGGTGGCTATCTTTCTCCTCATTGGATCTGGCGATGTAAGGTTCTCCTCTATGTGACGGCTGACTTTTCCGAGAGTTTTCTCCAGTTGCTTTGCCAGATCGAACTTTTCTATGTCTCGTTCCTGTTTGAACTCTGCTGTGTCTGCGAACCATACATATTTCTCAACGCCTCTGAGCTTGTCATCCCACTTGGCAATCCAAAGATAGTCCGGGTTGAAGACTATCTCCTTCCATTGGGAGCCGTCTGGTGGCTTGGGTATCCGAGCATCTGGTGACAAGTTAAGGGTGATGTCGCTGTAGTTGGCCCGGGCCTTCCAGCGTCCACGCAGAGGATGTTGTCCTCGACCCATGAAGATGCAGGCGGGCTCGACTGTGTAGTTGCCCAGTTCAACCCGTTGCCCGTTTACAGTCGCGTAACCGTATTTCTCTTTGTTTGCTTCTCGGATCTTCTTACGTTCCGCTGCCAAGGCCTTCTTCTCTTCCTTTGACATATTTTCTTTCTTCAGTTTCTCACTGTCGACCCAGTGCTGAATCTCTGAGAAATCAAAGTCTTCGATTCGACAGGGATTGGTAAGATTGAGGGCCTTGCAGAAGTCGATTAGGAAATTGGCTATGAATACAGGATCACTCACGTATTCGGTTCCAAGTTTCCTGACCCATGCTACCGCCATCTCTTCCTGTGTCGGATTCAGGGAGATATTCTTGCCCTTGTGCAAGATTGAGAACCCCTTGGGTTCATATTGAGGAACGAGTACCCCATTGTGAATTAGATGCGTGATCTTTTCTGCTACCAATCTTGGCACCGGTTACGATGATGGTTTGCTCCCTCTGAAAACTGAAGGAACTGATTAAAGTTGTGGATAGGGAAGATTGCTTGCGTTATGGAGGGTTTGGACCCGGCGTTGCTCAGAATTGTCTGAGAACATCATCCTTCTCCATTGTTCTTCCGCAAAACCGACATCGTATGCTTAGAGGGTGAGAGTTTTCGACTTTGAACTTTGACGCTACAGGTTCTCTCGAATTGGAGATGCAGGCGGGGTTAGCGCATCTCACCATTCCCGTGATCGTGTCTGGAAGCTGAACCTTCTCTTTCTTGATTAGATCATAGTCTTTGACGAGATTTATGGTCGCGTTTGGAGCTATGAGAGCGATCTTGTCGAGTTGCTCTGGCGCGATCTGTCTTCCTTCTATCTTAACTATGTCCTTCGTCCCGAGTTTCTTGCTGGAAACATTCATCGCTATGCTAACAATGATGCCTTCCTTACCGTTGATGCCGAGGATTCTGAGAACGTCTAGGGCATGCCCAGGAGCTATGTGATCAATGACTGTACCATCTCTGATCTTCTTTACGTACAGCTCCTCCCTTCGCGACAAACCATTCCCCATGACTAGTCTGATCAACAGTTACATAACGGTTCGTCTGAAGACCCATAGAGTCCTATGCAGGTATGGAACTGACGAAAATCCATACTCGCTGCTGGACTGGAAGGGTTCGATGCATTGGGTCGACAATCTGGGATTGATCCCAACGGAATGGTCGAGCCAAGACCTAACCGTTTTAACGTAGCGTCTTACCAGAACGTTATGAGGGTTTGTCATGGATCTGAGGGGAAAAGACGTCATATCGATCAAAGACTTCTCAAGGGAAGAGATAGACTGGTTGCTGGCGAAGACTGACTCAATGGAAGGCCACGCAAGGAACGGCTGTGATATGCTCCGCAGAAAGCTGATGGGAACACTGTTTTACGAGCCTAGCACAAGGACGAGACTTAGCTTCGAGTCCGCCATGATGCGCCTAGGAGGAAACGCCCTAGGTTTCGCCGAGTCCAGAGTCACTTCTGCGGAGAAAGGTGAGAATCTGGCGGATACTGTGCGAACGGTCGAGAATTACACCGATATTCTCGTGATCAGACATCCTCTCGAAGGTGCGGCCCGGCTAGCCGCAGATTTTGCCTCGATTCCAGTTATCAACGCAGGATCAGGCGCAGAGGAGCACCCGACGCAGGCGCTGCTGGATCTCTACACTATAAAAAGGGAATTAGGATCGATCGATGGAGTGACAATCGCTCTTGCTGGTGACCTCCGATATGGAAGAACCGTTCACTCGTTGGCGTACGCGCTCTCCCTCTACGATGTCAAGCTCCATCTCGTCTCCCCCGACCTGCTGAGAATGAGGACCGAGATAGTCCTTGACATAAAGGATCGGATCGAGGTAACTGAGACCAGTGAAATGGAACCACTGTTGGCGAAGCTGGACGTCCTCTACATGACCAGAATCCAGAAAGAAAGATTCGGAGATCCGGCGGAATACGAGAAGGTCAAAGGATCATATCAGCTCAATGCCAACCAACTTCGCAATGTGAAGGAGCGAATGATTGTGATGCACCCTTTGCCTCGTGTGGACGAAATCTCTTTTGAGGTGGATGAGACCAAGCATGCGAAATACTTCAAGCAGATGTGGTATGGCCTTTTGACGAGAATGGCACTACTGGCCTCAGTGCTTGAAAGCTAGAACCGATCTGTTGGCATGTCCCTAGGCGGGGATCAATGCTCCGCCTGAGTACCGTTTTCTGTCTGCGAGTTCTGCTCGTTTGCCCGCGTTCCAACCCTTGACACGCTGATAGTAACCGGTTATCCTGGACCACCATTCCAAGTCTGGATCAATGGCGCCACAGCTTGGACATACTTTCAGAAGGCCTGATTCAACTTTTTGACATCTTGTGCATATTGTGAGGTCCTTTGTGTAGGCGAAATACGCGGTCAACGTTCTTGTCGCTATTCTTTTGGTTAGCGAGAATAGCGCCTCAGGTGAAGGATTGGCTTCTCCTAACCATACGTGCATAATTGCACCCCCTCTCGTGATGGGGTGGAAGCTTGCTTCGATCTTGACTTTTTGACCGAATGATATGTCGGCTGAAGGTTTCACATGGGAGCTGTTTGTGTAGTATGGTGCCCCATTTGCTGCATCACCTTGAACTACGGCCTTATCGCCGTACATTTTCTTGTCGATTAACGCGAGCCGATGGCATGTGCTTTCAGCCGGAGTCTGGAGTATTCCGAATCTGCCGCCCGATTCCTTCGAGTACTCCTCTACCCTGCCTGCCATGTGGCTGATGACTTTCAGGCCGAATCTCCAAGCGTTCTGGGTTTCGTGAAGCTCTTCACCTACGTGAGCCTTCAAGGCCTCGTTGAGACCTATGAAGCCTATGTTGAGGACTTGTTTGTCGAGCTTTAGGTACGGCTCTCCGTCAATGTCCATGGAACCAAAGGGGAGAGCGCCTTCGTCCAGACGTTTCTTTATTATGTTCTTTTTTATCTCGAGGGCTTCCTTCGCGAGATCCATTCTCTCGTCAAGGATCTCGAAGAACTCTTGGTCATTCCCGTTGGATTCGTAGGCTATTCTGGGTAGATTGACTGTGATCATCTGGAGACTGCCCATTCTGACTTTGCCCAGTCTGAAGTCTTCTTCTTCGTCGCTGTCAGGTGTCAGAAATATTCTGCAGCATTGGGAGTTCACTATGTCCGGCATATAGCTGGGGCATAGGTTGAGGAAGTAAGGAGATCCAAACTTGGCGGCTAGTGCTGCTGCCTTCAGGTATTCAGAGTCGAACCGGCCCAAGTATTCTGGGCGGATCTTTATCTCTGGTTTGGGGAAGTTGAAGGGTTTACCTGCGTAGTCGCCACCGAGATAAACATCCAGGATGGCGTTGAAGAAAAGGTTGGCTTCGTCTGCGTAGTCTCCGTAAACGTCCGGTCCCACTTTTCCTCCTGGTAGAACTGCGGGAACGTCCTCGGCCACTCTTGGGACTGAGCATTCGAGGGCAATGGAAGAGAAGACTGTTTGGCCACCTCTGGCAACGTACATCTGAGACATTTCGTAGATGAACATCTGCGCAAGTTGCTTCACCTTCTCGTATGGTAAGCCACGTATGAACGGGGCTAACCAGACATTGAAGAAATCGTATCCTTGACCTCCGGCCCAATTGGTCTGTGCTGCGGCCAGCGCTTTCGCTGCGTGAAGTATAGCAACTTCAGGGTGTTTGGCTGGACCGGCGACAGACGTGTGCACTCCTTGGCCATCCACCATCAGCCCTTTTCTCAAAAAGAATCGGAGATCGTGTTCTTGGCAGAATGGCCTCGTTATGAAGTACTCCAATTCGTGGATGTGGATTTCTCCGGACATGTGAGCGTCGGCGAGGTCTGGGGGAAGAGCGGAAAGGAGAGCATATTGGCTGAAGACCGCGTCTGCTGCGAGCTTATGGATCGTTTCAGGGTTGTGCTGGAGGTTCGCGTTCTCCTTGTCACCGTTCGCCACCATCATTGTTACATCGTGGACAGGCAGTCCCAACCGGGTGTACTTCGCTCGCTCTCTTTCCAAGTTTTCCTCCAGAAGCGTTACGCAAACAAGTTCGCGTATCAGAGGAGAAGACAGAAATGAGAGTCCCATGCGATTGACTTTGTCAACAACCTTCCTAGCGATCCTGTCGGCATCTTCGCTGGAAAGACTGACCTCTCGCATGAGGGATTCTTTGATTTTATCCGCGTGAAAAGATTCGATTTGTATCTTCGAAGTTCTTACTGCGGGAAAGTATTTGATTGAGTCTGGTCTCTGCTCCTGTTCTGCTCGCAATACCAAGGAAGTATCAAGCTCCACGAAGTTAAAGATCACTTAGCCTACTCTCCCCACGACCCATATAAGTTTTAGACAATTCTGTATAAAATACTGTATCGAGGTTTCATCTCAAAACCGTTGGAATTTCGAACCGATTGACAAAATCCTGACGAAGAAAAGTATCCTTCAGCCAAGGCAGATCATCCACCCATCGATTTCTACGCTTGTCCAAATGGTCGGAAAAGTGAATGCTTCTTATAGCCCGAGAAGGTTTAGCTGTCAACGCGTCTTTGATCTCAGATTCTTGACGAGCACCCACACTCTCTTCCAATCTTGTCGTAGGACTCGAGTTGTGGAATCAGACGCGCAAATTGGTTCTTTTACTTCAAACTAACATACATTGAGTCGCGCGCGCTAGAAAAGAGTTCAGCGTCGTCTGAGTGCTTTGACGGTGATTCTTCTGCAAGCTTCGCACATACGGAGATGAGTGTGACGCGGAAGTGGCTTGTTGCAGTTTTCACAACGATTCATGGTCTACCTTAGGAGAAACAGCAGATTTAAAGCTATTTTCTTGGTTCTTTCACAGACTTTCTAAAGTCATCCAGTCGACCATTGCTCTCGCGTTCTAAGCCAAGATACATGACGAACAGAAGAATCGTTGGCCAATGCCGCTTGAACAAGCACAAGCTCATATTTTGCGGTAGCCAAATTCATGTCTACGATAGGATCCTTCGAGACCCTTGACTGATAGTAGATGTCGTGTGTGTGGTCAAGAATCGCCTCTCATATCTTCGAGTCTAGCTGTATGTCTTGACTGTATCCGAGATGACTATGACAAGTCTCAAGTGTTTATCGCTAAGGCTCATGCCAGCATTAGAAGAAGATTAGGGTTACCTCCGTTTCCTCCGAGAGAAAGAAACGGAGTGAAGTGTACTGTCTGCGCCAATGAATGCGTGATTGGTGAGGGAGATCGAGGCTATTGCGGGTTGCGAGTGTGCTCGAAGGGTGTCCTTAGTTCAGCTACCGGTCCGGATGAGGCTGCTCTCACATACTATCTGGATCCTCATGTCACAAATTGCTGTGCCGCGTGGTTCTGCCCTGCAGGAACGGGAGCAGGATATCCGAGATATGCTTGCAGGTCAGGGCCTGAGACAGGATACTACAACCTTGCCATCTTCTTCTACGGATGCAACTTCGATTGCCTGTTCTGCCAGAACGATTCACACAAGAGCGTTGAGAAAGCACCTCGCTGCAACGCGGAGACGCTTGTGTCAAGAACACTTGCTAGCAAACGCATTTCCTGTTGGTGTTTCTTTGGAGGATCACCGGAACCTCAGCTTCCGTTCGCAGTATCTGCTTCGAAAATGATGCTTGAATCAAAACCTCAAGACCGAGTTCTGAGGATATGTTTTGAATGGAATGGCGCAGGAAACAAGAACCTTGTCGATAGGGCGGGTGAGCTCGCTTTGAGAAGCGGGGGTAATATCAAGTTTGACCTCAAGTGCAGAAGCGAGACAGTGAGTTTGGCTTTGAGTGGCGTTTCCAATCGCAGATCGTTCGAGAATTTCGAGATGCTGTTCAGAAAGTACGGTAAGGAGCGACAGGATGTGCCATTGTTGACGGCCACAACGTTGCTGGTGCCGGGATATGTGGATAAGCAGGAGGTGGAGAGGATTTCAATGTTTCTCGCTGGCCTGGACAAGAACATACCATACAGCCTGCTCGTGTTCCATCCTGATTTCGTGATGAGCGATCTCCCTGTCACGCCGTATAACCAAGTGGAAGACTGCTACAAGGCAGCCAGAAGACATCTAGTGAAAGTAAACGTGGGTAATCTTGCATCTTTTGGACTATCTCAGCACCATTTCTTTGAATAGCGCGCTAGGATGGTCAGAAATTATCGTGATTCAGATGATTTTGTTTGAACTCTTCCTGCGGCCGACACCTGGGAAGTCGATTCTTGACACAGAAACTTAGATTTCCGACCAAGCTAGCGCGCTGTTAATCTGCAAGTTGTTTTTCGTCTGGTTGATTTTTCTGGGGATCGCTGATTTGGTCAATTTTGTCGCGTAGCTCCTTCAGGGCTTTGTGGTGCGCGAATAGAACCGAGAGGAACATGCCTTCGGATTTGACTGGAAAGCATGCTGCGCCTGCAGCTGACGCATATAGTCTACACTCATCCATCAGATCTCCAAAGATTATGCGCTCGTCTATGCGAAGTGTGTCCCGGAACCTCTCCCATCGCTTCAGCGCGCGCACTGAGACAGCGGTGGTCCGCGACAGAATCGCGTATCAAAACTTATATCTTGTGAGAGCTGGAAACAAAGAAATGCGTGGTGTTGTATGGCGATAAACCTGGATGCTTTGCTCATACACGTGATTGTGAACGTCGTAATCATTACTCCTGTGCTTTGGATAGCCGGACGCACTCTCGCGGGTAAGGAGAAAGCAAAGTTCACTGACTCCTTGATGATCGTTGTGCTAGGAACTGTGATAGGCTCGGTTCTGCAGTTCGCTTTCTCGGGCATAGTCGCAGGCCTTATTGTGTTGATCGTGTGGCTTGCGTTGATTAAGCACTTCTTCGACTGCGGTTCGCTCAGAGCCTTTTTGATTGCTCTGGTAGCAGTTGTGATTTTCGTCGTCATCGGCGTGGTGCTTGCGTTGCTCGGCTTTTTTGCGCTGAGGACACTCCTCAGCTTCCCATAGGTTTGCGTCTAGGGCAGGCAACGTCGACGACTCGGTGCTGTCTGTGACATCGTGCCGCAGATGTGGGTCCGAGCTACCTGAAGCCACAAAGTACTGTCCCACGTGTGGACAGTCTACTGGGAGAACTATTGTGGATGAGATTGAGGTAGACTCTGACGAACTCGTCAGAAAGGTCAAGGAGATTCTTCATGAGGGAAACGTGACTAAGGTAATCGTTGAGAATGAGCAAGGTAAGACCCTTCTTGAGATCCCGGCAACGGTAGGCGTCGTGGGTGCGCTCTTTGCCCCGTGGCTTGCAGCACTGGGAGCCATCGCTGCCATCGCCACACACTGCAAGATAAGAACTGAAAGAAGAGAGTAGAACACCGCGCACATTGTCGCTGGCCGTACTTGTAGGGGAAAGCTGTTCCGCAATCAATTGTGATGCGCTTGTCTTTCCGGCTCCGATTGAGCCTGCAGTGGGGCCGTAGCGAGCACAGAGATGTGCCGGAATTCCCAAATGACGCTATTCCGATTCACCGTGGCACACGCGTGGTACGTGAATGAAATTCGCAACCGCAAGTGAAGTGATGCTTGTTGTCTCAAACTAGTAGGCCAGTGGGCGTGACAATCATGGTTATTCTGTAAGCAATTGGGGGCGATACTCAGCCTGATTGCAGGCCTAGTGCTGCTTGGTGTTGGGGAGATAGAAAAATTCAGAGTCGTGATCGAAGTGATTTCGGTGGCAGTCGGCATAATGCTAGTTGCTGTAGGAGCCATCAACCTGTTTCTGGCGCATGGGCTGTGGACTGGAAAAGGTTGGGCTTGGACCTGGACGCTTATCACCAACATTCTGGCTCTTGTGCTCGGAGCTATTACCGCTGCACGAGGACATTTTTGAAACATCATCAGCTTGCTCATGCACGTCTTAGTAATAGTCTACCTTAACACAACGCAAGTCAAGACATACTTCGGCAAAACCTAAAACGCGCGCTCAGTTTCTAGTAGCTTAGTCCTTGCCTCTTCTGCCATTCCTTGAACACTTCCATGCATTCATCTCTCATGAATCCTGCTTCAATCTCCATCTTACTGTTCGCTTGGCCTTTCATTTGTTCGTTTGATATCTGAAGCTCGTTGAAACCGAACCTCTTTGCATCTTCTATTCGAGTGCCATAACATATCCTAGAAATCTTGGCCCAGTGACACGCACTGAAGCACATTGGGCACGGCTCACATGTGGAATAGACTTCGCATCCGGATAGATCAATGGTTCCCAGCTTTTCGCAGGCTTTCCTTAGAGCCACTATTTCAGCATGGGCCGTGCAATCCTTCATCTTCCACACGGCGTTATGTTCACATGAAATCACTTTGCCATCTTTCACCACGCACGCTCCGAAAGGCGCTTGGCCTTTCCGAACTCCGTCAAGCGCCTTCTTTACTGCAAGCCTCATGAACATCTCGCTACTCATTCGCAAGGCCTCGACTAAGCCCCCTCCATTTGCCTTAGCAGTATTTCTTAAGCATGATCATAAAACACCAAGCACGAATGGGCGTGCATTGAGTGGCGCCAATCACCATGGATATATTCCTTGTCGCTATCCGTGAGGTCTAACACTCTTCCACTGGGATGTGGCTTGCATCAAAAATACTTGGCATTAGTTCTCTGCTCAATCATATGGTTCACGCATAATTTCATTTCAAACTCTCTCTCGATCCTTCTGCCATTGGTTACGAAAGAGTTCTCCCTCTCATACTCGGACACTGGCATCCTAATAACAGCGTCCCTTTTGGTTTTCGCTCTCATGCAACTTCCAACAGGACACTTCGCTGTTCGGATCGGTTACAAGAGAATATTGGTTTTCGGAATAGCCTTTCTCTCCACATTCAACATTCTCGTTGCTATCGCTGCAAACTATCTTCAGTTCTTTGTCTTTCACATGTTTAGAGCGGTTGGTTCTGGATGCCATCTAACGGTTGGCACGGCCTTCATCTCCAATCTCTTTGAAGCACATGAAAGAGGAAAAGCGATTGGTACACATGAATCTGCAGTTTCGCTGGCAGGCTTGGTCTCTCCCATAGTCACGTTGCCACTTGCACTCTTGTTCGACTGGAGAAGTACATACCTCATCTACGGATCTTTGGGCCTCGTGGTAGCGGCTGTGGCCTGGATCTTCTTGCCGCCCGCTGAGATATCTGAAGAACCAAGACCGGCCAGACCTGGCTTTGAACAAGGCGGGTTCAATGCGAAGCTATTGTTGCTGTTGCTGATCATGACAATTCATGCGTTTGTATTCCACGCAATCTCTGCCTTCCTGCCCCTGTATCTGTCGACGGAGAAGGGGATTGCTCTGGTCTACCTAGGCTATTATGTAGCCATTCCTAGTCTGCTTGGATTGGTCGGTCGGCCTCTCGGCGGTTACATGTCGGACAAGATAGGCCGAAGAAGCATGACACTGGTCTCTCTGGCGTCTCTAGCATTGGGGATATTTCTAGTCGTTCTGACACCCGGAGCACCTTGGCTGGTGGTGGCTCTCGCAGTGCTCGGATTCGGCCTGCATACGGTTATTCCTGTACTGTTCGCTTTTCTGATGGATCTATTCTCACCTCAGAAACGTGCCCTTCTTGCAGGAAGAATCAACGCTGTCCGGCACCTAATCGCTGGGTTCAGTCCAACCGTAGTAGGTGCCATTGCTGATTACACCAGCTTCTCCGTCGCTTTCCTTGTACTGGCCTTTGCAGCTCTTGCTAACTTCTTTGTAACACTCAAGACACGCGAGGAAAGATCAACTTCAATAACGTAGTGGATCAGGCGCCGGTCTGCATTCTCCGCGAGTTTGGCAGAGCATCAGGTGGAGTTGATCACACAGCAGTATTACTGAGCTAAGTCTTAAGGAGAAAGTGCGAGCTAAATGTATAGCACCATGTGAAGCACATGTATAAGATAGATCTGTACGGAGACGGTCACTTTACGTCAGTTCTCTCTCATCGAGAGATCGGCGTCATATTTCCTCCAACAGTTGAGACGTTCAAGAGAGTCAATTTTCTGACTGTGCACGTATTGAAGGATGCTGGAAGATATCCGCACGACAAGGCAACGATAGAGTTGGGATCTCTCAAGGGGCGCACATTACTGGGAGCGACAGATAGAAGCGTCGTCTCAAGGATCTTCACTGCAAGCCTAGGAAACCTCAAGTTGAATAGGCGATACGCAACAAATGTTGTGATTCTTTGGGAAAGAGAGACTGGACATCCATATTGCATTATGGATGGCAACCCGATCTATGACCTTAGAACCGCCTCAACTGCAGCGATCGGTGTCGAGTGCCTAGGAAGCTCAAGACAGAGCGTGGCTTGCATACTCGGTGCAGGTCCTGTCGGCAGAGCCACGATCCTGGCGTTGGGGGCTCTTCGAAATCCGCCTCAAGAGATTAGGTTGACTGCTAGGAGAAAGAGTGGTTTCAGAACGGTCAAAGAAAGGTTGAGCACTTTTTTCCAAAGTCTTGATCCGGCCCTGTTGGAAAGGACAAAGCTTGTCGCGTGTGAGACACTTCGAGAAGCAATTCATGACTCAACTGTGATTGTTGATGCAATCTCGTTACGAACCGCCTCGCCTCTGATAGATGAACGAGTAATTCCTTTTGAGGCAATGAGTCGGATGACCTATGTTGATGTGGAAAATCAGGCACTCGCTGACTCGATTGTCGCGAGATTCTCATAGTATGTGTTTGCTAACTTGGACATTGGCTACAGGCTGGACAGTCCTGCAAGCCGGGCTTTGCGTGAGGGAAGATGCAATGTTTCAGCGAAAAAGTGTGACGTAACTCAGCTGTTGAATAGCGAAATTGATTCCGAAGAGATTTCTCCGCCCACACTTTTCACGATAATGGGAGTTGCTTCCATAGACGCTAGGATTGCTGAAGATGGGTTCGAAAGGCTGAGGGCATTGCCACGGACACAAAGAACAGGCCCGAAGCGATTTGAACACTTTGCGTTGTTCTGATGAGTATGGGTTCTGTTCAACGCGCGACTTGTTGCGATATGCTTATATTGCATATGACGCCTCAATGTGCCGATTTCAGTACGGTGATGTATCATAGAAGAAAAAGAGACGCCAAAATGTAACAACGCCGAGGAGTACGTCCCACAAAAGAAAAGTCAGCAAGAAGCGCGCTTGGGCAGACAGAGAAAACAGGCTGAACAGACCTCTATTCTCAAGAATTCACTCTTCAAGTTGTTGTCACCTCGCCAATCCACTGGTCCTCTCGCATGGTTGGACCCGTTCAGTAAATCGTTGGTCTCCGCTCTTGATCAAGTCTCAAGAAGACTCTATGTCAGTCCACGTCAGCGCAAGAAAAACCAAATAGCAACTGCAGTTGCCTGGTTCACTAAGAGAGAATGGCTGGTGATCATTGCTTGTGGAACACTTGCTGTTCCAAGCGCGTTCTACGTGGCATCGACTATCGAACGCGTGGCAATCGTCGAGTACACGAGACTAGCAACCCTGTCTTGGCTCTCTTTTGTCGCTGGAGCAATCTTGAACAGGATGAGAAAATAGGCTGTGACCAAAAGGTCAGGAAGACCAACTCGATCCAGAAAAAGCCTCTTTCAAACGTGGTGCTCAGACGATGACTCTTGATGCTAAGCATTCTGCTCGAAAGCAAAGGTTGCACCTCTGAGAATATTCCTTATCGGTAGCTGTTGTGGACAAAGAGTTTCGCATGTTCCACACTTGACACACTTCTTGGCATTCGTTTCAGGAGTGATATTCTCCCGATACTTCTTCTTGACCTCATCGTCTCTGCCCCTGACGTAGAATTCATTGTAGAGAGCGATTATCTCCGGTATATTCACTCCTTGTGGACAAGGCATGCAGTACTTACAGCCTGTGCAACCGATATACCCCGACTCCTTGTATTTCTGCGCAATTTGATTGATGACGTCGAGTTCTTCCTTTGTCAGGACGCCTGGCTCAGAATCATCAGCAGACTCAAGGTTCTCCATAACCTGTTCCAAAGTGCTCATACCGCTGAGAACAACCGACACCTCCGGATGATTCCAAACCCATTGGAGAGCCAGCTTCGCCGGTGTACTCTTGATATTTGCTTTGTCCCAGATCGCTTGGACCTCTTTTGGCGGCTTGACAGCCAACTTCCCGCCGGCTATGGGTTCCATCACAACAACTGCTAGGCCCTTGGAGGCTGCGTATTTCAGTCCCTTCGTTCCTGCTTGATAGTCAGCATCCGTGTAGTTGAACTGGATTTGACAGAAAGTACAGCCTTCATAGCTATCTATGATCTCCTTGAATACAGAGTACTCGTCGTGAAAGCTGAAGCCTAAACGGCCGATCTTTCCCTCCTCCATCTTTTTCTCAGCCCAGCCGATAACCCCCAGTTGTTTCACTTTCGGCCATCGATCCTTGTTGAGCCCATGAAGCAAATAGAAGTCGATGTGGTCCGTCTGAAGTCTCGCAAGTTGCTCGTCCAAGTATTTGTCCATGTCTTGCTGGGAATTGACTAGCCAAGTTGGCATCTTAGTGGCGAGCCTGACCTTTTCCCGGTATCCATCCTGCAATGATTTCCCAACTAACGTCTCACTGGTTCCTCTGTGGTAAACATAAGCGGTGTCCACATAGTTCACACCATGGTCTATCGCATAGCGTATCATTCTTATCGCGGTTGGTTGATCGATCTTCGCCGGGTCTCCGTCGATGATTGGCAATCTCATTGCTCCAAATCCTAGAGCGGATACTTCCCAATTCAGTTTCCCGAATCTCCTGTACTTCGTGACGATCCCTCGTCGCATTCGGTAGTTGAATCTCCTTATTACCTTGACGGCATTAGCGAATGCTCGCCTTCTTCAATAGTTCATGAATGAATATGAACCAGAAGAAGGGGCAAAACGCTATTATTGCGCGTCCGTCATCGAGTCCGTACTCAGTTGTGGATGTGAACAAACTGGAAGACAAGGCCTTTCAGAACGTCAAGGATCAAATCGGTTTCTGTGGAATCTGGTGTGGCAGCTGTGTGGCTGGGAACGGTGCCGTAGTAGAACTGACGAGGAGATTCGAAGAAGTCGTTAGGAAATACAACTTGGAAAAGTGGGCTCCTAAAGGATTTGATTTCAAGGAATTCGAGAAAGGACTTGCCAGCATACAATCTATGCGCGCTTGCGTTGGGTGTCAAAAAGGAGGCGGGTCGAAGTGTGAGATAAGAACTTGTGCGCTAGAGAAAGAAGTAGACAATTGCAGCCAATGCAGCGAACTTATTGCCTGCAAGCGTTTCGAACGTCTGGAGAAGAAGTATCCTGAGATAAAAGAGAAACTGAAGGAGCTAAGGAACTCGAATAGGCAGAAACTTGGCGAGAAGTGGATGAGTGAGCTTAGGACAAAGTGGCCTCATTGCGTCATACTTTGCTCATCTGCTAAGAGAACTATGTAAGACTTGATTGATCTTCACCTCACCTAGAAAATAGAGCCCATGTTGTGGGGGCAAGACGATCACTAACAAAACAGACGGTGGCCACTCCGCGACGTCAATCCTTAACCCCCTGTGGAAGAATTTAGCGCAATACCTGACAACGAGATGTAAAAAATGTGAGCAAGAGCGGCTACTATCAGTCTTTGACGTCTATCTGAAGAAGGAACGATCTCATTGCAGGAGCTGCCGGACGACATCGATGGCTCTAATGCCCTTGATTCGTTGGCTGTTTCTGCACCTCAGTGTCGATGACAACACCACAAAGCAGCTATTGGGAGACCCACTTATCCGCAGGTGCATGCTGAGTGTTGTAAAGGGGATTGCAAACTTCGGTGTAGTTCGCCCACAGCCCACCGGTGCCCCGGTGACAGTCGTCTGGAACTTCACTAACAAATGCAATCTTAGCTGTCTGCACTGCCATCAAGACTCTTCACCAACGCCTTCTTCTCAGGAACTGACGACTTCTCAGGCCTTCAAGGCGATAGACAACATGAGCGAAGCGGGAGTCGCCATACTAACCTTCTCAGGAGGCGAACCCCTGCTGCGCAGAGACATTTACGACGCAGTGAAGAGAGCAAACGACAACGGCATGCTGTGCACAATTGCATCCAACGGAACTCTCATAACTCCTGACGTAGCAGAAGAACTTGCTGAAGCGGGGATCAGACGCGTCGAAATAGGGTTGGATGGCGCAAGAGCTGAGACCCACGATTTTCTAAGGAACAGGTCTGGAAGTTTCAAAGCGACGACTGAAGGAATAGCGAATTGTGCCGATGAGGGCTTTGACGAACTAGCTGTGACGATGACCTTGCACTCAAAGAACGTCAATGAGCTAAAAGAGACAATGAGATTGGCAGAGAAACTTGGAGCGACAAGATTCTACCTAAACCGACTCATACCAGCTGGCCGTGGAATAGAGGCATCATACCTCGACGTGACACCTGAAGAGAGAATCCTAGCCCTAGAGGAATTGTACAACAAGTTCCGTCAAAGCGTAGCTGATGGATCAGGCATGCAGTGTTATGCAAGAGGCATGACATACTATGCTCGCCTCAGCTATGAACGTTCGCAAGGATCTATCTTCACAGTAAGTGAAGCCTTGTCGGGGCACGAAAGAATGTTTCAAGAGAAATTCGGACTTGAGATCTCCAAGATTGTAAGAAGACTGGCAACACGTTTCGGAGGATGTTCAGCTGGCCTAACATACGCAGGTCTTACAGCTTCTGGAGATCTGCTTCCTTGCGTTCCAGCTCCGATAAAGCTGGGAAACCTTCTCGAACAAAGTCTTGAGGAGATCTGGGTTCATAGCGAACTGCTCAACTACATCAGGAATCGAAGAGCGATGAAGGGTTCGTGCAAAATATGCACATACAGCAGCCTATGTGGTGGTTGCAGATACACAGCTTACATCACTGATGGAGACTGGCTAGGAGCAGACCGTTCTTGTCCCTTCGGCCCAGAACTGCCAAGTACATGAGGATACGCGTGCGCTGGAAGAACCTATGAAGATCTCAAGGGAACACGCGCGAGCGCTGGCCGAGATCTCGTTCGTTACGTTCTTGTGGTCGATCTCCAAAATACTCATCAAAATCGGTCTTGGAGAAATAAATCCTTTAGCGTTTGCTGCATACAGGTATACCATAGCTTCCAGCATTCTGGCACTGGTTGTGGTCTGCCGATACGGAATAGACGCAGCAACTATCAATCGAAGGCAAGTGCTAGTGTTCTTGTTACTAGGATTTACAGGCTATTTTGTTGCTCCGGCGTTGCAGTTCCTAGGCCTATACTACCTGGATGCTGTAACAGTGACGTTTGTGCTTGATCTAACACGCTTTTTAGTATTGATCTTGAGCGTTCTTTTTCTCAAGGAGATTCCCTCGTTCATCCAGCTTGTGGGAATAGCTCTTGCACTCGCTGGTGTGCTGGCATTCTTTCACGGCAGTATCGTGGTTTCGGAGGGGATTACCGGATTGTTTGCAGCGTTCTTCTCAGGTGTTGGCTTGGCCGCGTTCACCGTTCTTTCGAGACACTATCTTCGAGGATACAGAGGAAATGTTGTCTCATTGACCGTTTGCTCGATGGCTTTGGGATCAATGATGCTTCTAGGAGCAACTGTTCTGACTCAGAACGTCATGGCGATCTCACTCAATGGATGGATCATAGTTCTGTGGCTCGGTGTGGTGAATACTGCGTTGGCTTATGTTCTCTGGAACCATGCGTTGAAGGTTCTGAAGGCATACGAGCACTCGATAGTGCAGAATACCATGCTAGTTCAAACAGCGCTATTGGCATACGTTTTCCTGAATGAATCACTAACACCGTACAAGATACTTGGGATAGTACTAGTCTTCGTAGGTGTACTGGTCGTGCAGTTGCGCCCTCTCATGTCGGGACCCTCACCGCCCGGAATACCGTGAAGGCCATGGAAGGGTGCGTGCCACCTTTTCCCGTCCTCAAGGACACGATGTCTGTTAGGCCATAACACCAAGATTGGATAACCAGACTTTCGGCACGTGATCACACTATCTATCTCGCTTCAATCTTGGCCCTACGCCAACATCGGAATGACTTTGATGGCATTCTGAAGCGAAAGGATCTTGGCATCTGGGCCATGCTTGTCAAGAGCATACTCGACTGCTTCGTCGAGACTTGAAGCTCTTCGCATAAAGGCTTTCTTCAGCTCATTCGCCGTTATTCCACCCGTAACAACCACCACTTCGTATCTTTCCAGGATTCTTGCCCAGAGATGGGCTTCCCACTTGTCCTTGATGAAAAAATCTGGATTGCAGGTCTTGGCAAGAACATCATCTATCGATGAAGATTTGGTCAAAAGCTCATAGAAAGGTGCGTGCGCCTTCCCGACACCTTCCGAACACTCTGCAACCACAATTATGGTGCCTCCTTTCCGCAAGACCGGTTTTGGAGAATGCACAATCCTGTTGGGACCGTTTATTGTCATGTAAAGGTTTTGATCCCAAGGATATCCGCTAGCCACTATTACTGTGTCCGCAGGTTCAGGAACCACTACCTTCGAAGCATCATAGCAGCAACTGACGCCTTCTCTATGGGCCTTGACAAGGTCTCCGCAGACAACCTTCGCGATATTTCCATCAAAATTCGAAACAATATTGAGGATGAAGTCGACACCCACCATCTTTGCGGCTTCTTCCATATCTTCATGTATCAGATTTCCTTCGAGCACTCCAGCCACACATTTCGGATTGTCCAGCTTGTCGGAACTGTGATTCTCAGTGATTGTTTCAATACTTGAGACTCCGGGGAGTATGCTTTTTCTACCGCCACTGAACCCGGAAAGATTGTGTGGTTCGATTAGTCCAGTGAGCACTCTGATGTCCGCATCGGCAACGACTTTGTTTAAGGCAACATGGGTGCCTTGAGAAGTCTTGCCGATATCAACCATCTTCTCCTTCTCTACACAATTGTGCGCAACGACTTTGAACTTGCCAAGAATCTCCTGACCCAGCATCTCGGCCAGCTCGTCAGACGATTGTGGTCTGTGGCTGCCAGAACCAACAGCCAGTACCAAGTTATCGGCCGATACTCCTGCTGTCTTGAGTCTCTTAATGATGGGTGGGAGGATTGTCTTGTTTGGTATTGGTCGCGTGATGTCGCTTATGACTAGACAGACCTTGGAGGTTTGGCCTGCAATCTTATCGAGCGATTCTTTCGACACAGGGTGGTCTAGCGCATGTTCAACAGCTTCGTGTGGGTCATCTACACTTCGTAGGGGCTTTGGTTCGGGTGGCGATATCAGATTCTTGTCAGGTATGTCTGCTATAACGAAGGATTTCCCGTAAGGAAACCGAATTTTCATCGAACAGACCTCTTGCGCAAGTCTCATCCATCTCTCATAGAAGATCTCGCATTTAAAACACTGGAATGCGCATCGAATCTCTGCGTGTCGGGTAATCAACACAATTCTTATTATAAGTTCGGGATTATGGCCCGGAGGGACTTTCAACATGAGTCGTAGGTTGAGAAGTTGGGAAATTCTTCGAGGTGTGGACCGAGCTCCGGAGAGAGCCTATTTCAAAGCTCTTGGTCTGACGGATCGAGAACTCACACAACCGGTCATAGCGGTGGTCAATTCATGGAATGAGATTTCGACACCTAATGCTCACCTTCGGCAACTCGCGGAGGCGGTCAAAACTGGGATATGGATTGCCGGCGGAACTCCACTTGAGTTCGACACGATTGGAATTAGCGATGCAGTGGCAATGGTTCATGAGGGAATGAGAATGTCTCTTCCGAGCAGAGAGGTCATAGCCGATTCAATAGAACTGATGGTCGAAGCTCATCACCTAGACGCAATGGTTCTGTTGGCGGCAGGGGACAAGCCGATTCCGGGAATGTTGATGGCCACGCTACGATTGAACTTGCCATCAATCGTTCTACCAGGGGGACAGACTATCCCTGGAAAGTACGCCGGCAGAAACGTTTCCTACACCGATCTGATCGAAGGGGTCAGCGCTGTCAAGATGGGAAGAATGAGTGAAGACGAGTTGAGAAGACTGGAGGATGTTGCGTTACCTACCGCGGGAGGAGGACCGGGTCTCTATACCCCAACGACCATGGCGTGCCTTTCAGAAGCGATGGGCATAGCGCTCCCGCTTTCTGCTACAATACCGGCCTTCTTCGCCGAGAGGACCAGAATGGCCAAGCTGGTTGGGATGCAGATCGTGAAGCTTTTGGAAGATGACATCAAGGCGCGAGATGTTGTCACGGAGAAGTCGCTGAGCAACGCAATTAAGATTGACATGGCACTTGGAGGCTCTACGAACAGCGTCCTTCACCTCATGGCAATAGCAAAGGAAGGCGGCTATGATCTACGGCTGGACACGTTCGACGAGCTTAGCAGGAAGATCCCGTACCTATGTGATATTCATCCTTCAGGAAAATACTACGCAAACGACCTTCATGAAGCTGGAGGAATCCCTGCAGTTATGAAGGAGCTGGAACCTTTGCTGGATACAGATTGCCTGACCGTGACAACAAAAACAATCAAAGAGAATCTGAAGGATGCTCGCAATATTCGTCCAGAAGTCATTCATCCCCTCTCAAGCCCCATCAGTCCGGATAGCGGACTGGTTATATTGAAAGGAAGTCTGGCTCCGCTTGGAGCGGTCTGCAAGAAATCTGCTATGGATAGAAAGATGCTCAAGCACAGCGGCCCTGCGAAGGTCTTCGACAGGATGGAGGAAGCTGTGTCGGCCATCACCAGTGGCAAGATTAGAGCAGGAGATGTCGTGGTTATCAGATACGAGGGGCCTAAAGGAGGACCCGGTATGAGGGAGATGCTAGGTCCGACCTCTGCCGTGATGGGCGCTGGCCTCGGTAGTTCAGTGGCTGTGGTTACGGATGGGCGGTTTTCTGGAGCAAGCAGAGGGCCATGCATTGGTCACGTATGCCCTGAGGCTGCAGAAGGCGGACCGATAGCCACAGTGAGAAACGGCGATATCGTCCAAATAGACATTCCAAGTCGGGTCTTGTCTGTCGACCTATCTGAAGAAGAGATCACTCGCAGACTTGACAGTTGGAGGCCACCTCCTCCGAAAATCACCAAGGGATACCTACAGAGGTATTCAAGACTAGTCTCGTCAGCCAGTGAGGGAGCAATACTCAGGTAATCCTAGGTCGGCACTCTGCCTTTTCCGCAACTTGCATTACTGAATCGACGAATCGAGAACTACTGCCCTTTGTCAGTCGGAACTATCAAAAACCTTTTGAAATGATCTTGATCATATGACGCCCAAAGATGGTAAGCAATGACTGGAAAGCTCGCGCTGAAAGGCGTTTTCGTGCCAATGATAACCCCATTCAAGCAGAACGAAGAGATTGACGAAGAAAGTCTCAGAGCATTCACTGACTTTCTTGTGGAAAACGGTGTGCACGGGGTAATACCGTGCGGTAGCACAGGCGAATATGTATTGATGTCAGCGGATGAGCATAAGAAAGTCGTGAAGATCGTTGTTGATCAGGTGAACGGAAAGATTCCAGTTGTCGCGGGAGCTGGAAACCCTGGCACCAGGAACGCTTTGGATCTTGCGAAATACGCAAAGGACGTAGGAGCAGATGGAATACTCGCCGTGACTCCATATTATCACAATCCCACAGATGAAGGCCTGCTGGAACACTACAGAACCCTTGCGGAGAAAGGCGACATACCGACGATCTTGTACAATCTCCCACGTGTAACAGGATACGACCTAAACCCGGCTCTGGCAACTCGACTCGCTGAGATTAGAAACCTGGTGGGAATAAAGGACTCGACATGGAATTTTGCACACACGATGGATTTGATCCGCTACGCCGCAGACAAGATCACAATTGTTACAGGGTATAGCGAGTACCTTCTGCCTGCGCTCGTCATAGGCGCGAAAGGAGGAATCATGACAGGCGCGAACGTTGTGCCTCGACTGCATCTGGATGTGTATAACGCATTCCAAACCGGAGACATGAAAGGGGCACTGAGGCTTCACAACAAACTACTGCCTTTGTCAAGGTTCCTCTTTGTTGAATCGAACCCATTGGTTCCGAAGAAGGCGCTGGATATGATTGGGGTGAAGGCAGGATTCTGCAGAAAGCCACTTCAATTAGTGACCAAGAGTACTGAAGATAAGCTCCGAAATATTTTGACTGATCTCGAGCTTCTTTAGTACTCTTCCACAATCTTGGAAAGAATGCCCAAGCCTGTACGTTTGAGATGACTCTTTACACAACTTGATACTTCTATCTGATCGGCCGTTCCTGCCATCTGGTCAGTCTCTCGTCGAGCATACGAATTCCTTTGTCCAGGAATATCGAAACCATCCCTATTATTATGATTCCCATCATCACGATGTCGGTCGAGGCCCATTCCCTAGCCATGAAGATCAGATGGCCCAACCCTGTCGGTGCAGCTATCAGTTCTGCCGTAATAATGGTTGACCACATGACTCCAAGTCCGATTCTGATCCCCGCCATGATATACGGCACTGTTGCCGGAAAGATCACCTCAAAAGACACCTGCCGCTGATTCGCCCCAAGAGTATATGCAGCAGTGACTAGGGTTTTGTTGACGTTCTTTATCCCTGCTACAATGTTAAGAAACATGGGAAAGAACCCGGCCTTCAACAGAGCCAATACCTTTGATGTCTCGCCTATTCCGAACCACACTATGAGTAGAGGTATGAATGCCATGGCTGAGATCGGTCTGATGAATTCGACGATCGGATACAGTGCTGCCTGGCACCACTTGTTCATCCCGGCAGCGAAGCCCAACGGTATTGCCAGTGCAACAGCAATAATGAAGGATATGACGAGCCTCTGCACCGTTATGATAAGATGAACCTCGAGCGTGGCTCCAGCAAAAGGTTCGTAAATCATCCCAATGAATACGCCCCAAATATCTTCAAGGGGCGGAAGAAAATACCAAGGAAGCATCTTGCTCGATGACACGTAGTAGTAAGCGAAAACAACGATTGCAACAGAAACTAGACCTATCGACGCATACACCGCGCGCTCACGCAACGCTGCAAACATAGAACTTTTTTCGCGCGCTGCGCCAGGTAGCTTCACTTGACTGGGCGCGTCAGCTCCGCTCATTCTCGTTCCTCCGATCCGCGGTCATATAGTCTTGATCTCTTCCTTAATTGAGTTCCAAACATCTCTTTTGAGTCGAGTGAACTCCGCCGATAGTATTCCTTCAGGACCGTATCTGTCGCTGGGAAGCACTGAATTCACATCAACAATTTGCTTGACCTTTCCGGGTCGAGCAGTCAAGATCACGATTCTGTCTGCCAGGTACGCAGCTTCCTCTATGTTGTGCGTAACGAAGAAAACTGTCTTCCGAAACTGCTTCCATATTTGAATGAGTTCTTCTTGCATGATGCTTCTTGTTTGAGCATCTAGATTTGCGAATGGCTCGTCCATCAAGAGAACGGCTGGATCGTTTATGTAGACTCTGGCGATGGCGACACGTTGTTTCATTCCACCGGAGAGTTCCTTGGGATAGGCGTGTTCGAATCCCGACAGCCCCATCGACTTGATGTATTTCACTGCGAGTTCTCTACGCTCTTTCTTCGGTACCCCTCTCAGCTTGGGCCCGAACTCAATGTTCTGCAGAACAGTCTTCCACGGAAATAGTGCATAGGCTTGGAAGATGACACCTCGATCCGCGCCCGGTCCTTTGACCTCTTTTCCGTCCACCAAGATTTTTCCACTGGTCAGCTTTTCAAGACCGGCGATTATGTTTAGGAGTGTTGTCTTTCCGCATCCTGAGGGGCCAAGTACGCAGAGAAACTCATTCTCCTTAACTGAGAAACTCACGTTTGAGAGAGCAGCGATCTCTCTCTCCCCTGAAAAGGTCTTATAGACATTCTCAATCACGATTTTGTCTTCCATTCTTCATACCCCAATCATTTTCAGACTTCTTTTTCTTGCCATCTTGTTAGGCGTTTTTCGCCGTATAACACGCCTTGATCAAGGACCACGGAAATCGCTCCTGTTATCAGCATGGATATGATCAGTCTGCTCGTCTCCAGATATCTTCTGCTCCACTCCAAAACATGACCTATTCCCACTTCCGCGTAGACAAGCTCAGCCGCTATCACAGTCGCCCACATAACTCCGAGAGAAATCCTTATTCCCGCCAGAATGTACGGCATGGCTGCAGGCAACAGGACTTCTGTGAGAACCTGTCTACTGTTTGCTCCTAGCGTGGAGGCCGCTTTGATTAAGGTGGCGTCTGTGCTCCTTATGGCCACGATGAGGTTAATGAATATCGGAAAGAACCCGCACATGAGCAGAACTAGCACTTGCGAGACTTCTCCCATGCCGAACCAAAGGACGAGTAGAGGGATGACTGCCAGCGGAGGCATAGGGCGTAAGAATTCGACAGCTGGATCAAGGATTGCCTTGAAGAATTTGAACCAACCTGCCGCAAGGCCTAGAGGAATTGCCAGCGCAAGAGATGTAATGAAGGCAGCTGTAACTCGCCACAGGCTCATGTAGACATGCTCGTATATTGAGTGGCCAGCGAACGGTTTTGTTGCCGTATTGATCGCCATTTGCAGCAAGTCCCACAATGTCGGCATCAGCATTCGCTCCACCCTGCCGCTAGTTGCTATCCACTGCCACATCACAACAGCAAGGATCGCGGTGGCAAGGCTTACGAAAACAGTTGGACTTACCTTGAGCCTCTTTCGTGGCAACAAAGCTGAACTCGACCCGCTACTTGCATTCCTAGATCACTTAAGCGTTTTCCGAAAGGCTTTTAGAAGATGCACGTGCTATAACACCTCGTGAAATAAGTCGTGAAATAAGTTGAAAACATCAAACGTAGCTAAGAAACTGTTGCCAACTCTTCTCTGCAGTCTCGCATTGCTGGCTGGCATTGTCTCGGCGGTTCCAGTTCAAGCTCAAGAAATGCTGACGGTGACCGCAGGATGGTGCCCGAACACTTCGTACGCAGGCCTCTACATAGGCATCGAAAAGGGCTTCTTCAAGGAAGTCGGTCTCAACATCAAAATGATCCAGACGACAGGCACGACCCAGTGCGGTGAAGGAATGGCTGCCGGAGGCATCGACATAGGATTCCTGTCTGGCGCATCGACGCTGATCTACTTCGAGAAAGGCTTGCCTTTCAAGATGACTCACATATACATGCGATCAATGGCAAGCAACGTCGTCATGGCTTGGCCTACAGCTCCTTCTGACGGGAAACCCATCAAGACAATTGCTGATCTGAAAGGAAAGAAAGTTTGCGCACCCGTAGGCACAAGTGCCCATCACACACTGCTCGTTGGTCTCAAGAAGTACGGGTTGACTGAGAAAGACCTCACGCTGCTACCAATGTCGTGCGAGGACGGACAGGCTGCCTTTGTTGCAAAGAGCATCGATGCCGCCGCGGTATGGCTTCCATTTGATGAAACATGCGCTAAGGCCGGGGGCGTCAAGATCTTCGACAACGGTATGTTCGAGCAAGAACCAAACCCAATGTTTGCATTGATCGCGGATGTTGGAGTGATGACTGACAAGCTGATAAAAGAGAGACCAGATGTCGTCAGGAAGTTCCTTGAGCAGTATTTCAGAGCTGTTGACTGGATGTACGCGAATCCCTCGGAAGCTGTGGACATAAACCTGAAGTGGATCACAACTATCGGTGGAGTTCCCGCTTCAGTAGCAGGCACGCTTGACAGCCTGTTCAAGACCCGTTGGATCATGAAGCTCGAAGATCAATACAAGTACTTCAAAGGCTTTCCAAAACCTGACACACCGATGTACCAGATGTGGGTGAGCAACATCGATTTCAACTATGAAGCAGGGATCATCAAGACAAAGCCTACTCCAGACAAGTACATCGATTCCAGCTTCATAGTCAACCTCGCTGAGGGAAAGCCCGCGGCCTTTGACTACGTGAAGGCAGCCGAGGCAGCTATCTCTGCCGCAGCGACTGTCGGCGCAGATACAACAAAGGCTAAGGGTATGCTTGATCAGGCGAAGAAAGCACTCGACAAGTGGGACATGGCCGAAGCGACGAAGCAGGCTACAGCTGCAAGACAGGAAGCTGAACGTGTGAGGCTCGAAGCCCAGCAGGCACAGCAGATGACGATGTACGGAGGCATAGGTGGCGTCGGGCTCGTTGCCTTAGTTGTCATCATCTTCCTTCTCAAGAGACAGAAGAAGTAGTAGGCCCCCTTTCCTTCCTCTCCCCCCTTTTTGTTTTTGTAATTCGGAATGCG
This sequence comes from Candidatus Bathyarchaeota archaeon, assembly GCA_022865705.1. Lineage (GTDB taxonomy): Archaea > Thermoproteota > Bathyarchaeia > 40CM-2-53-6 > JALHTG01 > JALHTG01. The sequence continues at coordinate 92,837 of JALHTG010000011.1, read as the reverse complement.
AGCTTCTTGATTGTATGAGCTAATTCATTCAGCTTATATGCTTGCAACGTGCAGACAATTTGCGTTGAAGTAGCGCGCGTTTTGCTATGTTGGGGTGATTTGTTGTCTCGCAAACTTAACGTGGCAAGATTTGTTGCATGTGTCATGCTGATTATATTTCTCGCGACTATTAGATTGAGTCAAGGTCAGGAGCAATCCATTACCTGCTGGATTCTGACGAATCCGGTAGATGTGGATGGTAAATGGACGAACCCTCAAGAGTGGTCTGACGCGTCGGAGGCTCTCATGGTTGCACAACTAGGCAATGGAACGGCTTATGTCAGAACCAAGCATGATGCCGACTATCTGTATGTGCTTGTCGACTACGTTTCAGACACAGTTCTAGGCGCGGGAGATTATTGCACTATACGCTTTGATGCGAAAGGCGATGGAGGAAACGCTCCACGTGAAGATGACTATTCCTTTGTGTTGGAATGGTTGACTGCTGCTTCGTCAAGCTTTTGGATGCGTCAGGGGACTGGAGTGTCTTGGGGAGGATTAACAGGTCCGGTTGGAGGAGCTACGGTGAAGTCCGACTGCAAGCCCTCTGCAGATCCATACTTTGCAGCTGCTCATATGGTCTATGAGTTTAGGATTCCACTAGCAATCTTCGCATCATCCATGAACAGCGCCATATGCGTCGACGTTCAGGACAGATATCCAAGCGGCATAACGATGCTCTGGCCTACCACCTACAATACGGAGCGGCCATCAACTTGGGGAAAGCTTACGATATCTGCTGTGCCCATTCCAGAGTTCAACTCAGTCGGGATTGTGGCCGGGATAGGCATCATGAGTACTATGTCTCTGCTCGTCCTTAACAAGAAGCGTCTGAGGAAAGACTAGTTCGCCGGATCTTTTCTACATGAAACTTTCCTTGAAGGGTTTCCGAACTACTGCGCCGTACACATAGTTTATGAAGGTGACAATGTCGAAGACCGGAAGACCTGTCGCTTCTTGGATTGCTGCTGAGTAGGGCGGCATGTTTGCGCATTCTAGAACGAAAGCTCCTATGTCCGGGTTCTTTGAGACTAGATTCTTTACCACGCCAACGATTTCCGCTCTTATCTTGTCAGGATCTATGGCAGTCTCGTTTCTAAGGAATGCCTTTGGAAATTCTTCCTGGTCTTCCATCCCCGCGATTGCCAGAGGGATAGAATCAATGCCTGCTGCTCTCAAGTGTTTTTCAGATAGTGAGCCTGAGTCGGCGGTTATGATACCAACCTTGTGGCCTTTGCCAAGCATCTTGTAGACAAGAGGAACTTGCATCAGACTTGAAGCGAAAACGGGGATTTTCACCGACTTCGCAAGTTCGTCTTGGAAGAGAGCAAGGAACCCACAGCTTGTGGTTATTGCTCTCACCCCCTCCTTCTCTAGCTCCTTGGCGGCCTCGATAAAGGGCTCCAAGAGAGCGGGATCGCCCTGTTTCACTACTCTGTTGATGGAAGCGCCTTTCACTGTTCGCAGTTTCACTGGAAACCTAAATGTACTCGCGTTGCCGACATCGCCAGGTATTCTCGGGAAGACCGTCTCCAAGGTCATTATTCCTACGGCTTCTCCGTAATGTGTTCTTCCGCCTACAACCCGCAACAATGTTCACCTTTCTAACGAAGTGGCAATATCCAAGGTCCGAAATTTAGCATTTCCGACGCTAGCGCGCGCGACCGAGCCTTGCAAAGCCCGTTACTTCCTGTTGATTTCCACCATTCCTCTGTCGGCGTTGACTTTCAGAAAATCTCCGTTCTTTATGATCTTAACCGGATCTTTCTTCAGGCTGTCGACGGTCGGTATGTTACCAAGAATTGCACCTACCGCAATCACAGGTTCTGTTCGAACATTGATGATTGCTGCCGGCGCAGTTCCACGAAGGCTCATGTCGTAGAGCTTCAGTGCGCCTTCCGACGATCCCTTTCCCCCAGGGAAGACCAGAACCTTGCCTTTCACGTTTTTCCCCTCAAGCTCGTGACCCTTCTCCACAACAATCCCGGTGACGGGGTCTATCCCTCCAAAGAAGGAAATTCGCTGACTCGTCACGAGAGCCTCCCCGTGAGAGACTCCTTTGACCACCCGTCTCCCTTTCAGTACTAGTGGTTTCATGACACGGACCCATTCCATCGGCCGTCGATCGCGCACTGGACACACTGCTTCAATGAGCCAACGAACACGTTGAGATGGTCTATCTCGGAACAGTACTTCGCAGCTTTGGTTGAGTTCGTAGCCATGGTTTTGAATCCCAAATCCTTGCACGGCACGTTGACCGTGCACGTGTCTGTAACCACGTGAGCTCCTGCCTTCTCAATCATCTGAACGACTCCATTTCTTTCGCCAATGGATCGCACCGCAGCGGATGTGCATGTCCACATCTTCACCCGTGGGTGCACCCTCTTTCCTTCAAGAAGAGAAGCGGCTTCTCTCAACTCGGTCAGCGAGGAGTGAGGGCATCCTATCATAACATGGTCGACTTCTTCGCTTCCGCTGGAGAAGACTTGCAACGCTTGTCTAGTGTCCGAACCATTGACACGTATTCTGTCGATTGGTTTGTCCCCGTGAAACGCTGATTTCTGATCCTTTGCCTCTGGGGTGATGCCGATGACGTGGAACAGAGCGACTTCGCCGGATGTCGCCAAGGCGGCTCCAAGGCTTTTGAGATCATCGATGTTCGGATTTGAGTTCTTGAAAAGGAAAACCGGGACCTCGGATCCGACTTGTGATCCCACGCAGAATCCTACGGCACTGTAGTCCGAGGATTCTTTCAGCTCACAATGCACATCAACAAGAATTGACCCTGCTCTATTCTCATCAATGTGATATCCGTAGAGCGGTGTCTTTCCAGTGAGAGCCGAGCTTGTGGCTGTAGGGTTGCTCTCTCTATTGGTTCTGGCTCCCAGTACGGAATTAGCAAAGATCAGTGCAGCAGACTCGGCCCAGGCGACATCTTCTCTGCTCCTGAGTATGCATCCGCTGTAGTACGGGGTGCACGTGTGGATTGGAACAATCCCCATGCGCTCATATGATCTCAGAATTCTGTTCTGGCCTTCCACGAAGTCCTCGGGGAACCCCAGTTCTGCCCATCGTGTGGCATCCATCCCCAGTACATTTGATGATGTGGGGACTACAAATCTTCGGCCAGAACTTGCAAATGCTTCCACGAGTTTGGCTCCAGACTCTCTGGCATTCCGGTAGCTTATCCCTGAGATGTGTACGCTACTTACGTCAATCAGCTTCGACGCCTTGTATATGTCGCCAACCGTCACGAGTATTTCCATTGCTTTCTGGATTGATGAACCGTGCTCGCCTTTGAGCATCAGCTCTTCTGTTCTGGTCAGATGCAAATCCTGCTCACCTTGGATTGGCTTCTCCAGTTGTTTGAGTATGGTCTTTTTCGAATCTCCCTAAGGAGAAAGAGTTCAGAGAGGGGTCGACCTTGCCCTCAGTTATCATTTCAGCAACAGTCTTCCCAGTTATCGGTGATAGTGCAATACCGTCACCTTCATGGCCAGCCGCTATCACGAAACTCTCAAGATTGTTCACCATATCCATTATCGGAAGCCCGTCAGGAGTATAGGGCCTCAGACCTGCAAAAGCTCTGATGGCAAACAGTTGCCTCAATCTTGGAATTATTCGTGTCGAGCGTCTAATCATCGCTGTTATTCCCTCAATCGTGACGCCTTTGTCATATCCGACGAATTCTCTCGTCGAACCGATGAGTACATTGCCGGATTCGGTTTGCTCTACAGCTAGGCCGCCGCTCAGCTTGTCCAGCTCATCTTCGCTTCCTCGGACTTGATCTGGCCACAACTTGGTCAGAAGATACCTTGCATCATTGAGGCCGCTACGAATGAATAGAGGAGATGGTTGCGTCACAACGAGCTGTCCTCTTCTAGGTTTTATGGGGATGTTGATGCCGACCATTGCTCCGACGAATGAGGCATAAATCCCAGCTGCGTTGACAACAACATTGGTCTTCACCTCGGATAGGTTCGTACGCAAAGACCTGATCTTGCCTCCCTCCGCTTTTATCGACGAGACTTCTGTTCCAGTGCAGATTTTTGCACCATGCTTTTCCGCTGCCAGAGCAAAGGCAATCGTCAGCAGCATCGGATTGACTAGACCGTCGGAAGGACAATAAGATGCTCCAGCTATATGCTCAGATAGTGCAGGCTCTAGCCTTCGTGCTTCCTTGTTGTCAACTATGTTGACGTCAAGTCCTGCTTGCCTTTGACTGTCTACGAATTTTTCCATCAGGTCCAATTGCGATTCCTCTTCTATGACGATCATGCTGCCGGACTTTCTGTATTCGATTGAACGACCTAGTTCTTCGGTCAGCCCGCTAAACATTTTCCTGCTCTTGATGGCGAGGTCGAGCTGAATACCTGGTCTCTTAGTTTGCAGGGTTATGAATCCGTCACAGGCTCCCGAGGCCTCGCAAGCCAGCTGATCCTTCTCAAGGAGTACTACTTTCCTGTTCTCCTTTGACAGATAGTACGCTATCGAGGCTCCTATGACTCCTCCACCGATCACCGCAACATCTGACTCTAGCAAGTCTCTCCCTCAGCGTGACACAATGCCTCAAGCTTCATCGGTCTGACAGGGGATCGGTAAGTTGCTGGAGGAATGTCCTCGACCTTCTTGCCTTTCTTCTCTGCTATCATCTGGGCGATGAGTCTTCGACACGTTCTTCCCTGGCAAAGGCCCATTCCTGCTCTTGTCATTCTTCGAATTGCAGCAATGGTGTCTGCTCCGGCGTCAATGGCCGCCAATATTTCTGCTCTATTAACCTCTTCGCAACGACATATCACGACATCATCGTCACTCATCCAATCTCCCTCCTTATGCCCCTCACATCCAACGCGACATCCTTAGCAACAGCAACCGCCAGCACTGCGGTTCGATTGGTCTTCGGATCAATCCTAACCCTAACCACTCTACCTTCTGCCTTAGGGTTGCCTTCTCGGTCTACAGCGTCAACATGCTCTCCGACCTTCGGAACTGGTAGGAATTCGTATGGCAGCTGGACTAGAGCCTCGTCCTTTGAATATGTCATATCCACCAAAAATACTGCCAGACCCGGGCAGGAAGGGATGCAAAGCCCGCATCCAATGCACTTTTCCCTATCGAGTTCTGGAAGAGCCGAAAGGGTCTTGAGTGATATTGCTTTCTGCGGACATGAGTGGACGCAAGGATCGCATGGGATCTCTTGAATACATTCTATGATGGCAACTGGACCTTTCCTCAGTCTCTCTTCGCTCGGATAGACTCGGTATCTTTCTAGTTCTTCTTTGGATATAGCTCCGGATTTCGCTAGTCCCTTAGTCATTCTTGGTTCCACGCTTTGACGAGCGTTTGTTTTGCTCGCAGTCTTCCCTCACAGAAGGGCCCGCCTCGCAGCTGCAGAAGCCTGTCTTCTATCTCTCTCTCCAACCGCCTAGCAGCATCTTCATGAATAAGCCCTAGTGACTGGGATGCCGCGATGCCGGCCATTCTGCCTTCCTCCATCGCAGTACTGGCCTCTTCGACGCCTGCGAGATCGCCGGCAACATAAAGATGGCTTAAGGTTGTCTTCATTTCGCGATTGTGAATCGGGGTGGATCCTCCGAGCTGGGGAAGATACATGAACCTGCATCCTGCCATCCAAGCTAGTTCGGAGAGGGGGGTCAAGCCGACAGCGATGCAGATTAGGTCAACGTCAAAGATTCTTTCCGATCCCTTGATGGGCCTCCATTTTTCGTCTATTTCGCAGACTGTGGCCTTTTCCACTTCGCCTTTTCCGTCTGCCCTCAGAACGGTGTGAGAAGTCATTATTGGAACTCCGGCCCGCCTAACCTTGGCAGCATGCACCCCATATCCTCCTATTCTTGGAAGAGCCTCGACAATTCCAGCTACTCTTGCTCCGGCTTGCAATAACTGATATGTGACTATTAGGCCGACGTTGCCTGATCCGATCATGAGAACAGTTTTTCCAGGCAGAACCCTGTGTACGTTTATCATTGTTTGAACTGCTCCGGCTCCCATGACACCAGGCAGTGTCCAGCCTGGGAACACAAGCGGGTTCTCATAGGCCCCTGTCGCAAGTATGATTCGCTTGGCTCTTAGCGTTGTGGCTCTCTCATTTGCCAACAGTCCAACATCTTGACCGTATATGCCAAACGCAACTGTTCCGAGACGTACATCCACACCTCTCTCCTCAGTCTCTCCTAGCAGTCTTTCGCCAATCTCGTAGCCACGTACTCCAGCGTAGTGTTCTTTGGCTCCGAAGAATTTGTGAATCTGTTTGAAAAGTTGACCGCCTGGCTTGTCGTTTTCATCTATCAATGTCGTGCGGGCTCCAGCCTTTGCCGCCTCAATCGATGCTGTGAGTCCCGCCGGTCCAGCTCCTATTACCGCGATGTCAGTTTCTTCCATGTGCTCTACTTCCACTGGCCAAGCCCGTGCTGAGTCTGTACATCCATGCCCTCTTTGACTGGAGTGACACATGTCCTGACATTGGGCACTCCGTCAACTGTCATCATGCAATCTGTGCACCGACCTATTGCGCAAAAGAGTCCTCGAGGCTCGCTCTTCTTCTCAGTAAACCTGAAAATACGAATTCCCGCGGCAGTGAGGGCCGCAGCTATCGGTTCTCCCTCGAAGGCCTCTATTGCCTTTCCATCGACTCTAATGATGACCTTCCTTTTCTCTGCTAGCCGTCCAAGTATTGGGTGTTCAACTATACGGTTCATCTGAATCCACACGAGTGTTCTGGCCTTTCATTCGCAAAACGCGTGCGCTATCGCACACGTTGTGCATGATGTGATATAGCAATTCTAAAAAGGAATTGCGGTCCATATAAGCAGATACTCAGTGTGGTGGACGACGTGAAAATCGCAATTTTAGGTGCTGGACACGGAGGCTACACAATGGCCGCCGATTTATCGCTGGCCGGCCATGAAGTGAACCTCTACGAACTTCCGCAATATGAACAAAACCTTGACGGTGTTCGACAACGAGGAGGAATCGAACTAACTGGGACCGGTCGAGATGGTTTTGCGAAGATTACTGCGGCGACAACTGACATAAAGGAGGCGGTCCAAGGGACGCAGCTGATAATGGTCGTAACCCCTGCCTTTGTGCACATGACTTTCATCGAGAAATTCGCTCCAAATCTAGAAGACGGCCAAGTGATCGTGTTCAACACAGGCAACTTCGCGTCCTTTGTGTGCGCCAACCATTTGAAGAAGAAAAAAATCAAAGCCGAAGTAACAATAGCTGAGACTGAGTGTCTGATCTACGCCTGTAGGATAATGGGACCAGGCAAAGCTTGGGCAATGGCGGTTAAGAACAAGCTCAGATTAGCGGCTCTGCCAGCGACCCGAACCAAGCGGGCACTCGATGTGGCGACCAAAGCATTTCCACAATTCTATGCCGGGAAGAACGTCCTTGAGACTAGTGTAACGAACATCAACTTCGCAATTCATCCCATATCGACTATCATGAACACGGGCAAGATTGAGCAGTTAGGAGCTTATCAGACCAGTCACTATGACACAACGCCCTCGATCGCAAGAGTCATGGAAGCTGTTGATGCTGAGCGCTCCATTCTTGCGAAGAAGCTTGGCCTTGGGCCAGTTTCAACTAAGGATACGCTTCTGCGTTACTACGGAGCCAAGGGCTCAAATCTCTATGAAGCACTTGTCGACAGCAGAGCCTACAAGGTGCAGACTTCGCCTGCCAACCTCCAATCCAGGTATATCACAGAGGACATTCCCTACGGATTGGTTCCAATAGCCTCACTTGGAGAGATGCTCAGGATTCAAATGCCGACGACAGATGCCATCATCGACCTGTGCTCGGCAGCGAACGCCACCGACTATCGGAGAGAAGGATTGACCGTGGAGAAACTTGGCCTAAAGGGACTCACTGCAAAACAAATCATCAAACGTGTCAACGGGTAGGCTCCAGATACTCGAACGAGGAGATAAAGGTGAGACTCGGAAAAGACCTTCTCTATCTTTCTGACAAAGATGTGAAGAAAATCCTAGCTCCCAAAGATTCAGTGAAGCTTGTCGAAGACTCGATACGCGACCTGGGGCTAGGAAAGGCTGTTGAAGAGAAGTTCTACTTGCCCGTCGAGAAACATGATGGATTCGTCAAGACCATGGCGGCCTACTATGAGCCTATGGAAGTACACATGACGAAGATATTCAGTCTATTTCGCAACAACCCAACTAGACATGGATTGCAGACTGTGAATACGCTCATTGTGGTCACTGATCCGCATACTGGAGTTCCAGTCGCAGCGATGAATGGTGACTGGATCACAGCTTTGAAGACAGCAGGCTCTACAGCTGCAGCCGCAAGACATCTCGCGAAAAAGGATTCTAAAGTCGTGGGGATTGTTGGCGCTGGTGCACAGGGAAGAAGTCATCTGCTCTCGTTGGCGCAGGTCTTCAAAATAGAGGAAGCTCGCATCGCAGACATCTCTGCCAAGGCAAGGGAAGGATATGTACGAGAAATGAAAAAGCTGTGCGACTTCGACATCGTTTCAGTCGATTCGGTGGAACAAGCAGTAAGAGATGTGGACATCTCTGCAGTCGTTACAACCGCTGATGAGCCTCTGGTAAAGCCAGACTGGGTTCGACCAGGGCTGTTCATAGCGAAGGCAGGATCATTCCAAGAGCTCGACCCAAGAGTCATCACGACAGTTGACAAAGTAGTGGTCGATTCATGGAAGTACACGGTGGAGTATAGGAGAGTCAAAGAGTTGACGCAACTCGCAGATACAGGAGCCATCTCTAAGGAGAAGATCTACGGAGAACTACCGGACATCCTTGCTGGGCGAAAGAGTGGAAGGCAGACAGATCAGGAAACGATACTGTTTGCGTCAATAGGGTTCGGAGTCGACAACGCTGCACTGGCAGGCTTCGTCTACAAGAAGGCATTAAGGCGACGAGTAGGCAGGATTCTTCCGTTGATTGGCTGAGTCACACTGGTCCCAGATCAAGGGACAGCAGTGCACCCACTATTTTCTTCTTACTTTCTTAGTAAGGTTAGGGATATCCATCAGCTGTTTCGCAACGATGGCCCCTGCTTTCTCCAGTGCCTCATTCTTTGCTGCAGCGGTGTCCTTGCCTCGCGTCACTATCGCTCCTGCATGTCCTATCCGTTTTCCGGGAGGCGCTGCTTGTCCTGCTATGTAGGCGATGACTGGCTTGCTCATCCTCTCGATGTAGTCGCCGGCGTTCACTTCAGCCATTCCGCCGATTTCTCCGATGAGGACGACGAAGCTTGTCTGCTTGTCAGCTTCGAAAAGCTTCAGCGCGTCAGTATAGGTCGTGCCCAGTACCGGATCTCCCCCCAGACATAGAACCGTGCTTTGTCCAAGCTTCAGTTCGCTCAAGCCATCAATGACTTCGTAGGTTATGGTGCCACTCTTTGACACGATGCCAACGTGTCCTTGGGTCAGAATCCTATCACTTAGGTCGCTCACATTAGCTTTGCCCGGAGAAACAACTCCGGCCGAGTTTGGCCCAATCAATGTGGCGTCCTTCAACTTGGCGTAGCTAACCATTCGGATCGCGTCTTGAACGGGCACCCCTTCCGTATAGATGATGATCTTTTTCATGCCAGCAGAGAGCGCTTCTAACGCTGCGTCTCGAACAAAAGGTGCAGGGACCGCCATGAACGCGGTGTTGGCGTCTGTTGCCAACATCGCATCTTCTACCGAATCAAAGATGGGTATGTCAAGCAGTTTCTGTCCGCCTTTCCCTGGTGTCACTCCTGCAACGATCTTCGTTCCACCGATCTTCATTCGTTCAGCGAACCCTCTGCCCACGTTTCCGGTTATTCCTTGGATCAGAACCTTCGTCTTCTCATCAACTAATATGGCCGTACGCTTCACCTTCACCCTCGAACTTGTGACAACTCAATCGCCTTGCGACAGCCCTCGCGGAAAGAGTCTGTAACAATGAAATTGGCCTGTTCCAGTATTGCACGTGCCTCGTCTGCTTTGTTTCCTTTGAGCCTGACCACTGTTGGAATGCTCTTCGTGGACCCCCCTAATGCTTCTACAATTCCCTTCGCAAAGGTATCGCATCGAGCAAACTGGAAGTAGAAGTTGATGAAGATCGCCTTTGGATTTACATCCTTCATGTAGGAGACACATTTGGCTATTCTGCTGGGCTCAGGGTCGAAAACCACTCCACCCAGATCCATGACTGCGGCGACTGATCCGCCATTGAACTTCAACGTATCGATCGTAGCCATCCCTAGGCCTGCGCCACTTGTGATAACCCCTATTCCTCCGTTAACCTGCGCAGCAGAGGCCCCAAGCTCTATCACTTTTTGTTCAAATGCATTCGTTCCTCGAGGTACTCCTTTGAATTCCTCATGGCGAAACAGTGCGTTGTCATCTATCACAACTCTTGCATCAGCAGCAACCAGCTTGTTGTCTTTGGTCACAATGGCTGGGTTGATCTCAACGAGAAACGCGTCCAGTTCACCAAACATTCTGTACATTTTTGACAGCATATCTACGGCTTGAGAACGCAATTCACCCTGAAGATTCAGTTTCGTAGCAGCATTGCGAATCTCAAAAGACTGCAAGCCTAGCAAGGGGTCAATGGATTTCCTGTAAATCTCTGCAGAATCAAGCTCCTCAATGTCCATTCCTCCAGAAACGCTTGCCATCAACAAAGGATTGCCAGCGTCTCTATCGACTGATAGGCTTACATACAGCTCTCTGACGGTGTCGAGTTTCTCCTCGATCAACACCTTTTCTGCCTTGAAGCCTCCGATCTCCATGCCCATGAGTTGTGGAAGAATCTCTTTTGCTTCGCTAGGGCTCGTGGCAACTTTGATCCCGCCGGCTTTTCCTCTTCCTCCAACAGGGACTTGTGCCTTCATGACAACTGGAAAATTCAAGCCTTCAAGATTGATTGATTCGATGTTTGAAAGAAGAATGCCTTTCGGAACCGGTATTTGGTATCTCGTCATGAGTTGTTTGCCATGATATTCGCAGAGCCTAACCATAACCATCGGCAGCTTTTGATGCTGCTAACTCTTAAATAACTTGCTGGGCATGTAGCCGCGTGCCTATAGGATTAGGAGAGATGAAAGATGGAATACAAAATGATTCTTTTTGAGAAGAAGGATCGCGTTGCCAAAATAACGCTAAACAGGCCAAACGTTTTGAATGCGCTCAGTAGCGAACTGAAGCGAGAACTTCTGACAGCAATAAGAGATGTGAAGAAAGACACTTCCATAAAGGCATTGATTATCACTGGAGCAGGAGATCGAGCCTTCTCGTCTGGGCAGGATCTTTCTGAAACCAAGGACCTCAAGCCGGAACTCGCGAAGAAATGGGTTGAAGACTTCGGAATACTCTATGACGAAATCAAAGGCCTTGACATCCCATACATTGCTGCGATCAACGGTTTCGCTGTTGGCGCAGGCTGCCAGCTAGCTCTTCTGGCCGACATGAGAATCTGCGCAGACACTGGAAAGCTCGGAATGACCGAGATCAACGTGGGCCTCGCCTGCATACTGGGTGGTACGCTCTTCTGGGAATTGATGGGCCCCAGCAAGACGATTGAGATGGTCATGACGGGAGAGATCGTAGACGCAAACGAGGCATGGAGAGTCGGGCTTGTCAACAAGGTCGTTCCGGCCGCAGATCTTCAGCGAGTTACTGAGGAATTGGCCACCAAGCTTGCCGAATTGCCTAGGGTGGCAAATAGGATGAATAAGAGATGGTTTAGAGAGCTCACAAGGGAACGAATGAAAAAGGCTATCGACTTCGCTGTCATGGCTCACACTGAGGGTTTCAAGTCTGGAGAACCTCAGGAATGCATGAAGGCATTCTTTGAGAAGAGAAAGCCAAAGCTTGACTAGATGATTGGAAGGACAGACTGAGCCAGATGGCGTCTCAGCCGCTCAGAAGCAAGTGTATCCCGGGGGTTGGTCGAGAGCAGTCTGAGCTGGCTATTTGCCATAGAGACGCCCTGCTGAAGTCGATGGGTTATCGTGATGCAGAATTAGAGAAACCATTTGTTGCGGTAATCCATGGTTGGAACGAGATGAGTCCTGGCCACTGCCACCTGAAACCTGTCGCGGAAGCGATCAAGGATGGCATCTATGAGGCGGGCGGGACGCCGTTCGAGATTGTCATACCTGGACTTTGCGGTGGAGCTGGTGGAGCAGGGACACCGGTGGCGAGGTACTTTTTTCCGTATAGAGAGTACACGGCCGGAATGGTAGAGATTATGTTGCAGAGCCACTATTTCGACGGGGCGGTCATGGTGCCAACGTGCGACTACACGATTCCAGCATTCGCCATGGGGGTTGGAAGAGTGAATGTTCCATCAATTTTCGTAACAGGCGGCTACATGGAGCCGGGCAACTTCAGAGGCAGGCCGGTAACGATGTCGGACACTGCAATCGGATATGGCCAGTACAAAGCAGGGACAATGAAAGAGGCTGATTTGAAGGAATTGGTCGACTCGGCATGCCCCACTCCAGGCGCCTGCCCACTGATGGCCACTGCCAACACGATGAATACTGTGATCGAGACGCTGGGAATGTCGCTTCCGGGCAATACTGCAACTCCAGCAATGAGTTCTAGGCTCTTGGCAATGGGAAGGGAGGCAGGAAATCGCGTTCTAGATCTCATAAACCGCAATGTCAGGCCCTCGGACATAATGACACAGAAGGCCTTTGCGAATGCCATAAGAGTCGTTCTGGCTGTCGGAGGTTCGATGAACGCGGTTCTGCATATCACCGCCATGAGCAGAGAAGTCGATCTCGACATGGGCTTGGAAATCTGGGACAAGATGTCGAGGGAGACGCCTTTCATCTGCAGTCTCATGCCAAATCACCCGACATTGACTCTGAAGGATTTGGAAAGAGCTGGCGGAATCGAGGCCGTGATGAAAGAACTTGAACCGTTGCTCAGCCTAGACGTTCTTACTGTGACGGGCAGAACTCTGAGGGAAAATCTCAAGCAAGCCTCAGTTAAAGACAGAAGTGTAATCAGAGAACTAAAGAATCCATACTCACACGAAGGTGGCATAGCGATTCTGAGAGGAACCCTGGTGCCCGAAGGAGCTGTTGTCAAGCAGAGTGCTGTTCCTTCTGAGATGCTACGTTTCAGTGGCCCGGCGAAGGTCTTCGACTCTGAAGAGGAAGCAATATCAGGCCTCATGGCCGGCCAGGTGCACCAAGGGGACGTGGTGATCGTCCGATACGAGGGACCTAAGGGCGGTCCTGGAGCCAGGGAGATTATGATGGTGATGCACTCAATCGTCGGGCTGGGACTTGGAAAATCTGTCGCTCTGATAACGGACTCTAGGTTTTCTGGCACAAACAAAGGATTGGCGATAGGACACGCTTCGCCAGAAGCGATGGAAGGCGGCCCATTGGCAATAGTGAGGAACGGTGATCTGATCGAGATAGATATTCCGAATAGAAGGTTGGATCTCAAGCTGAAAAAAGAAGAAATAGAGAGCAGAATGAAGAGCTGGAGGGCCCCTCGCGCCAAGGCCACAAGAGGGGTACTCGGTCTATATTCTCAGTTTGCGGAATCTCTCACGTACGGAGGAGGAGCGCGTACTCACCCGTAACAAAGTCTGTGAAGACAACTCTCAGAAGAAAAGGAAACAACACGGCGCAGGTTACCGACTATTTTTCACCAGTGTTCACGTAGCTCACTATCTGGTCGGCAGTTAGGCCGGCCAACCCCAATTGCTCAAGCCTGACTCCTTTTTCCCAATAGTTGGATTCCAGCATCACTCCCATTACCTCAACTATTGCTTTCGTGATCGGGGTGGGAATTCCCAGCGAATCACCAAGTTGTGCAAGTGGGACATAGAAGAATCCCAGGTCCTCTGATACAACGGCAGTGAGTCGTTCGCGAGGAATATATCTGTCCGCGTGAGGGGATTTGCGAAAAGCTTCAGCAACATCTTTGCCAGTGTATCCGTACGTTCTCTGCACCCATTCAAAAGCTGTCTCTACTTCACAGCCTAGAGCTTTAGCGACTCTTAGCCTCTCTCGGTCGAAAGCCTCCACTAGTCTGGCGCTTGGAACTGTTGCTTCTCCATACAGCTTGAATCCCATGTATCGATCCAGCGGTATACCAGCCATGGGAAGCATAAGTGTCGCATGCACGGATGGGTTCCCCGCAGCAAAGTTTGTCCACAGCACGTTTGGCACTCTCCTATGCTGAGGGTACACATGCCTGACAAGTTCCAGAATCTTATCTCCCTTCTTTCCTGGAAACGTTGCAAGCTTGATTTCTTGCTTGACATTGTATATGTGGACCCGGTGCTCTTTCTTGTCGCTCAGGTAGGGCATGATATTCGCTTCAGCCAGCGTTATTTTCTTCATGACATCATTTCCTCTCAACGTGTTGATCAGTCTCAGGCAGGCCCAGTAGCCCGTGTTGACCAAGACGCTTTGGCCCTCTTTCAAGTATGGAGAGAATGCCTCGAAGAAGGGCTGATGGCCAAATGCAGGAGCGGAGACCATTATCAAATCAACATCCTCGATTGCTTCCCGTGGGTCCATTGTGACTTTGTTCAGCTTGACTAGGCCAGACTTTCCGGATTGAGTTCTTCCAGAGAGCTCTATTCCACCATTTTCCATGATAGGGTCAATGCTGCCCCTGAAGCGGTCGAGTTCGAACAAGTTTACCTTGTATCCCATTAGGGCCATGTCAGCGGCCATAGCCGCCCCTGCTCTGCCAGCCCCACAAACAGCAAAAATGGGCTTGTCAGCCATTGTGGTTCACATTCCTTCCAACATACTCTAGTGCAGTTAAGAGTATTCAAAGTCAAACTGTCGGTCACCGCAGTAGCGGGAACTGCTGTCCGCAAGGTCTCCGATTCATCGGAACCAGAGTCTATTTCTTTGCCCCACTAGGTGGGATGGAATGCTTGTGCAACCCATTCCAGATCAAGTTCGTCGAGCTTTGCTGTTGTAGGTGTTCCGGTCTCTCGGTTCCAACCCATCATCTCGTAGTAGAGTTGCAGGGCTTTGTTGAATTGTCCCTTGTCGAGTTTGGCGCCTTTCCGACTGCCGAATCGCAGTTCCTCGAACAGTCTTTCAGGCAACACATCATCCTTAGCAGTGAAGCCTTCTCTCGCGTTAAAGCAACGCGCCAGATTCAGGGCTCTCTCGCTAGCCTTCATCAGACTCCATAGACTTGCTTCCCAACCAGTTGAAGCATTCACGAGGTCAACCATATGGTTGGGAGTGAGGACGCCTGCGCCGTGAGGAATGAATATGAACTTGCAGGCTCCGAGACAGTCCAGAAGGCCCCACCAAAGATGAGCCTGAACAAACGCTCTGACTTTGTTTGGAGCTAGGCTGTTGGGATCCAGCCCCTCGATTATTCCGAGCGATTCTAGAGCTTTCACTGGTTTGACGAAGGCAGGGTCATGTATGGCCTGCATGTGGTCGGCACCGGAAGGGGAGACAGCATAGCCCAGACCGAGCGCTGCTTTTCCTCGTGGGTCGTGCATCGCCAATTCTTTTCCTTTGACGTGTAGTGCAAAGTGGTTCGAGCCCTTGCCGATTTTCTCCGAGGCCTTCTTGACACCTTCTGCGAGAAGGTTGCCTATGCCACGGCGATGCGCGATCATTTCTATAAGTTGAAGTATGACTTTCACATTCCCGAAGCGAAGTTCGATGCCGTCGGTGTCCTTGTTGGTGAGAATGCCGTTCTCATAGCATTCCATTGCAAAAGCGATCGCGCTTCCGGTGCTGATCGTGTCCAATCCGTATGCGTTGGAGAGTTCGTTGGCTTTGGATATTGCGCTCAAATCGCCTATCTCGCAGAGCGGGCCGAAAGCGGCGATCGTTTCATACTCGGGGCCACCGTACGCTGTGTCGGTTTCATACGGCTCATGTGCTCTGACTTCCCTCTTACACCTAATAGGACATGCATAGCATCCATCAGTTCCCGTTAGTATCGTAGCCTTCATTGTCTCGCCAGATACTTTCTCTGCATCAGCAAAGGACCCACCCTGGAAGTTTCTTGTGGGAAGCAATCCCGAGGTATCCAGGGGCATCAACGCATCCGCAGTACCATAGGTGCTTCGGTTCACAGTACCGGGATATTCTTTCCAGTGGGTAGCCATCCATTGCGCAATTTGCTGGATCCTTTGAGGTTCTTTAGATTCTGGTCTCGTGTGTCCACGAACTGCTATAGCTTTCAGCTTCTTGGAACCCATCACTGCGCCTAAGCCGCCACGGCCGTGAGCATATTTCAGTTCGTTGAGTATGCAAGCATACCGCACAAGGTTCTCTCCTGCAGGTCCTATCAAAGCGACGCGAACAAGTGGATCGTTGAGTTGTCTGCGGATCTCAGTCTGTGTGTCCTTAGTAACCTTGCCCCAAAGGGCTGAGGCGTCCCTGAACTCAACCTTTCCATCTTGGATCCAGAGATACACGGGCGTGTCTGAGATTCCCTTCACAATCAATGCGTCGAATCCCGCGGCCTTGAGTTCTGATCCAAAGTGCCCACCGGCTTCCGCTTCACCGAAGGTCCCTGTGAGCGGGGATTTGGTGACTATGCTGAATCTTGACATCCCGGCAATGGGTATCCCAGTTATGATGCTCGTGGCGAGAATCAGTTCGTTGTCTGGTCCTAAGGGATCGACTTTTGGTGCGAGATCACGGAAAAGATAGTAGGCACCAAGCCCTCTGCCACCGAGATACTTCTTGTACAAAAGTTCTTCAGGTTCCTCAATCTTGACTGAGCGCTCGAGAAGATCAATTCGCGCGATCTTGCCGTTGTAGCCGCATACCATCTTGTCCCACCGAATCGAGAACTGAATATTTTGCTGGCGATATAAATCTGATAGCACGCGCTAAGCAGCGATGAAACGCGGAGATTCATTCCGAAGCCCTTTTAGATGCATCAAGGCTCATGTACGCGCCAAGCGGAAGGTGGAATGGTTGAAGTTAGATCTCAAAGGAACCTTAACCGCGATGATCACCCCTTTCAAGCAAAGCGGCGAGGTGGATGTCGAGGGGATTCGCCAGCTTGTGAAATTCCAGTTGGAAGGAGGAGTCGATGGACTAGTACCTTGTGGAACAACTGGAGAGGTTCCAACCCTCTCACATGATGAGAAGTGCCTCGTGGTCAAGACTGTGGTCGACGCCAGCAATGGAAAGCTTCCAGTCATAGCCGGAGCAGGCACAAACAACACAGCTGACTCCGTAAAGTTGGCAAAGGAGTTCGCCGACATTGGAGCCGATGGCTTGTTGGCGGTCGTTCCCTATTACAATAGGCCTACACAAGAAGGAATGTTCCAGCATTTCAAAGCCATTGCACAATCAACAGATCGACCATTGGTTCTATACAACATTCCTGGACGGTCTGCCTCAAATCTCGAAGTATCAACCGTCAAGCGTCTTACACAGGTTAAGCAAATCACTGGGCTTAAGGAATCGAGCGGTAACTTCGCTCAGATAATGAAGCTAGTACAGGAAGTGGGCGATAGGATCTCAATACTGTCAGGTGACGATCCGATAACGCTGCCTATCATTGCGCTGGGAGGACGTGGAGTGATCTCTGTAGCCTCCAACATAGCTCCAAAAGAGATGTCGACCCTGGTGAACGCGGCTCTGGCTGGCAACTTTCAGGAAGCGAAACGAATTCACTACAAGCTATTGCCGCTCTTCGACGTGCTCTTTGTGGAAACCAGCCCTGCTCCACTGAAGAAGGCGATGTCAATGGTTGGCCTACCTGCCGGTTCGGTCAGACTTCCACTGGTTCCGGTGTCAGACGAAAGCACGCAGAAGATCAAGGCGGTCCTAGATCAGCTGGGACTCGGAACCCGGTCTTAGTTGTGCCAATCTCTCAGAATTCATGCGTTGTGTGGACCAGACACAACGACTTCTCACAGAATTGCTGAGTATTTTCCTTCATGTGGCATCGGACCGCTTAAGTTCCACCAAGTTCCCATTCACATAGCACTCAAGCATAAGACTGGGATAGCCGGAAAATAGCGACTGCGACAAAACTGTTTCTAGGTGAAACCCAGCGCGACGGCTATGGATTATGGATGAACAATCTGGCCTTCCTTAACTACAGGTTCTCCATCAAGATAGAAGCTCGTGCTCAAGCATTGAAGGTCGAGATGTGAAGGGGTTACGTTCTGTCCCGCTAGCCCTACCATCGGATGAGTTGTATCGAACACGTTCCTTCCGAAGGCTATCTGCATTATCCCGGGATAGCTTTCCGCATCTGCCACAGTGAACTCCCTGCTTCCAACCCATATAGCGCCTTCTAGATGAGTGCCCCATCCGATATGGGCCGGGTAATAGGAGTCGGGATGTTTCCACTGAGCCAACCACTTCTCCAAGATTTTTGCTGAGAAACCTCCCTCGATCTTTGTGATGCGGCCGTCTTTCATGGTAATCTCAACCTTGTCCTTGACCTCCATCATCAGTTGCAGCATGTAGTCTCCAGGCTGCAGGACTAGTCTGCCATTGGCACTGTTCTTCAAGGGACCACACGCGACAAGACCAAATCCATAGTTGTCCCACATCCCTGGCTCGTTTGCTATGCCGCATTGTCTATGGCCTTTCTTCCCATCTTTTCTCAGCACAAGATCTGTCCCAGCCGATGATGTGATTCTTATCTCCTTTGCTTTCGCCATGGCCTTCGCGCCCTCAATCGTTCTCTTTATCAAGGCCTCGGTGGGAAAAAGACGTCTCATCGCTTCTTCCGGTATCATTACGTCAAGCCAACGGATCTTTGACATCATTACTTCCGTGAACTCATCGGAGTGCATCCATATCTTGCCGACAGGTGAAGGGGCATACGCCATTGGCCACCAAGTGTAGGAAGACAAACTCACGACCAGATCAGCTGTCTTCATGACTTCTAAGGCATACTTCGTGAGAGGGTTGCCGAATCTGTGATTTGGCGTGGCCTTCGGCGGGAGAATTAGTCTCAGGAAGTCGACGTTCAGGTTGTTCAGTGCGATTCTAAATGCATCCGCCATCCTTTCGTCGTACACGTGTGTAGTAACCAAGACAACTCTTGTACCTTCCTTTGTGGCATTCAGTTTCAGTATCTCTTCGACCAGTTTTGACAACTCATGTGTGGCTGTCTGCATTCTTAATCCCAGTTCTGCCTATCTCAGTTAGGCATTTAAGTGTAAGTCTCTGCCGAGAATTTTCAGGTGTCGCATCCGGTTCCCGAATCGAGTCATTCTGACAGATGCGCGAGCCAGTGTCTGAAGAGGCTCACAATGGCTTCGTTGTAGTCGACATGAACGTTGCCTTTACATGACGCGTCGGAGCAAGTCCACAACAGGGCGATCAAAGCTTTGTGTTAGGATGTGTGTTTCTGCAAAGAGAGAATGTGTTCACACGATCTGATCAAAGATCTTATAAAGATCCTCAATAGGTAACCCCGATTCGTTCCAGATAGAGATAGGATCGTGATCAGTATTGCCCAAAGATCTGACAGTAGGAAAGATGACTGCTAAGCCAGGAGAAATAAAATGGGGGCCAGCTACGTCTGTTGAATTGAGGGATGGTACGGAGGTCAAGCTTCCAGTAATACTTGTTAATGGAGCAGAAGATGGCCCTACCCTCGTAATCACAGCAGCTGTCCATCCAACTGAACTGGTGGGGACTGAGGCGGTGAGAGTAGTTACGAGGGAGATTATTGATCCGAAGAAGCTCAAAGGGCAAATCATAGCGTTCCCAGTAACCAATCCCTTCGGGTTTCAGTTTGGAGAATATACTTCTCCCCATGACGGCCTGAACATGAGCGTTTCATTTCCGGGCAGTAGCCAGGGATCAGTAACGTCTAGGTTTGCGAATTTCATCTGGGAAAACGCGACAAAGAAGGCTACCCTTTGCATGGATTTTCATGAGAACGTTGAGCCGTGCCTGCACTTTAGCATCGTTGGCTACTGCAAAGATCCGAAGATGGAGAAGATGGCGCTTGAAGCAGCGCAAAGCTTCGGCATCACAGTCATACGCCCGGCAGGGGCACGATTCGAACTTCCCGGCACGAAGCCAGGTGACCTGTCCTATTCTTCAACATGTATGGCGAATGGCATACCGGCCTTCACACCGGAATTCGAGGCTTCCTATGGACTTACTCTGGAAAAAGACGAGGAGGTTACAGTACAGGTAGCGGTAAGAGGCGTGCTCAATGTAATGAAGTACCTGAAGATGATACCGGGCGAGATTGAGAAACAGAGTGGAATCCAGGTCCTTCACGGAAACTATGAGTTCAAGGGTATGACCAAGGCAAACAGAGGTGGACTAGTTCACCGCTTGGTGAAGCCTGGAGTCAAGCTGAAGAAAGGGACTCCAATAGCAAGAATCTACAACCTGTACGGAGATGTGGTCGAGACTATTGAGATGCCGTTCGACGGTTACGTATGGGGATGGACCCTTAGAAGGGAATTCCTGACAGCTCAGAGCGGAGCCACAATCAGTTTCTGCTTCACGGAACTATAGTGCAGCAGATTTGGGCTCTCCGCGTACTCGCGGAGATCACTGACCCGCCTGAGGCAACTAGTCGACGTGGTGCGAAGTCCATTCATGGACGGTAGTCACAAGATTTTGATTCGCGCACGAGTGAGGTCGGATACGTGTGTCACGCCTTTCTTGCTGTCTCACAGACTTTCGCTCATGAGCAAAGGCAAGTCATAAATAGAAACTCATGGCCTACATTTCTAAGGGATACAAGTTGACAGAGCAAAAAAGGAATCTTAAGCTAACATACATTGGTGCTGCAGTGATATTGGTCGTTCTGCTGGCTGTGGGCTCACTCTACGTGGCACCGCCTAAACAGGTTGTTACGCAGACTGTAACGATGATGCAAACAACCCCCTTAGCGAAGATATGGCTCACGTACGGTGACAAATCATCCACGGGCAAACCAGACCCCGCTGTGGGGTCTGATACACCAGCGTACAGGCTCTATCCGAATCTTTACGACAGCCTTGTTGAATTCGACTACAGCCTGCCAGCGAAGATCATACCTAGCCTCGCCACAAAATGGGATGTCTCCAGCGACGGACTAGCCTACACCTTCTACCTTAAACAAGGGGTCAAGTTCCATGATGGAAGCGAGCTTACTGCTGAAGCAGTGAAGTTCAGCATGGATAGAATGATGACCATGAAGCAAGGCGTCTCTTTCATGTGGGAGGGACGGATCAAACCTGGAAACACGGAAGTCGTCGACAAATACACTGTCAGAATCAAATTGGACAAAAAGTTTGCACCATTCCTTGGAACATTACCATATTTCAACATCGTGAACCCTGAAGTCATAAAGGCCCATACAGAGAAACCAGGCCCCTACGGCGACATGGGCGACTACGGCGGCAAATGGCTGAATGCAGGGAATGACGCGGGCTCCGGTCCATACGTACTGAAGAACTTCAGGGCTGAAGAATCGTTTGACTTAGAGAGGTTCGAAGGTTACTGGAAGGGCTGGAAACCAAACCAGATCTATGGCATGCACTTCAAGCAAATCTGGGAGGAAAGCACAGTGAGACAACTGATGGAATCAGGCGAATGCCAAATAACTGGCAGCTTCAGATCGACAGAATTCGTCAAATGGGCCGACAAATTCGCTGGAACAAAAGTGACTTACAGCGAGAAGCCACTACAACCACATTATCTCACGATGAATACTAAGAAGGATCCTCTGGACGACAAGTGGTTCAGGAAAGGCCTATCGTGCCTCTTCGACTACGACAGTTTCATCAAGAACATACGAGGCGATATCGGAGACCAGCGACTTATAGGACCTATGCCCAGATCTTACTGGGGCCATAACAGTGACATACAACCTTACCCGTTCGATGTTGCAAAGGCAAAGGAATACTTCGCCAAATCCAAGTACTCCGATCTCTCGAAGGTCAGGGAACTGACTTTCAGCTACATCAACGTGATTGAGTACGAGAGGCTGGCCGGTCTGTTGCTGCAGTCCAAGGCCGCAGAGCTCGGTTTGAAGATCAAAGTTGAGTCTTTGCCCTGGGCACAGTATGTGGACAGAATCAGCAAGCCCGATACAACACCCGACATCGTGGCTGTTACTCAAGCGCCCTTCTACGCTCCAGACCCAGATACCGTGTTGTACAACATGTGGCACACCACGACTGCCATTTCATGGAGCCGAAACCCGTCGTACTATGACAATCCGCGAGTAGACGAACTCTTGGACAAGGCTAGAGACATAGTAGATCAAGAAGAGAGAGCAAAGCTGTACAAGGAAGTTCAGGCCATAGTAAATGATGACGCACCAGTGATCTTTGCTAGTGAAGAAGTAGGATTAACTCCTCACAGCAAACAGCTCAGCGGCGTATCGTGGAACGTGCAATATCTTCACTGGCTGGGTCTCTACGGAATGTGGTGGGAAGGAACGCTCCCCAAGGGATCCATTCCAGCTGGATTTTCACTGAGGTCTGCAGTACCTGCGCTACCGTGCATCCTGGTCGATTCTTCATCGGCGAGAAGATACGAAGCTGCATAGTGTATCAATTGCCCGTTAGACTGCCCGCGGGGTGCTTACTGCCCCAAACTTCCCTTTTTCTTTACGATAAGGGTATATTTTTCTGTCTGAAAGTAGAAGGCATAGTGTGCTCAAAATGGGATACGGCAGCTATGTTTTGCGAAGACTACTGTACACAATTCCGATAATCTTCGGAATATCCGTACTGATTTTTGCGCTGACTCGCATCCTTCCTGGCGACCCAGTCAAACTAGCTCTGGGGCCGGATGCTACTCCGGAGATGATTGCCCATGCAAGGCGAATCTGGAACCTCGACAAGCCACTCTACGTTCAATACGTCGTTTTCATGGTGGGATTCTTCACTGGAGACTGGGGGGTCTCACTGCGAACCTACAATAATGTGTTGGTCGATCTAGCGAGATTCGCCCCTGCTACCTATGAACTAACTGCGGCAGCTGTAATGTTTTCCACACTTGTTGGGATACCCATAGGAATAGTTGCAGCAATGCACAAGGACAAATGGCAAGATCATGGGAGCCGGATTCTTTCCATTGGAGGCGTTTCGATGCCACTATTCTGGACAGGAATCATGCTTCAACTCCTAATCGCATCATACTTCAGATTGCTTCCGATTGGAGGGAGAATCGGAGATGATATAACGCGCCCCATCCACATCACGGGATTCTATCTCTTGGACAGTCTGTTTACAGGGAATTGGAAAGCGTTTTGGAGCAGTGCACAACACATCATCTTGCCCGCCTTCGTTCTCTCCTTTCCATCGCTCGCGAACATCAGCAGGCTCGTGAGATCTGCGATGATCGATCAGAGAAGCAAAGACCACGTCATTCTGCAGATAGCAAATGGAATGCCGAGGCGCCTGATCGTCTACAAATACATGCTAAAGAACTCCATGGCGAGTGTTCTTACGATGATTGCGCTGATGTTCGCCTATTCTTTGGGAAGCGTCGCTCTGGTGGAAATGGTATTCTTTTGGCCTGGTATGGGGACCTATCTAGTTCAAGGAATCTACTTCAAGGATTTCAATGCCATTATGTCGGTTGTCATACTAGTGGGAATCATTATCGTGACTGCGAACTTCATGGTGGACTTACTGTACGGATATCTTGACCCTAGAATAAGATACGGAGAAGAAAGGTAGCATGGGTCAGCATCCTTCTTCCCTCCGACGGTACGCCATGACAAATCTGCTCAGGTTGTCAGGCGTCCCAATCGGCGGAACCATGAAACGTCCTATTGGGGATCGGCTAGGTATTACGGGAGGGCCAGAGGCATATCGCTTGGAGGGCTGGAAAAGGGCTATCAACCGATTCAAACGAAACCCCCTCTCGATGGCAGGCTTAGCTATTGTAATCGGGCTAGTGCTCATGGGGCTCCTGGCGGACTATATTTCACCATTTCCGATGGATGCCAAAGGACGAGTGGATTTTGTCAACAAGCTACTTCCCCCGTCACCGATGCACATATTCGGAACCGATGAGGCCGGCAGAGACGTTCTTTCGCGAATCATGTTTGGTGCCAGAATAGACATATCTTCAGCGGTAATCGTCCAGTTTTTGGTCACTGTCGTCGGTGTCGTCTTGGGTATGATCGCGGGTTATGTTGGTGGGAAGACAAACTCGGTCATCATGAGAACCGCGGACGTTTTCATTACCATACCACCTCTTGTCTTGGCTTTGGCCGCTACGTCTGCGTTTACACCAGACATTATGACGGCTATCTTCGCAGTTACGATAGCATGGTGGCCTTGGTACGCTAGACTTGTCCAGAGCGTTGTGCTCTCAGTGAAGGAAGAGCAGTACATTGAGGCAAGTCGGGCGATAGGAAAAGGACCGCTAGGTATCATTTTTGGCGACATTTTTCCGAACATAGTTTCAGTTGTCACAGTGAAATTCACTCTGGATATTGGAATGGTCATTCTGTTCATGGCCTCTTTGAGCTTCTTGGGCCTCGGCGTCCAGCCGCCAACCCCAGCCTGGGGTACCATGATTTCGGAGGGAAAGTACTATCTGCCCGAGTACTGGTGGATGTCTGCTTTTCCTGGGGTCGTCATACTTCTGGCCGTCATAGGTTTCAGTTTGTTGGGCGATGGATTGAGAGATGCGTTTGATGTGCAATTAGAAGAATGAACCATGAACAATAGCGATCTATTGACTATCAAAGATCTAACGATCGACTTCTCGACTTATGATGGGACAGCCAGAGTTGTGGACGATTTAAGCCTCTGCGTAAACCGAGGGGAGATTGTCGGCCTAGTCGGAGAAAGTGGATGTGGGAAGACCGTTACAGCGAAGACTGTTCTCGGCATTTTGCCAAGACCGCCAGGAAAAATTGTAAACGGCCAAATTCTGTTCAAAGACCAAGATCTACTGACGCTGAAAGAGAAAGAGCTTCAGGTGATTAGAGGCAAGGAATTCGGTTTCGTCCCTCAAGATCCCATGACTTTCTTGAACCCTGTTTTTACGATTGCAACCCAGATGTTCGACACGCATGCATTTCGCGGTAGTCTTGACATAGATCTACTGCAGTATCTCAGAGTATCTCGAGACAAGAACCGACGTACAGAGGCTATGCAGAGAGCTCTAGAGATGCTTCAGAAAGTAAACATCCCGGATCCGGATAGAGTACTGCAGGCCTATCCAGTTGAGCTGAGCGGCGGCATGAGGCAGAGAGTGCTGATTGCCATGGCCCTGATGGAAAAGCCCTCGTTCATGATTGCGGATGAACCGGCTACGGCACTTGATGTCTCAGTCGGAGAACAAATCAACGAAGTCTTGGAAACGCGAGTGAGGGAGGAAGGGATCTCGGTTCTGTATATCACACACGATCTGGGAGTTGCTAGGCGACTGTGCGATCGTATCTATGTCATGTACGCGGGAGACATAGTTGAGACAGCGCCCACTCGGAAGCTATTCGAGGAACCGAAGCACCCGTACACACTAGGGCTACTCAAGTCCGTTCCCAAGATATATGGAGAGATCAGCAGAGGGATCGAGGGAGCCATACCTGACTACTACAATCCGCCTCAGGGATGCAGATTTCATCCACGATGTCCGCACACAATGGCTGTTTGTAAGCAGGAGAGGCCGGCGCTCGCTGAGATCGCTACCGGCCATCAGGTCGCATGTTACTTGTATTCTCAGGAGAAACGGGCAAAATGAGTGAACCTTTGCTACAAGTTCGCGACCTGAAAAAGTACTTTCCGATTACCGGCGGCATATTGAAGAGAAAGATCGGTGACGTAAGGGCAGTAGACGGTGTCTCCTTTGATGTAATCAGGGGCGACACCCTTGCCGTGGTTGGTGAATCTGGATCTGGCAAGACAACCGTAGGCAAGACCTTGATCAGGATCTTCAAACCGACCGAGGGCTCAATTCTCTTTGAGAATGATGATATCGCGAAGCTTGAAGGAAACGCTCTGAAGAACTACAGAAGAATGGCTCAGATGGTGTTTCAGGATCCCACCTCATCCTTGAACCCCCGACGGAGGATCTTGGACATAGTCATGGATCCTGTGAACGTTCACGAGATTGGTTCAAGAAAAGAACGGTATGAAATGGTGGCTCGAATAATGGATCGAGTCGAGCTTCCTAAGGACTTCCTCTATCGATATCCTCACTCTCTGAGCGGGGGACAGAAGCAAAGAGTTGGGATCGCCCGCGCCGTGATAATGAATCCCGCTCTCGTGATTCTTGATGAGCCTACAGCCTCGTTGGATGTCTCGGTACAAGCGAACATCATCTCTCTTCTGAAGGAGATCCAGAAGGAATACGGATTGACTTACGTCTTTATCTCCCACAACCTGAGTCTCGTCAGAAATATTGCAGATAGGGTTATGGTCATGTATCTGGGCAGGGCTATGGAGATGGCACCTACCAAGGAACTTTTCACGAATCCAATGCACCCGTACACGATCGCTCTTCTTTCGGTCATACCCACCGTCAGTGACGAAGAAGAGAAACTCCTTCCCGAGCGGATCAAGCTCGAAGGAGAGATCCCAAGCTCCGTTAGAATTCCCAAAGGATGCCGCTTCGCAAGTCGATGCCCGAAAGCGCTCGATAGTTGCTCACTTGATGAACCAGCATTGGTTGATGTTGGTGGGCATTTGGTGAGATGCCACCAACTGGAAAAGAATGCGTAGAGCGACTTGACCTGAGGATTCTGTTTTCTCAGTCAGACGTCAGCTACATTTCCAATGGATGTGAGGTACTTGGAAATCGATTCGAAGAAGGTTAAACACAAGAACTGGATCATTCTCGTGACATCTTTCCTTCCAGGCGAACTGAACATCGGTTTCGCGACCGCTTCGCTTTCAGCGTTGATGTATGAAATATCGCGCGATCTGAGCCTGACAGCACTTCAAAGTGGCGTGGTTCTGAGCTCGCTCGCGATGTCAATGGCGCTCTTTGGCATCGTGGCAGGAACGCTAGCAGACAGTTATGGATTTGCGAGAATATTCGAGCTCGGCATGATTCTCACAACCTTCTCATCAATGTTGAGAGCATTCGTGTTCGACCCTTGGTCGCTCTCTATTCTATCGCTGTTGACAGCTGCCGGCGTTTCTCTCTCCGTTCCACCGTTGACGAAGATGGTAAGTACGCTGTTCAAACCCGAATCGCAGGGGTTGGCCATAGGAACACTAGCCCTAGGCTATAGACTTGGCTCCGCTTCTGTTCTTTTCCTTGTTCCGTTTCTTGTTTCGTTGGTGCCATCTTGGAGATCCGTTTTCCTCTTGTACGGAGGATTTGGCGTGATAGTGACTTGCGTCTTCTATTACTTTGCCAGAACAAGCTCTCTCAAGGAAATGATGCACGGTGACTGTAATCAAGATCGTCCTCGAATGCTCGCCAATATTGGTCATGTACTGAACGTCAAGGCTGTTAGAATCGTGGCGATCTCGAGATTCTTTTTGAGTGGATTTATCTTGAGCCTCTCGGCCTTCCTGCCGTATCTTCTTCGTTTCACTGGAACCTCGATGTTGCTGACAGGCTTTTTAGTGGGCATCTTCTGGGTATCTCAGGGTGCAGGCTGCATCCTTATTCCTAAGCTTTCTGATAAGATCCACAAGAGAGCCTATCTCATCATATACCTAGGTATACTGTCCTCTCTTCTGGTTCTTTTGCTAATCTTCTCTTGGGAAAGTCTCGTTTCACGTCTTACGATAATTCCAATCTTGGGATTCATTTTTGCTGGCTTGACAGAGATAATGTGGCTGATACCTCTTGCAGATCCAGAGGTTAAATCGAGATACGCCGGATCATCAACAGGCGTCCTCATGAGTCTTGGTTCCATTGGAGGAATAATCTCTTCTATCGTGATAGGGTATCTCTTGGATGCCACTTCTGGAGTCGGGCCTCCTCTTCTGTTTCTGGCGATACTTTCTTTACTCATGGCTACGGCCGCGTTTCCAGCTAGAGAGCGAAAACTCAATCAGGAGAATTCTCATCCCTAGCACGTTCATCTTAGTCAGCATATGGAATTATGAGGCTCGAGTATGCTTAGATAGGTTCGGTTCACTCTTGGAAATCTGTCTCTACAACCGCCGTGCACAGACATCATCAACGTGCGCCGAAAGAAGATAGTGCTTCACAAATATGGGGGTAAACCGACGTCAGAACAGCAATAGGAAGATTTATTTGAAATGGTGGCCAACCCTCGCAATGCTCTCATCCGAGGAGAGAGAATTTGCGCATAAAGATTCCGTACGGTCAAGATGAAGCCGAATTCGATGTTCCTGACGAGAACCTCCTGATGTATTGCTTGCCAAAGAAGGTTCGTGAGATCGAGGACCTCAAAGCCGAGACAACACGTTTGTTACGGAACCCTACCGGTTCCAAACCGCTATCCAATCTCGTCGGACCTGGTAAGAAGATCGCGATCCTAGTGGACGACTGGGCCAGGCCCACACAGCCTAGTCAGATCCTGTCTGCCATCATCGAGGAACTGAAGAGAGCTGGCGTGTCCGAGAAGGATATCACAATTGTCATTGCCAAAGGAACTCACCGTGACTGCACTGAGGAAGAGCTTCGGAGAAAGATTGGGGAGCAACTGCTGGGGCAGTTCAGAGTCATACAGCATGATTGCGATGATGAAAAGCAACTTACCTACATAGGAACCACATCTTTTGGCACCCCAGTCTGGGTGAACCGGCTGGTGTTGGAGGCTGACTTCAAGATAGGCATTGGGAACCTCATGGCGAACCACATCTCTGGCTTTGGCGGAGGATCCAAGATAGTTCTGCCAGGTGTCTGCGGACGCGATACAATAGAGCAGAACCACAGTATGGAAGGCTCAATCCATTGCAGGTTGGGCAATATGAAAGGCAATCCAGTGAGACAGGACATGAATGAGGTCGCAAAGATGGTTGGCTTCAATTTCATAGTCAATACTATACTGAATTCCCGCAAGAAGGTCATTAGACTTGTGGCAGGGAATGTCGTAAGAGCGCATGAAAGAGGCGCTGCGATAATAAGGCAACTCTACGGGGTTAGAGTTCGAAAGAAGGCCGACATCGCTGTCGTCAGTGCGACTCCTGCTGACTTGAGCCTCTTCTATTCGGAGAAGGCAGCCACAATCGGCAGAATGGTAACGAAAGATGAAGGAACTGTGGTGCTGGTTTCTCCCTGCCCAGACGGCATAGGTGGCTCTCCTCCAGAAGACTTCTGGAAATTCATGGTTGAGAGAGCTAAGCCTGAGGAAGTTCTTCGACTGGTAGTGAAGAAGCAGATACCGGGTTCACCTGGAGGTGTCGTCCTGTGGTGGAGAGAAGTCCTTCAAGATAGAGAGGTCGTCGTCGTTACCAAGGGAATCGAGAGTGATAGACTTGAGAAGATGGGGCTTCGTCGCGCCGACTCTGTGCAATTGGCTCTTGAATATGCATTCGGAAAACACGGTCGCAATGCAAAGGTTGCAGTATTAGAGAGCGCCCTTGTGCTACCACTCGTCAGCAGATGAATAGTGTGACCAAGATTGAGTACTGACCAGATCCGCGTGAATGCCGAAGAGCTAAGAGCTTTCGTAGCAACAGTTTTCGAGAAGCTCGGTGTACCGAGCAAAGATGCCTTCACGACCGCAGATTCCTTGATCAAGGCTGATCTCAGAGGAATCGAGTCCCATGGAACATCGCGACTTCCCAGATATGTCTACAGAGTCGAGAACAAGCTGATCAACACCAGTCCTCGGATAAAGATAGTCCGTGAATCACCCTCCACCATGCTTGTGGATGGAGATAACGGGCTGGGTCAGATCGTCGGAGTCTGGACGATGGATAGATGCATCGAAAAAGCAAGGTCTACAGGGATATGCATGGCGACCGTCAAGAACAGCAACCACTTCGGAATAGCAGCATACTACTCGATGAGAGCTCTAAAACATAACATGATAGGGATCTCTCTTACAAACTCTCAGCCTCTTGTAGCCCCGACTTTCGGAAAACAGAGGACTATCGGCACGAACCCGATCAGCGTGTCCGTTCCCGCCGGTAGAGAAAAACCATTCGTCTTAGACATGGCAACAAGCATTGTACCACTTGGAACGATAAGCGTACACGCCAAGCTGAAGCAACCAATAAACGAGAACTGGGCAGTAAACAAGGACGGTGCCCCTACGACAAACCCGGAAGAAGCCGAAAAGGAAGGAGCCTTGATGCCCTTGGGAGGACCAAGAATAACTGGGGGCCACAAAGGCTACGGCCTGTCCACCGTTGTGGACATAGTTTCCGGTGTACTGTCAGGAGCAAGCTTTGCCGTCACTGTTGGCAGCCCTTTTGAACACACGATCTCCAACATAGGGCACTTCTTCGCAGCGATAGACATACAGGCTTTCAGACCATTGGACGAGTTCAAGAGCGATATGGATGAGTTGATTAGAACTTTGAAGAACTCTCCGAAGGCAGCAGGGCAGAATCGAATCTACATTCATGGCGAGATTGAGTTCGAAATGGAGAAGAATCGAATAGAGCATGGAATTCCGGTACATGAAGCATTCGCAAAGGATCTGATTGACGTAGGCAAGAAGCTGGGAGTTGACACCCGCTTCTTGGAGAAGAAAGAAAAGAAATAGTAGACCTGTACGACGACAGAGGCATCCGTCACTCGTTCATCACAAATGCCCGTTCACACACTGGCAATCGAGGATTTGGTGCTTCTAGAAAGTGTTATTTCGCTGTCGCTGCATGATTGGAGGACTCAGTGAATAGACTATGAGCCAAAACACTTGTCTCTACCTGTCCGAGAAAGATGTCAAAGACTGCATAAGTATGAAAGAGACTGTTGAAGAAGTCGAAAAAGCCATAAAAATACTCGCAAAAGGCCAAGCGATACAACCCCCAAAGATATACATGACAATCCCGAAGCACCACGGCTTCATCAAGCCAATGACCGCCTACGTTGAACCCATGGAAGTCGCTGTCAGCAAGATATTCGCGTTCTTCCCAGACAACCCCCTTAAGCATAATATGCCAACCGTCCATGCCACGATTGTGGTCAACGATGCGAAGACCGGTGTTCCCATAGCCCTGATGGACGGCACATGGATCACCGCCCTAAGAACAGCCGCCACCTCAGCCGTGGCTGCGAAGTACCTTGCGAAGAAGGACAGTCCCGTTCTGGGAATAATAGGAACCGGAGTTCAAGGGATAACTCACACCGAGGCATTCAGAAACGTGCGCAAGATAGAGGAAGTTCGCGCATTTGACATTGTTCCGAATATCAAAGACCGATTCGTGAAGGAAATGACAGACAAAGGATTCAATGTGAAATCAGTCTCGTCATACAAGGAGGCCGTGGTTGGCGCAGACATCGTCGCCACATGCACAGTAGGCGACGAGGTAATGGTTAAACCCGAGTGGTTCGTGCCGGGTATGTTCATCGCGAAAGTTGGCTCCTACCAAGAGGTAGACACGAAGGTCGTGACTGACGCCGACAAAGTAGTCGTGGACTGGTGGGAATACGTAAGCACCAGGGTAAAGGAACTCAACATGCTAATGGACAAACGTCTATTCGACCGCAGCAAAGTGTACGCGGAGATTCACGAAGTCGTGGGAGGCCTTAAACCTGGCAGAGAGAAGCCGGACGAGAAGATTCTGTTCATCTCCATAGGGATGGGGGTCGAAGACGCTGCGGCAGCAATGTACGCCTACAAACGAGCCAAGGAACGAGGATTAGGCACAACAATAAGGCTATAGCGCAACGCTCCATGGCGAGATAACAGACTTAGAGATCAAGAGCACGTCTAGCCCATGCTTGACATAATCCTATTTCGTTCTACGAATAGCGTGCGCTAGGACCGTGTTTTTTCAAGAATGGTACGCTGGCTTTTGAGCGCGCGCTAAGATTGGAGATACTACTGTCACCAGCGCGTCTTAGGAAGACCCTTGGCTATCTGGCGGATGCTTCTCGAATTGCATTTACTACGTACTCAACATCTTGCCTGGTTATGTCTTTGTAGGTGAGTGCTCTAACAAGAGACTTTTCGCGTGCGTCTATCTTGATGTTCCATTCATCCAGCAATTTGCTGGCAAATGCTTTCGCATCCATCCCTAAGCCTCCCACATCAAAGAACACCAGATTTGTTTGGACATCGTCTAAATCTAGTTCAATGCCTTCGATACTTGACAGACCTTCAGCCAAGAAACGCGCGTTCTCATGATCCTCATTCAACCTATCTACCATCTTCTCAAGGGCGAGGATGCCGGCCGCTGCGACAACGCCTGCCTGCCTCATTTGGCCTCCCACCACTCTTCTCATCTGCTTGGCCTTTGCTATGAAATCACGGCTGCCAGCCAACATCGAGCCGACTGGCGCGCAGAGTCCCTTGGATAAGCAGAACATTATCGAGTCCACATGCTTGACTACTCTGTCTGCCGGTATCCCCAGCGCTGTGGAGGCGTTGAAAATTCTCGCACCATCCAGATGCGTAGGTATGCCATGTTTGTGTGCTACGTCGCAAACCTGCGAAATGTTGTCAGGCGGAACCACTGCGCCTCCGGCATTCATGTGCGTGTTCTCCAAGCAGATCAAGTCGATCTTCAATGAACGGGAAGTGATAATTGCATCTTCAACCTCGTGGGGGCCCATCGCTCCTTTGTGCCCTCTTATCCGACGGACCTCAAGGCCCGCTACGCAGGCATAGCCTCGCTCATTTGTTACAATGTGGGCCTGGTCTTCCGCGATTATCTCATGTCCTCTCTGAGTATGAGTGAGCAACGCTACGAGGTTCCCCATAGTACCACTCGGCACGAACAGTGCGGCCTCTTTGCCAATCTTGGCTGCTGCTAAGTCTTGGAGTCTGTTCACAGTGGGATCGTCACCATATCCGTCATTTCCCACCTCAGCCTTCTTCATGGCTTCACGCATTTCCTCAGTTGGCAGAGATGATGTGTCTGATCTTATGTCAATGATCCTACCAGTGATTCTTCTCACTCTCGATTCGCCGTCCCACCAACTGAGAAGCATGTCGATTTGTCATAAAGGTCTTCTTTTGGGCCTTCAACAACCTGCTAATGCGCAGTTTGGAGAAGAACGTACCCTGTCAGCGCGCGATTGGCTCACTACTTGACCCGCATTAGTCGTAACGTGTTCAATAGAAGCAACATTGTGACTCCATCGTCTCCTGCCGCGACAGCGAACCATAGAGGTATTATTCCAAGGAAACCAAGTGTTCCTATTGCTATCTTGACTCCTAGTGAGACGGCGATATTCTGCCTTGAGATCTTGACAGCCCGCTGGCTCAGTTTTCTCAAATAGGGGATCTTGATTAGCTCATCATTCACAAGAACGATGTCTGCTGACTCCAAAGCAACATCAACCCCGCTACCGCCCATTGCAATGCCAACGTCTGAGGCCGCTAGTGCTGGAGCATCATTCACGCCATCACCAACCATCGCCACCAACCCATGCTTCACCTTGAGGCTGTCAATTATCTTCAGCTTCCCCTCTGGAAGAAGTTCCGCATAGACCTCATCCATCTCGAGTTTTCCCGCAATCTCTTTCGCAATGCTCGCCTTGTCTCCAGTTAGCATTACAGTTCGAACCCCGCTGCTCCTCAAGAGCCTGACCGCTTCAACCGCATCATGTCTGACATCATCAGCCAAGCAGAACGCTGAAGTGATAGAATCGTTGACTGAAACAAACACACAGCTATGCTTATCATCGATAGTGTCTGGGAAGTCCAAATGGTTTGTACTGCATGTCCGCATCAGTTCATTGTTGCCTACGCCAATCTTGACATCTTCAACTGTGCCCACTATCCCCTTGCCAGAGACCTCTTGCACGTTTTCGACGTGAAGTCTGCGGAAATCTAGTCCCTGCTCTGACGCTGCATTCACCAGGGCTTCTGCTATTGGGTGGCGAGAGTATTGTTCTAAAGCAGCTACGTAGGTAAGGACATGCTTGTCCACGTTATCTGCGAATCTAGTCACCTCGACTATTGTCGGGTGACCGAGAGTCAGTGTGCCTGTTTTGTCAAAAACAACCGTTTTGGCTCTAGCCATCTTCTCGATGTATAGTCCTCCTTTGAAGATGACACCTCGTCTGGCAGCGACGGTGATGGCTGTGAATATCGTCGCTGGGACAGACATCACAAAGGCGCTTGGACAAGATATTACCAGCAGCGTCAGCGATCTGTAGAGCCAGACATGTGTTGGACCGCCGAGGACTGTGGGCGCAAGAACTGCTGTGAGAATGGCGAATAGAATCACGATGGGTACGTAGACTCGAGCGAACCTATCAACAAGTTTCTCGATCGACGCTTTCCGTTTCCTCGACTCGATTACGAGCTTTACAATCCTTGAGACGAGTGTTTCTTCAGCGCTCTTCGTAACGTTGACTTTGATGACGCCGTCGATGTTCAAGGTTCCTGCGTAGATGATATCACCTTCCCTCTTGGACAGATGTGTGGATTCCCCGGTCACAATCGATTGGTCAACATGGGATGAGCCCTCCGTCACAATGCCGTCCAAGGGGATTCTCTCACCTGGTCTCACGAGAAGGGCCATTCCAGGCTTGATTTCCCGGACTTTCATGGTTTCTTCAGTGCCGTTCTGGATGATTTTTGCCATGTCAGGCATATACTCTGTAAGCTTCTCGATGGTTTTTCTCGCCCTGTCTTCAATGTAGCCTTCAAAGTGTTCCGCGACTGAATAGAGGAAGAGAACCATGGCGCCTTCGAACAGGAAATCTAGATAAGCTGCGCCCATCGCGGCTACAGCCATTAGGAACTCAACCGAGAACCTTCTCTCCAAGACAAGCTCCTTCAACCCGAGAATTCCTACGTATCCGCCAACAAGTATGAGTGCCAAATGGTATAGAATCATGGAAACCGTCGCGGGCTCGTTCAGGAACGGAACGATGAATCCCAAGGGGATGCCCTTGGCCAGATGCTCAAGAAAGGACGATATGATCATGGTGAGCCCTAAGATGATGGCTAGGTAGAGCCAGGGTTTCCGTTGCTCGCCACGAGGCATCTCAGCCGATGCTTGGTCTTTGCTTTCCAGAGTCTTCGCGCGGATCACTGAGGTGGAACCGCTCACGACTATCCTGTCGATTATATTAGCTGTGTGCTGTCCTGCAGGCAAGAAATATTAGCCAAGCAATGTATTTGGCTGGTTAGGTTAATACACGCGGGGGTATGTAGGAACGGTTGTCGTCAGTGTGACTCTTCCTGGGGAGCTTCTGAAGAAGTTTGACGACTTCATGAAGACAAGAGGATACTCCAGCAGATCTGAAGCTTTCAGAGATGCGTTGAGGAATCTCATGACCGAAGCAGAGCTTGCGAAAACTCAAGATGAAAAAATATCTGCAACCATCATGGTGTCATGCGATATCGAAAGGAAGGACGTGGATCTTAGGTTGCCCGTGATTAGGCATGAGTTTGATGACGTAGTCGTAGAGAACATGCACAGACACATAGGTGACAGGTATTGCCTCGAGATCTTCATAGCTGAGGGAAACGGTGCAAGGATACTCGATCTGGTCGGACGGATCAGAGGGATGCGCGGAATCCAACAGGTAAAGGCACTCTTCATGTCTCTCTGACCTTCTGGTCAAGACCATTCCTCTCGCGATTCAGAGGTTTCTTGATGGCTCACTCATCTCGGTCCATTTCGATGCCAGTTCATCTCTTCGTGGTTTGTAGACCTCTTCGAAGAACTTGCTTTGCAAAAGTAGAACTTCTTTAGGATATTGTCGCACGATGTCAAGTGATTCCTTCCAGGCTTCTGAGAAAGCGTTTCCGAACCTACGCTCTATCTGTCGTTTGAAGTCTCCGTCAGTCTGGAGCTCTCCTCCAATCGCGAAGTAGAAGCGCTGCCCTTTCTTCGAGGCGTATGCCATCTCATCACCTAGGAAGTATGCGTTTCTTGTTTTCTCGATAGGCTTCCTGTCAACCTCTTCCTGCCTACGACTCGGAGCCTTTCTCTCTTTGAAGCCTCGTTTGGCGGCTGCGTAGAATATTGCCCTGTTAAGTCCCCAGCTTCTTGCTAAGGTAGTTGAAAGCCTGAGTTCCTTTCCTCTCGCAGCTTGCAGTGTTGCCACTACCTGAAAACGACTGACCTTCACAATTCGTCACGGCAGCCGACAGCTTACCGACAGCTTAGTGTGAAGACCCTATTAGCTATGGAGGGTGGATAGCGCGCGCTCTGAGCCTACCATGTCAACTATTGCTGACTTGTGTGATGGCTAAGGAGCTGCGAAAGCGCGCGCGTTGCTCTTGCGCTACTAACCTGGCGGTGGCGCTTGCTGAGTACCTGAGGCTGAAGCCAAGGCTGGCTCGGGCAATTCCAGAGCAGGAGGCTCAAGTACGCGGGTCACTGGCTTGGCTTTCCTAGGTGCCTTCTTCCTGGGCCGCTTCTTCGCCTTCGCTTTCTTCTTTGGCTTCCTTTTCGTCTTCTTGGGCAAGATTTCACCTCAATAGAGATTGATGCGAACTAGGGAATAAGGTTTTGATGTTTGAGTATAGTTTACGTCTTATCTAGCACCGCTTGCCTGACGGGGGGTACTCGCTACTGAAGCATCTACGCCGATTGAAGACCAGTTCCATCGGGCGGTTCATTGATCGTGGTTGTAGGGGTTTGAGGCTTCACAGGAATTGGGCTAGATCGCGTACTTTCCGCTCCTGACGACCGGTGCCCTGTCCAGTTCGACCGTGGCCTTCCTGAGTGAACCCACATGAGATCTGGACACACCTTGTGCCTCCGATAGTTTTTTCATTGCGCGCGCTAAGGATTCAATTGGTAGGGGTCAGCCGTGAGAGCTGGAGTGGCTGCGTGTGGAATAGTACTGGTAATGCTTGGTGGAGTTCTGGGTGCACTCTTTCTTCTGACTGACATAATTCCAACGTTTGTAACTGTTCTGCAATTGACGTTGATAGCTGGATCACTGATCTTTGTTGGCTTGGTTCTCCTTGTTGTAGGGCTGGTGGTAGGATCGAGACCAAGAACTGTTGCGATTCCCAGCCCACAAGGGGTTCTTGGTGCCATGTGTCCGAGATGCGGAGGGCAGCTACAACAGGCCATGGGTAAGATCAGGTGTCCATATTGCGGCAAGAAAGTAGTACCTCTCACGTTGGGAGCCGCGGGACAATCTTGGAATCGGGCTCAAGCGCCTATGCCTCAGCGGATCACTTCCACGCAAGAAATGCAGAGATATTGCATTTTTTGCGGTGCGCCGATACATCCCCTCTCCAACTTCTGCCAGAGATTCGGAAGAGGGTTGAGAGTCTGAAACCAGGGCTCATTGCACGCGCCTATCACCTATGTGACTTGGGAAAGCGGGATGCATGATCCATAAAGATGATTTGACAGAGATCTCCTCCAAGAGACTCATTCACCTCACCACTAGAGGAAGAAAGACTGGGAAATCTCACACAGTTGAGCTTTGGTTTGCGGTTAGAGACGGCAGGTTCTATCTCAGTCACGAAGGCAATGAAACAGACTGGATGAAGAACATCAGAAACAATACTCAAGTCTCCTTTGAGATCGGCGAGAAGAAGTTCGTAGGAAAAGCACGATACTTGGATGACCACACGACTGAGGCTGAGAAAGCCAAAGTAGCACTTTACGAGAAATACTACGGCAGAGCAGCAAAGGAGGTTATTGAAGACTGGTTCTCCCTCTCAAGACTCCTCGCGATCGACTTGTGAGAACTGCTCCTTAGACGTGGTCTATGCTTTATCAAAGATCTTTGTAGCCACAAGCAAGGAGAGCACAAGCATTGTTGCGATCGCTATTGCAAATGGGTAACGTGGTGAGACATCATAAAGTACTCCGCCGATGAAGGGCGCAATAGTTGAGCTGAACATGCCAATTGCCTGAGGGATAGAAGTCCAGCGGGCCCTGGAGAATTCTGGAGCAAGAGGACCAATGATAGCATTCATCAAAGACCACATTGTGTACGAGCATCCAGCTAGGAAAAGAGCAATTGCCAGAATGTAGAAGTCACCGGATACGAGGAGAAGAGCTAGCGAAAGGCTGCAAAACACTAACGCGGTCGCAAGAGCATATCGTGTTCGCCACCTGTCCCCAATTCTGCCCAGCAGAATTCCAAGAAATGCTGCTCCGAAGAACAGGACCGAGCCCAATACGCCGATTTCTACTTCACTATAGCTGTAGATATCTGCAAGAAATCTGGAGATGAAGGGCCTGAACATCATTAGGTTGAACATGATTAGTGCGAATAGTATCGAAAGCCTGAGCACTTTCCTTTCTCTTAGGAGTTTGAAAATTGAGCGTTCCTGTTCTGAGTGGATTTGCACACGGTCAGCCGGCCGCTGACTCGTAATGAAGAGAAGGACGATTCCGGCAGAGGCGTATAGAGTTGAGGCAAGAAGGAACACGACCCGCATTCCGACTGTCGAAGCCAAGTAGCCGCCTATTGCAGGCGAAAAGACATAGCCTAGGGCCCATCCAGCGGAAAGCGTTGCGAAGGAAAGAGTCAACCTGTTTTTGTCTGCAGCTCTAACAACGTACGACGTTGTTGGCGGCCCGCCGAGCCAGAATCCCCAGAAAACCATGCCCAGAATCATTTCGGGCCATGTTCTGGCAAGAGCGAACAGTATGGGTGCTGGCACCCACAACGCCCACCCGACGGCCATAACCTTTTTTGGATCATATCTATCCGCGAGAATTCCACCCAGCAGAAGAGTTGAGGCTCCGAACAGGTTTACGATTGCATAGAGTATTCCTATTTCGGTGGAACTTGTTCCAAGGGTCCGGGTCATGTAGACTGGGAGGAGATAGGAGTAAAGCCCGTCTCCAAAAGAGCCGAAGAAATTCGAAGCAAAGATCAGGGCCAGATCTCTGTTCAGTAGGTGAGAAGGAAAACTGTCAGCGGTACGCGCAGAAACACTCATACGGATCCCTACCCGATCAATATCACGATGCTCACCGAGATCTGAGCAACTCCGCTTGATCTGTTTCGTCCGATTTGACCGATGAAGGAACAGCGCGCGCTGGGTTGCAGCTGCGGTTAGGAGTGTATCATAACCAGCATCATCTTGAATTGTTTCACTGCTTTCAGGGCATGCGGTTGATTGGCAGGCATAATGATCACTTCGCCTTTCACCAGACGGTGAGCCTTGCTAGAAATAACCACGTCCGCCTCTCCGTCGAGAATATGGACAAGGGCGTCGTATGGGGCGGTATGTTCACTCAAGCCTTGCCCCTTGTCGAACGCAAACAAGGTCACGGTCCCTGTCTTCTTGTCTATCAGAGTTCTACTTACGACGGATGCCTTCTGATAATTTGCCAAGGCAACGAGTTCTGCTTTCTTTCCAACAAGGGCTTCAGAATCAACCTCTTCTGCCAATGTTTTGCCGCCACCTTGCTGACGATCAGAAACGAATATAATGCTTGCAGTCTGAGACGAGCATTTCAGTCTTGAAGCACGCGCTTCGACATCCCCTTTCGTCTGTCGGTCTGGCACGGGCGCTTTATGGGCAGTGTTCCTATGACCCGACCGTGAGGGAGAAGGCTGTTGACTGTAGCGTTGCAGGCTTTTTCCGGCAACCATCATGAGATAGGTGTACATCAGGGGCAGGCTGTTCGTGAGTCTATACATGCACTCCTTGAGCAACTTCCAGATTTTGAAGTAGTAGAACGCATAAAACCGAGGCTGTTGCATACCTCCCTGTTTCTCTTCTTGGCTAAGCGCAAAGCTGCTCAAATGCTGAGAGATGAAGAAAAGATAGGTGAAAGCAGGATCGTCACAATCCTGCGTGACCACGGCAAGGACAACAAACCCTCGAGTCTCACTATCTGCCGTCACGCGACACCAACTAGCACTCTACGCTCAGTGATTTTCTACCCAGATAGAAGGACGATCAAGGTCTTGTACGGAAAACCATGCCAAAATGAGTATAGCGAATTCGTTTTCTAGCAACATTCCGAAGCTTAGAACCGTACAAATCTCAGTAGAACACCCAGTATTCCGGTCAGGATCACCAGCAGGGACAAGTTCACCTTTGTTTTCAGCATTGCTGCCATGCTCAGTAGGCATATCGCTATCGTCAAGAGATCAGTGAATGCGATCTTGGCTAATGAAGGCACTACAGCCAAAACGACTCCCACTGCTCCAGCTTTCACGCCTTTCAAGAAGCCTCGAAGCCAAGGGTTTGTTCTCATCCGTCGGAAATAGGGCGCCAGTAGGGTCACGATGATGAACGGGGGAAGAAAAATTCCACTCATAGCGGCGGCTGCTCCGGCCACACCTGCAACCTTGTAACCGACAAACGCAGCGGTCTTCATGACAGGCCCAGGAGTTATTTGCCCTAAGGTCACTCCATCAAAGAATTCTTTGTAGCTCATCCAGCCGAAGAAGTCCACGACATCCGGTGCCAACAATGGAATAATAACAAGCCCAGTGCCAAACAGTAGCAATCCACCTTTCAAGAACTCAAGAAAAAGCTGGAGAAAGATCGGCAACCTCTCGAAATCCACGATACTAGGAACAGTAAGTTGAAGAAAGACAGGCACAGCTAACAGTGCTTTCTTCAAAGCACGACTGTAGAGAATGGTTCCGGCTATTCCAGCTCCTAGCAGTATCAGAGCCTCGTTTAACGCTGAGAAGTAAGACAACAGAACTGCCGCTATGAAGATGCCTACGAGTTTCCAGTCAACGAGCGAAATCCGACCTAATCTGAAGGCTGTGACGATTATTATGCCTACAACAACTGGGTTGATCCCGTAGAAGAGTCCGCTAAC
Organism: Candidatus Bathyarchaeota archaeon; assembly: GCA_022865705.1. GTDB lineage: Archaea > Thermoproteota > Bathyarchaeia > 40CM-2-53-6 > JALHTG01 > JALHTG01. Next base: position 52,110 of record JALHTG010000011.1, on the reverse strand, counting down.
AGCAGGCAAGGAGCCATATTGAAAATACAGCCAGCTCAAGATCACCATGATGATGAAAGATGGTATTGTGAAAGCGAGTCCACTCATGATGGCGCCCAGCTTTCCTCCCTTGGCGTAGCCAATGTGAATCGCCATCTCCGTTGCGTTTGGGCCAGGAAGCATGTTTGTTATGCCAAGCATCTCAGCGAATTCATCCTTGCTGAGCCATTTCCTCTTCTCCACGCAGTCATCTTCCATCATTGCTATGTAGGCCAACGGGCCACCGAATGCTGTCCAAGATAGTCTGAAGAAATAGCCAGCAACCTCGAAGAGAGGCCTTCGCCTTGCACCGATCTTGCTCATGTTTCAGCTGCTCCCCACATTCTCAATGAAGGATTAAGCCCTTTTCGCATTTCTCATATTTGGAAGCCCTTGCATAATATGCAGGCGAATTGATCAAGCGTGCGCTAGCAAACGTTCTCCCGCACGTGGAAACGCTCTCTACACTATGAACCCAAATTGGTATAAGTATCAGAGCCTCGCGGATTACCGGGAAGGAGTTCGTGTGATGTCCAGAAGTGAGGGCTTGGTTGGCGAACATGAGGTCTATTGCTGTGGTGCGAGGACCTTAGTCAAGGATGGCGAAGTGAAAGTCCTCACTGAGCCTCGAATCAGCTACTGTCCCTTACATGAGGCGCTTTATGGGACGAAGACTATTGACAGGAACTCGGTTAAGCGTTCTGTCGAAATGAAAATTAGAGATGCCGGTTTTTGTTGTGAACAAAGAGTCTTCGACGATGGTCTGGTTGTCTCATACGGCAGCTCTGAGATCATCTCCGTGTGCATGAAGAAAGGGCTTCTGGACTGTGCGGTGACAGTATGCGACGGCGCTGGAACTGTCATAGCTAGCGATCCGGGCCTTGTTCAGGCGATCGGCGCCAGACTAACTGGAATAGTCAGGACATCGCCCATAGGACGCACCATTGCGCATGTCAAAGCTAAAGGAGCTGCAGTCTTGGACGAACACTCTGCACGTATCAATCAAGCTGAAGGAGTAGCTAGGGCAGCTGAGCTGGGATATCGAAGTGTCGCTGTGACCGTGGCGAGCTTCAATTCAGTTTGGATCGAAGAAATCCGGAGAATTGAGAAAAAGAGCACAATTCAAGCGGCCATCTTCTCTGTTTGCAACACCTGCGCGGACGAGGCTGATGTGGGCAAGATTCTGACGGGCGCTGACATTGTCTGCGCAAGCGCCTCAAGACTTATCCGAGAAAAGGTTGGACCGAAGGCTCTTATGCAGCTGGGTTTGACGATTCCAGTCTTCGCGTTGACGAGGCTCGGCAAGGAGCTACTGCTCTCATATCTGATTGAGTTCAATGAGAGCATTGTATCGTTTAGAACCAGACAATTGCCGTATTGTACTGAGCGGAAGGGACCTATGCTCAGAGAGTAGAAGCGCCCACGTGCCTTCGTCGTTATTTCCTTACTCCAATGAGTAAACCTCTTCCTCTCATCAGACCGTTTTTCAAGAACCTTGCTTGAAGCCCAGCATCCTTCATGATTCTCAGAGTTTTATCAACCTCGAAAAGACCCAATTCGTGTCTATCCACAAAGTGTTTCACATCTTTGTCTCTCCCCGCAATCAGATAGTGCATATCCATGACTGATACATTTCCTCTGATCTTCGAAACATTCAATCTAGCGATCTTCACGTCCTTTCCGCCGTAGGTAGTCATGTGTGGCGAGCCAATTCTGTAAGCTCTCTTTGTGAACCATGGCTCAATTGTCAAAACGCCCCCTGTTTTCAGGTGTCTCGCGAAGCTTTGAATGGTAGATCTTAGCTTTGAATAGGTCTTCACGTAGCCAATTGAACTGAACAGACAGGTGATAACGTCGAACTTCTGGCCAAGCTTCAGTTTCGTCATGTCGGCTCTTTCGAACGCAACTCCTTTCACGTTCTTCTTGGCTATATCCAGAAGCTCTTCACTAATGTCAACGCCCGTGCATGAGTATCGACCTCTAAGATACTTGAGATGATGCCCGGTCCCGCAGGCGACATCAAGAAGTTCGTTTCCGTGCGATTTCTTGTGTTTCGAGATGAGTCCCTTGATCCTGTTAGCTTCTTTCCTGTAGTTCTTGAACGAGTAGATCAAGTCATAGTATTTTGCATGCTCGTAGTAGAGGATTTCTTTCTTCATGACCTAGGATATGAATGCCGAAGCCTAAATGGATGACATGTGCTCCTCGAAACCCTTGGCTACGATCGACAAGATTCCGCTTAGGACTTCTTTCCTCATTTGACGGCGCATAGACTACTCGGCTTCTTTGGAGATTAGGCCACAGTCAAGGCATCGGAAGAGTCTGTAGGTGATTTGGTTCACGAGAAATCTCCTGTGTCTATGATCGCATACATTAAGACTCGAATGGGCCATATGACGCTACACCTTTGTAAACTAGCATTTGCGTAGCCAAGAATTAAGCGAAAGAGAGAACTGAAAGTAATCGATCCATGTCGCATGTCAAGAATGGGTAATGTGCGCGCGAATCATACTCACACATAGGTCGAGATGAAAAAGAGCTGGCTAGTGGCGCGCGAGCGCTACTGAACGAGACCAATCACTGCTGCAAGCGGCCTAAGCTTTCCAGATACTTACAGTGTTCTCTGAATCCAAGTCGCTCATACAGTCTAATCGCAGCCAGATTCTTTCTGTTGACATTGAGTATCACATTCGAACAGCTGGTTAGAAGTTCCCTTACAACCTCACCGGTACAGACGGAGGCGTGACCCTTCCTTCTACATAGTGGATTTGTGAAGACATTTCCTACACATGCTACGCCATATGTTGGCGACACTACATGAGTCCCAGCAGCGGAAACCAGCTCTCCGTTCTCTCTTGCCCCATAGTAAACTCCCGATGACAGCATGTAAGGCCTAAAGAAAGCGTCTTGTCTTGATGAATAGAATCTTTCCAAATCCGGCAGATCTTCCTCATTCATCCTGATGGCAGATCCTTCTACTGGTCTGAATGTCTCTTGGGAAACTACCATTCTACTCATCAGACTCAGATTATCAAAACCATAGTGTTTCCCTATGATGTCGCGATGTTCAAGAGGCATTTGAAAGCGTAGCGTTTCTTCTTTCGTCATTTCGACTATTTCTGCTACGCCTGAACTCTCGCCAATGCTTATCAGAGTAGTCGTGTCAAGTCCTTTGAAGTGCAGACATAACGAGATTATGTCTCCGTTTGACTTGGCAACATACCAGTCACATTTTGGAAACATGTCCCCTTCCAGGTCACAGATCGCATATCCAGCCCAGATCTCATCTTTCTTCAGAAATAAGAAGAGCTCTTCTTTGCTACCTTCTTTCACGACGACAATGCGCTTCAAGCGATCACAACCACAGTTGATGCAAGCGAGAGTTACAGTGTGGTAAGCTCACGGCAGATTTGGCACTTGCTCAAACAGCATGCGCATATTTCTGGGTTTCAGGTTCAGGAGTAGGTCTCTCACCTGGATGATTCCGATGGCCAGTTGCTGCCAGGAATGTGCGTCCGAACCGAGCGAGAAGAGTTTTCCTTCTTTCTTCAAGTATCTTTGGATCAGGTCCTTGCAAGGGAAGGGCTCTCGATCGGTTCTTCTCCAGGAATTGATTTCGAGGTACACTCCGTTCGCTATCATACTCTCGAATGTCGAGTCGATTATATCTGATGCGAGTGAGATCGGATCCTGGTCGGTCGGTATGTACCCTCTGATTATGTCGAAATGTCCGATTACGTTAAACAGCTTACTCTCGACGGCGTCTCTGACTCTCGTGTAGTACTTCCTGATCATTGTTTCAGCGGACATTCCTGGCTTTCTGCCCAGATCAAAAATGAAATCATCAACATAGTGAACCGAACCGAGTAAGAAGTCGAAGTGCTTTTCGTCCAGCCACTCATCGATCTGAGCGTGATAAGTGCGATTGTAGTCGACTTCAATTCCCTTTCTAATAGTGAGCTCACCGCCATACTGCGATCGGGCTTTGTCTAGTTCTTCGCTATATCGTTCGTAGTCAATGAGGCCTAGCCCGTTGGACGTGAAATCGACATGATCGCAGAAACCGATCTCAGCCAATCCCAGTCTAACGGCTTGACTGCACATATCATCGATAGACGAATGCCCATCAGTTGAGTGGAAGGAGTGTACATGATAGTCCACCAACTGTCTCAAGATGCTTGACATGTCACGCCGCTCAGATCGCAGTGCTTAGCCTTTTTCTCAACGACACGAGCTATGATTATTGCACGTGATTATAGTTTTCCTTTCACCAGATGCGCAGACATCGTGCCAACCCAACCGGGTTGGATCTCCTCGATGATTCTCTGCGCTCATTGCGTGGCAGAGCAATAGTTCACCTTAAATTCTGCGTCGTAGACCAGAAACACGATTATGACAACGCCGGCCAGCACGAGTATCTCAAGACAGATTCCACTCAACGAGATCAATCAGAAAGTCCAGAGTTGTAAGGAGTGCCATCTCTCGGAAACAAGGACGAACGCTGTTCCTGGAGAGGGATCGTCAAACGCTACGGTCATGATTGTGGGCGAAGGACCGGGTAGGCAGGAGGATCTCGAAGGAAGGCCTTTTGTTGGAAGAGCTGGAAGACTCCTAGATGAACTTCTCGTCTCCATAAAGATCGATAGGAAATCGGTCTACATAACGAACATTGTCAAATGTCGCGCTTCAACCAGGAGCTCGAACGAAACCGCACTTCAACAGCAGGCAAGGGACCGAAAACCCACAAGTGAAGAGATCACTGCGTGTGCGCCATACTTAGAGGAACAGATGAGAATAATTGACCCGCAAATCATCTGTACGTTAGGAGATACAGCCACTCAGTTCATTCTCGAGAAGCATGGGCTGAAGACAGGAAACATCTCAAAGATTCATGGGAGAACATATTCAACTGGCCGTGTGAAGATCGCTCCAATGTATCATCCAGCCGCAGCGCTCTACACAGCCGAGCTGAAAGATGTGATGAAGAAAGACTTCAGGAGACTTTCTGGGCTTCTTTCACAGACGACCCTAGAGAGCATTGGATAAGCGTTTTTTTGGATGAGGCACGCGCCAACAACGTGTTAGGCGACAGGTGAATCTCGTGCTTGCGCAAGCACTTCCCCGGATTTGACCCGGGCCGTCTGCACTGTCAATGCAAAACCGTATATCAACAACAAAAGCGCGGGCGCCATCACAACCTTGATCTCTTGTGGAGCGTTTTGGGACACGCCAGCGAGCGTAAGGAGGACAGTCACGCCGCTCCATACCGACACGATTGCCACATCAAATGCAGAACGTTTTCTCCACTTGAGAGATGCTTGCTCAGCCTTGGTTGTGGCGTCAGCAGACAACGAAGCTTCTCTGTGGATGAACCCGTAGGCGATTGCTTCTTTGGGACATTGGTCGGTGCATCTGAAACAGCGGATGCAGTCTGAGTTGCGCACTTCACTGTGAGTCCTGAGTTCACCGAGCACATTTACCTGCATGTTGCAAGCACGGTTACAGTTTCCGCAGCCTATGCATTCGTCATTCACCAACCGCACTTTGCCTATCCCCGGCTTGCCAAAAGTCTTCATTAGCGCGCCGATGGGACACAAGTAGCGACACCAGGCTCGCGGACCATAGACGAATAGGAGAACAGGACCAAACAAGATCAACGTTATCACGATGGAAATGCCGGTCTGCTGTCCTCCCCACGGCTCGACATCGCCCAGTCTGAACATAAACATGGTTGGGAAATGTCTAAACCAGTTCACTAGTAGTGAGTTGTAGACCTTTATCGTCAGGCCCACAAACGGTATTACACCTAAGTAGAGGAACCCTCGGCCAGGAACCCTCACCCTTAGCTTGACCACGCCCCACTCGACCAGCTCCAAGTAGCCGCCGAACCAGCAGAACCAGCCGCAGAAAACCCGCCCAAGGAGAAAAGCCGACATGAACATTGTGATCCAGAAGACAAAAGCGGCATTGATGATTCCGCGAGATAGGCCGGAGAAAAGTCCCTCGATCCCAATGCTGCCAACAGCATGAATACTCAGAACATACCATGTGACCATGTGCACACCCATGAGCAACAGTAGCAGGACTCGGCTCAATGCACGCAATTTCTGAACATTCACCTTGAATCATCTCCTCACGCGCTTTCGATTAGGAGACGAAATCTCTCTGTAGCGCGCGTCGATAGTTGGGATTAGTCAACACATCCTCCTTGTAGGAAGGAAAGGATAGCGCGAGCTTCTCTGAATGGCTCAGTATAGGCTCTTGACTACGCCCAGAGCCTTGTCTGTTTCGTCAACGGATTTGCGCCAGTCAGTTTCCGTTGAGGTAATGGATCTTATGGCGTCTATGTTTTCAGGAACCACGTTACTTTCGTTCGGAGTTGACCACAGGAGATAGATCTCGTTGCCTATGGTCATAATCCCGTCTTCCCATACAGGAATCTCGTAGAGATCGCCTCGTGGCCTCCCCAAGTCACGCGCAAGCTCAAAGACCGAGTTTAGACCTTCAACCCCATCAGCGCCCTTCACAAAAACAAGACGGGGTTCCTGCTTGAGAGTTGCTACGACATCTTCCTTGGTCAGGGGTGTTCTAGGTTGGACAATTGCGAAGTGGAGGTGCAAGAGGTTGTGAGAGCCTTTGGCCGCCATGCTCACAATGTCTAAGTCATGAAGCACGCTCTTCACGTCTGGCGCGTGATGGCTGACACCCATTTCAGGGACCAGAGTATTCATAATCCCTGTATGGCCGCTCTCCCATACATCCACAGCCCGTCTTACGATGACGACTCTTGCCTTAGCAAGGCCATGACGTTTGTGAAGTCCCCCGAGGACTCTGCATAACGCTGTAGTGTTGCAGCTTACGACCCTTGTCATAGGTTTTCCTAGGGATTCGTTGTAGTTGCATTGGGCCACGAAGGATACCCCTGTGACTTCATGCTTCTCCCCTCCCTGAAATACGGCCTTTACACCAGCCTTTTCATACGTGGGTTTGTTCTTGGCTCCAATCTTGCCTGGGGCACAGTCCACGACAACATCAACCTCACTCAGAAGATCGTTGAGACTTCCAGCAACCTCAACGCCCCTCTTCATCTCTTCCAGGCGGTCGGGTTGACTGCAGTAGATGGGGATTTTTCTCTTCGTCGCCATTTTGATACGCCAATCAGCGACAACGTCCGATACACCAATGAGCATCATGTCTTTCTGGACGGTCACGGCGTCGGCAACTCGCTTGCCAATTACTCCGTAGCCGTTGACGCCAACTCTGATCATGGACTTTGGCATGGTCAAACCACGCATCCAATATCCTGTGTAAGATGCATTTATGCATCGCCCATTTCCAGAGCTACACAGCAATCGGCTTGGGACAGCGCGCGCTTCAGCGCATGCTACTTCCCTATTGTAGGTCTTAACGTCAGTCCGTAAAAGACTCCGATTGCAAGCATTTCCGCAAGCCCAGTGACGAGTACGTAAATCAATGTGACAGGTGATATATTGAACATCATCCATTGTGAAGCCACTTGCATCACAACACGGAAAAACCAAACAATAAGGGCGTAACTTATGCCCTTCGTCAAACCGACTTGGCCCAGCAGACTCCTATAGAGCAGCAAGAACATTCCTGCCATGACAAAGCCATAGAAAAGGTCGATTCCAATACCTGAAACAACATCTACAGATATCTTTGCGATCGGTCTGTAGGCCTCATAGAGAACTTGGGCAAGAGGATTGCCGTTGATCAGGACATCCATTACACCGAAGAGGACGCTGCCAATAATGCTTACAGCCACAATCCGAGTTGTCATTTGCCTCATGTGTTATTCACTTCGCACTGCTGGTAGCGGATTCGCCTATTGAACCAGTATTGTCATGTGGGAGCGATACAAAACTGTCGCTACTGGTGCGTATCTAGATCCTGCTTTGAAGCTATATGGCGCTGTTTGCAGATCCCAGAATAGATGGCACATCAGTGAGGAAATAAGTCTGATGTCTAGCCCGCGCCAATGGTAGGCTTGCAGGTGTGACTCTAGCCATCTTCTCTCTGGATGAGGCCGCAGTCAGAACATCGCCATATCTTGAACTCAATCTCGTTGATGACATACTTCCTGTTTCGATGTTGACACTTCGGGCTACGCGATTGTTCGGCTTCGAGAATCAGCGTTTCGGTTCTCTGAAGTTGAGTCATTTCTCACCAGACCAAAACAAATCACTGCATGCTCGAGCTTTTGAGGCTTTTGACTCCACTGGAAGAGGTGCAGCTTCCTATGAAATGTAACACTGAGTCAAAGTGCGCGCTAGATAAGCGTGTTACAGCCAAAAGAAGACGCTCGGCCACATCGATGCAACACGCGCGCTAGCCACCGAGCGGAGCCAGTTAGCGTTCGACGACCATGTAGGCGGATCTTCTCTACTTTGAGAAGAAGTCTGCTGCCGCCCTGACGCCTTCTCCAGCTGTCACCTTGTAGCCTTCTTTTCTGAGGGCTCTCTCAAGAGCCTCTAGGGCAATGATCACTGTTTTCTCATTTGAATTGATACCCATCAGTCCGACTCTCCAGATCTTGCCACGAAGTGCGCCTAAACCTCCTCCGACTTCGATGTTGAAGTCGTTGAGAAGCGTGGATCTCACATTGGTGTCTGTGACACCTGTCGGGATCGCAACAGAGTTCAAGCTTGGAAGTCTGTGCTCTTTTTCGGCGTGCATTTTGAGCCCCATAGCTTCGATTCCCTCAATGAATGCTTGGCTGTTCTTCTTGTGTCTGGCCCATCTCTTCTCTAGACCTTCTTCGTAGACGATTCTTAGGGCTTCTCTCAACGCATATATCATGGAGATTGGAGCAGTATGATGATACGCCCTGCCCTCTGACCAGTACTTATCTATCAGAGACATGTCGAGGTACCAGCTGGGTACCTTTGTGTTTCTGGCCAGAACCTTGTTCATGGCCTTCTCATTGAATGTGATTGGAGAGAGACCAGGCGGGCAGTTCAAGCATTTCTGGCTTCCGCTATAGCACACATCTATCTGTAGAGCATCGACATCAAGCTCGCATCCTGTCAGCGAGGTTACTGCGTCAACGAGCAAGAGCGCTCCATATTCGTGAGCGAGCTTGGAGATCTCGTGGAGGGGTTGAAGAGCTCCAGTCGAGGTCTCGGCGTGGACGATCGCAACGACCTTCGCCTTGCTTTTCTCCAAGGCGTCTTCAACTGCTTCTTTTCTCACGACTTTGCCCCAGTCTTCTTTGATGCCAATTACCTTGCCCCCGCACCTAGACGCGATCTCGTTCATCCTTTCGCCGAAGTACCCATTCATTCCAACAACCACTTCGTCTCCTGGTTCAACAGTGTTGTAGAGCGCTGCTTCCATGCCTGCGGATCCTGTGCCAGAGACGGGTATCGTGAGCTTATTGTTGGTCTTGAATGCGTATCTCAATAGCTCCACAGTGTCATTCATAATCTCGAAGAAATATGGGTCAAGGTGTCCGACCAGAGGCGATACCATGGCCTTGAGCACGCGCGGATCTACATTACTCGGGCCTGGCCCGAGAAGAAGGCGTGAGGGCGGATTCAATTCTCCATACGATTTCAAACCAGGCACCTTATCGTCTGAAACATAATAGCACGACTTAAAAAGCTGAGTCATCTACCGCGTTCTTTGCACGCAGTTATCTAGGATCCCAATCTCTACAGCTCATTTCAGAAGCGCCTTAGGCTGTCAAGGGTGGATTATCTGTGAGACGGGCAGTCGCAACCGTGGCAGCGCGCGCTTACGCAAGCCGGTAACTACAGTGAAGCGGAAAGAGCCATCGAACGAGCCTTAGCACATCTGAAGTCGTTTGAATTGGTGATGCTGCAGTTGCTTAAACCCGAGTTCCAAGCCTAGCTGAACGAACGGCCTAGTAGCCACTAGAACGCTGTAGCAACTGATATCGATTTGGTTTAGTCGATGAGTGACAAATTGGGCGGCATCTCCTTGGGCTAGTCTTTTGCGCTTGTCGGAGGAATATCCTCTTAATCGACTGTGGTTTCACGGTCGCCTGAAAGCATTTAAGGTAGGAAAGTAGGAAAATACTACAAGAAGCGTGATATGGATGTCGGAGCCGGAGGTAACCGTCATGAGCGAAAAAGGCCAGATAGTCATACCGAAAGATATGAGAGAGGGGCTCAAACTTGGGCCAAAAACAAAGCTGCTCATCTACGCTCATGGCGATACTCTGATCCTCAGGAAATTGGTTGTTCCAGATATCGAGAGTGAAATGAAAGCCTTGTGGAGAGAGATCGATCAGAAGATAGGCAGGAAGCGGAGACTAACCCAGAAAGAGATCGATGAAGAAATCCATGCCTACCGCAGAGAGAGCTGAACGAACATATGCTCAGAGTGGTGCTGGACACGAATGTTCTAGTGTCGGGCCTCATAATGCTCGGAAAACCAAGAGAGCTGCTGAGCATAATCGCAAGAAGAGAAGCAACCCTTGTACTCTCAAAAGAGATCCCTGAATGAATTCACGAAAGCATGAGACGAAACAAGCTCACAGAACATGTGACGGAGGAACAGGTTGAAAGATTCATTGAAAACATAGAGAGGATCGCTGAGTTCGTAGAATTGGAATCCCATCTCGAAGTTGTTAATGACCCGAAGGACGACTTCGTTATCAACACTGCGATCGATGGCAGGGCAGACCTCATAGTCTCAGGCGATCACCATCTACTCAGCCTCAAAGAATTCAAAGGAATCAAGATCGCATCCGTAGATGAAGCGGTACGCAAGCTCAAGAAAAGGAGATAACCATACCATATTTTTGAGTCCAGACTCTACTGACGAACTCTAAGCTCTACATACTACGATGCCGCATGGGGCATGGTGCAAGGAAATTGTGGCGGACCGGGTGGGATTCACACTCTTACAACTGTGTCAAAGATGCATTCCTGGATTCGGGTGCGTGCTTAGAAGCTGCTTTGACAAAAGAGCTTAATCTTCCTTAGTGGAAGATTGTTCTGTTGTTTCTCATGTCCATGCAGAGCAAGTGGAAACTCATCGCGGTGCTCGTTCTGACATTAGTCATACTTGGGGCCGTAGGTTGGCAGCAGTTTGTTCCACAGCCCACACAACCCAAGACCATCACGATCACTCCTGTTGTAACGACTATTTCTGGATCTCAGACGATTGCCCAACCGGACCGCATCGTCATAGATACCCATGCCCACCTCCAATGGGATCCCGGTTCAGAGAGTTCTTCCGACCTGGCGGTGAAGACTGCTCTAGAAAACATGGAGAGATTCGGAATCCAAAAGACCTTGATCATGCCGCCTCCGTTTCCTGCCAGATTCGCAGAAACGTACGATCACAAAGAACTAGCTGAGATCACAAAGAAGTACCCTGGACGATTCGCTGTCTTGGCAGCTGGAGGATCGCTTAACCCTATGATTCATTTGACTCGCCCTGAGGAGGTTACCCTTGACATCAAACGCAGTTTTCAGGAGATAGCCGAAGGGATCATCCGCAACGGAGCTGTTGGATTCGGCGAAACAACGGCTGAACACTTCTCTTTGCATGCAGGTCACCCCTATCTATCTGCTCCTCCCGATCACCCCCTCTTCCTGCTCCTGGCCGAGATCGCCGCAAACAACAACGTACCCATTGACCTACACATGGAGGCAATTCCTCAAGACATGCTCTTGCCGAAGGAGCTTGACAGCCCGCCCAATCCAAAAACTCTGCGCGAGAACATGGCAGCCTTCGAGCGACTACTATCCTACAATCGTAATGCGCGCATTATTTGGGCTCACGCCGGATGGGACAACACAGGATGCAGAACAGTCGCATTGATGCAGCAATTGCTTCAACGCCATCCCAACCTCTACATGAGCATAAAGATTCAGAAACCGCTCTTTCCGGAAAATATGCCTCTGAACGAGAAAGGCGATATTCGGCCCCAGTGGGTTGATCTTATCCGTTCATATCCAGATCGCTTTGTGATCGGCAGCGACACCTTCTACGGAGTGGCAGGAGAAGTCACGTGGAGGACTCCGACTGGAGAGACCTCGCCCAAAGAGAACCCCATTTGGGTTTTTCTCAGAAAGCTTCCTCCCGACCTCGCACAAAAAGTTGCCTACGAAAATGTCCTTTGGATCTACAATGTGAAAACAGATAGCGCGCCCTGGCAGATATCTTCGGGTTCGCTGCTTGACATCGTCTGTACCTTCGCAGACAACACATACCCTAGTGTTTGCTGTTGTGTTCCCAATCCTGATCGTTGCACTCGGCAAATCGGGCCACGGGTTGAGCCAAAGGAACGGAAGCGTTTTTAGTTCCCAATGAACTTCCAAGTTGTTGGAAGACTTGGCCGGTAGAGTTGCCTAAGGATACGTTGAAACAGACCAAGAGAAGTCTTGCAGAGAAAAAGGTCAATCTAGCAATTAACATGACGGATGTCTGCGTCCGCATTTCTTCTGACGCTATAAGAGACCGGTACCCGAGGGTCAATGAAGAGGAGCTTCTGGAGCGGGTCAGAAAGAGAATCAGGTATGGGAGACGCCGAGAGCGTGAGGTATAGAGACTGGAGAATTTCGAAGGACTAGTCATAAGAATTGTTACCGTCTTCAACTCTCACAGACTAGGTTACATGTTTACAGGGGCTTTGGCTGCGAGCTACTACGGCACTCCTCGCACAACGATGGATGTAGACATTGTAGTCGAAGCTTCTCGAAAGGAATCTCTAACCAGACTCGTATCCGCACTGGAGATGGCTGGGCTGGAAGTCGACAGACGAAGAATAGATGCGGCTTTAAGATCAAGTTTCAGAATCGTTACAGTCAAGGACGCGAAGACTCCATTCACAGTAGCTATCATACTCTCCAGCGCGAAACTTGACAAGAGACCTGGCAGCATTATGGGTTTGCCAACCTTCTATCAGACACCTGAGGGTTTGATTCTGGCGAAGCTACGGATGATAAAAGCAGCCGTTCCAAGGGAGCGGGCTTTGAAGGATGAAGATGACGTGAGAGCTATTCTGAAACACACTAGGGTTCAGATGAACGCTCTCAGAAAGCAAGCGCGAAGAAACAACACATTATCAATACTTGACGCCATAGCATCTAGCGATCTCTAAGGGCCGCACATATCGAGTTCGGCTCTCGTGGGCTGGAGGCTTCTGGAGCTATTTGGTTGAATAGTTTCACTTTTCTCTGTTGGTTATTGGCTAGATCCTCGCTCTTCTTGTGGATGGGTGGGGTAGCTTCAGTTGTCTGTGCATAGGAAGGAGTCTTTGGAGAGTAGGATTCTGAAATATCTTCGCACGGAGGGGTACAGAGGCATGGGAATTATGAGCCGGGACCTGCATGTGAGGATTGAGAATGTAAAGTGGACGCTCAACGCGCTCGTGTTCGAAGGAAAAGTTAAGCCAGTTGTTTACGGTGGCATTAGGATCTACAGAGCGAAAGCACAAAAATCGTCTGAACCGAAAACGGATCTTTAGTCTCTCTCTGAGAATGATCTGAAGTAGAAACGCAACATCCTAGGCAGGTGAAGTGTAATGTTGGATGCAGCTGAATGGCGCATCTTGAGCTATCTGGCACTCATGGAGGGGAGGACGAGAGACGTGATTATGGGAGCGTTGGCTTTGCGCGAAGAAGTTATGGATGAAGCTTTGCAGAGGCTCAAGGAGAGAGGACTTGTCTCAGCAACTTCCGGAGAAAGTAGCGACCGATACTTCATCACGAGTGAGGGAAAGAGTCAACTGAGACTTTAGGCTGATTCGTTACCTGTGATCGCCTACGATTTCGAAGCACACGCTTATCTTTTAGCAGAAATGGTCTTATAGCGCGTGCTAAGACGCTGGAGTGGAGTGGAACCACAAATCTTTTAGAGCACGCTAATCTCACGCGCACGCTACGACGCGCGTTGCATGCTTACAGCACTCAAAGACTTAAAGTGTAGGTTCAGACTCGTTGAGTCAATTCACAACGTGTGACAGCAACAGCGAGGCCATCAGCGACGAACGAGGAAAGGACTGAATCTACAACCTCAGGATTTGCACTAGTGGTTTCGTCGCACGTGTTGAACCACACATACGATAGCTTACTCCCGATACTCTACCCGCCTATCATGTCTGAATTCAGTCTCTCATACAGCCTCGTCGGAATGCTTGTGATGGGGTATAGGCTGTCCAGCGGTTCGCTTCAGCTCATAATGGGATTCATGGGCCGATTCTTTAGGAGAAAATTCCTTCTCGGCTTGGGCATGATTTGGCAATCCGTCACCAATTCGTTCATCTCGGTTTCTCAAGGATTTACGCAGGTTCTGGTCAACCGGACATTGGCTGGGATAGGTTCCAGCCCGCAGCACCCTACTGGGTCATCCTACATCGCGGAGAATTTCTCCAGAGAGAAACTCGGCAGAGCTCTCGGAATAAACATAGCTGCTGCGCAGTTTGGAAGCCTCCTCGCCCCACTCATTGGAAGCATTGTTCTTTCAAGCGTGGGATGGAGAAATACCATTCTGGTGTTCTCGACTCCAGGGATTTTGGTTGGGATTGCGTTTCTCTTCCTCAAAGAACCCAAGCGTCCAATGAAATGGCCCGGCGTCTCCACCTTCTCGCTCTTGCTTCAAGGTGTACGCGTAGCCTTGAGTGACAGAAGAGTGCTTGCGGCCATGGTCGTGGAGACAGTCATGGCGTTCAGAATTGGAGCAGGAGATTTTCTACCTTCCTACTTCATAAAGAATCTCGGCATGGCAACACTTGAAGCAGGGGTCGTCTACTCGCTCTATTTGGGCACAGGCATATTCTCAGCATACTTCTGGGGGCGTGTTTCGGACGTGCTTGGGAGAAGAAAGGTGGCAATGTCCACGATGGGTGCTGCGGCCGTTCTATGGTACCTGCTCTCGTACGGAGGGAGCGGTCTTCAACTTCTAGCGATTCTTATTCCGCTGGGATTCGTGAGCCAAGGCATAGGAGGTGTGGTTCAGGCGTTCGTGGCCGACGCAACAACGAAGGAAAACCGAGACATTGTATACGGAATCTACTTCACAATAGGCTTCACGATAGCCTCCTTCTCTCCTGTTATCATGGGTTATCTCGCTGACACTTTGGGTTTCTACGCTAGCTTCACGTATGTGGCTTTGGTTTCGCTGTCAGCTGTGGTCGCCTCATATTTCTTGAAGTAGTGCATGTCTCGGTCTTCTTTCTGAAGAGATGTCATCTCTGGAGCACGACTACTGGAGTGCTGGTTTTCGAGAAGCCTATTTCTTGCGTTAAGCGCCTTGGTTGGAAATCTCAGGTGAGATATAGTCAACGAATTCGTGCCCAGTGAGCCAACGAAGAGGACGCCTGATGCGATCAGCGGAGTTCGTTGGAAGATAGCGTGCGCACATCACACCTTTAGCTCGCACTGTTTGGTTAGATGGCTTCCATGGTTGAAGGAGGCTTCTTCGTTATGTTGTATGTCACGCTCACTATGCCCGGCACTTCTTCAGTTATCCTGCCCGCAAGCCTATCCAGGATCTCGTGAGGGAGTCTCGTCGGGGACGCTGTCTTCGCGTCTGTGCTATCCCAGCACCTCACCTCAATCTGTTGCCCATAATCCCTTCTTCCTTCTCTTACTCCCGTGACTCTATCTTCATGCAGGACTGCAAGGAACTGGAAAGCATCCATGCCGGACAACTCTTCTTCAACTATCTGAGTTGCTTTCCTCACAGTCTCCACTTTGTCAGGCGTGACTTCGCCGATTATCCTTGCTGCTAAAGCGGGACCCGGGAACGGAGGCCTGCTGTATATCCCCTCTGGCAAGCCTAGAGCTTTCGCGATCTCTCTTACTGCTGGTTTTCTAAGTTCAACTAGCGGCTCTATGACCCTGTAGCCGTATCTCTCTTTTGTGTCAATTCCAAGTTGGTCAAGAACATTATGTTGTCTCTTTATCCCGGCAACAGTCTCCTCTATGTCTGTGTAATTCGTTCCCTGCAGCAAGTATTGTATGCCGCTCTCTCTTACTATCCTGCTGAAAATGTCTCCATAGAACGCCTGAGTGATCGCTTCCCTTTTTTCTTCAGGATCCCTTATTCCTTTCAAAACGGAAAAGAAGTGTTCCTTAGCCTGTACCAGCTCTACCCTTACTCCTAGATTCTCGAATATCGAAACCACACGCTCAGGCTCTCCCTCCCTCATCAAACCATTGTCGATGAAATAGGTCTTCAGTCTGTCACCGAGGGCTCTATGTCCAAGAATGGTCACTGTGGAGGAATCTACGCCACCGGACAACGCGTTCAGAGCCGAAGCTCTTCCAACAATTGATTTGATTTCCTCCACCTTCCGCTCTATGAATCTTTCAGGCTCCAAGTCTCCCAGTCTTAGCTCTCTGATCTTCATACCTTCAGACCGGTGAAGAAACATGATACGATCCCCATAAAACGATTTCATCCTCTACTGCATACCGGCAGATAAAAGCAGAGGAATGTTCCCTCTTCTTTTCACTTTGCCGAGAAATCGCCCGCCCCAAATTGTTTAATACAAGCCATTTTTGTGAACACGCAAAAAGTGATGAAGCGTGCAGGAGAAAGAGTTCAGAGATTATTGCTTAGAACGCAAACTCGACGAGAAAACCATTGAGTCAGCTGTCACAGCGATCCTCGAATTCGAGGAGCATCTGAGGAAGAATGAGAAGACCTTCGAGTCTGCCGCGGTTGGGGACGTGAAGGAATATGTTTCGGCCTTGATATCTCAGGGAAAGAACTCGATGGATCGGCTGTTGGCGCTGGCCCGTTACAGCCATGTGACGAAAAAGAACGATTTCTATATCTACTTCGCGTCGATCCTAGGAGCCAGGAATGTTCTGCCAACCCTCTCCGACAGGGTTGCGGCCATGGTTGGAGAGGAGACGAGGAGGAAGATCTTCGACGGCGTCGAGATGCCTCCCCTTGGATCGCCTCCGGAGAAGTATCCCCTCATCACGAGATGCGTGATGGAGAGGCTCGAAGGTGAACTCTCCCGCGAGATGTGTAGGAAAGTCCTCGCGGGCAACATGCACAAGATACCTCCTGAGAGCTTAAGGGAGCACAGGGATAGGTTCCTGGAGGCTAAAAGCATTGACGAGTTCCTTAGAGACTTGCACAGAAGGGCGGTTGCCGAGCTGGAGGAACTCATGGCAGAGGGGAGGCTCTTCTTTGAGCAGAAGATCACACCTCAGGTCGTTGAATTCGTCAGGGGCAACCAAGAGGTACTCTCTGGGGTCCGGTCCGGTGACAAAATCTATGTGACCAAGTTTCCTTACGCTCCTGAGGACTACCTGAACGAAACTGACCCTCGGATGAAGAGGTACTATGCCTGCCACTGTCCCCTTGTGAGGGCATCCGTATTGGAAGGAAAACCAGAGATCTCCCCCACTTGGTGCTACTGCAGCGGAGGCTTCGAGAAGTTGCTGTTTGACGTGATCTTCGATGAGCAGGTCGAAGTCGAGGTCTTGGAGAATGCCCTCGGCGGGGACCTGCGATGCCGTTTTGCGATCAAGATACCTGAAGGGAAGTTCAAATAGACCAATAGCTCGTGCACTTTCCAGCTTTGGTGCGCACTACAGAATATGAGTCTGTATATGTGCACGCGCCAACCTGCTCACACCAACATTCTACCGTTCTCATGTCGCGAGAGTGCGCACAACGGAAAGACGTTATTAGAACTCGATGCGGTATGTATTGCTGATCCGAATTGAAGAAAAATCTTGTTTTCGCAGGCCCAATCATGCTGATCGTTGGTTTGCTTCTTGCAGTCACAACTGGAGGTACTCACGATGTGCGAGTTCAGGATGTGTCCATTGAGAAGACAGATGGATACTGTGCGTTCCAGAACAATCTGAGAGTGGGAGACGAGTTCAGTGCTGAGTTCACCTGTCATCAGCCGAAAGGCGAACTCCGCATGGTTTTGACAACGGAATCTTGGTACAATAAGTGGAAAAGCGGCCAGGAGATCCCAACTACAGATCTTGCAGCGGATGCGTATGGTTACCAAGGCAGGATAACCAAGAAGATTCAGACTGACGGTGTCTACTACTTGGTACTCGTGCCAACTGCTGGTTCAGCTAGTTGGCCATTTGATGTCAGCGTGAAGCTGGAGTTTAGCGGCGGAGGAGGAGTAGGCTGGTTCGCAGGTTTGGTTCTACTGCTCGGTGGAGCAATGGTGATCCTCGGATTCGCCAGGAAACGGTGAGAACACCTGAGGTGATCTTATCAGAAGCGAAAACATGTGTCCCCTCATCATGGCAAGAAGAACCATTCACTGCAGTGCAATCCAAAATCGTTTCCAGATAGTATTGCTTCTTGTAGACAAAGGAATACTTGCAAGCTAGTTCGCTTCAGTCGAAAGGCAGTCGCGCGCGCTTTGACAAATCTCTCCATCGATTTCTCATAGGAGGCTCCAGATTGATTCACAACCGATCCCTTCTAGGACGAGCTAAGCTTTGCTTCACCCTACCGTGGACCGATGTTGCATATCGGCATAACGGTAAGAGCGCATTGATTTGAGGATGAGCTTATACGCGCTAACCTTTGTTGTATGAGAACGTTCTTGGCTAGACCTAAACCATATGTATGATGGTGAACCGCCCAAAGCGTGTGTTGGTGAAACGATGGAGGCGAGGCGAGATGAGCGCTCATATTCGTAGATATGCTTCTCGTGACCTTGACCGCTGCCGGGAATTGTGGGTAGAACTGACTCAACATCACCGTGACATCTATGGTGATCCTAGTATCGGCGGTGTGGACCCAGGCCTCTTTTTTGACAAGCATCTTGCCCGTGTTGGCCCGGAGCGTATCTGGGTTGTGGAGGTCAATGGCGAGGTTGTTGGATTGGTAGGGTTGATCGTTGATGATCGAGACGGCGATGAGCGAGTGGCAGTAGTGGAGCCTCTTGTGGTTGCATCTTCTCATCAGAACAAGGGACTCGGGCTGAGCGTCAAGGCGGCTTAGCGCACGCAAGGGTCTGATCAATGGGACCCTGTCAAAGCCAAGATTGGCAGAATGGACGATTGAGCCATCCTTCAGATCCAGAGGACCAGCAGATCCCACTCCAATACAACGGATTCTATCCGGAGACACGCGAGCGAATCACACGAATTACCTGCCTGCTTATCCCTGTGGGACCGGAGGACTTGTCTGTTCTCTCGTTCAACCGAGAAACCATTCTGCCTCTCGAGTTTCCCAACCCGACCCGGGTCTTGGTTCCACCAACATCCACGCCAACTACGTAGCTCATCTCAACCAGATCGCACGGCATCCTTACTACACGAGAAGATTGAAAACGTTCTGGAGAGTAAGTCTGGGTACGCGCTCCACGACGCGTGCGTCGCTCTAGAGAAATATGAGAAGACACATAAGGAAAAAGGTTGGTGAGCAGCTCAGTTTGCAGATCAAACGAACTACTTCTCCGGCTGATTTCAAGCAGTGCGCCCTCATGATGTCCAAATCGGAACCTTGGATCACATTGCGACGGACATTCGCGGATTCCTTGAAGAACCTACAAGATCCCCTGAAAGAGGTATACACCGCTGTTGAAAATGAGAAGATCATTGCCTTCATGATCCTGCAAATGGTCGGAACATTCAAAGGCTATGTCCAATCCATCTACGTTGAACCAGGGCATCGGAGCTCCGGAATTGGCACGGTCATGATGCGATTTGCCGAAGAACGAATATTCAAGGAGACTCCGAACGTTTTCATCTGCGTCTCTTCGTTCAACAAAAAGGCAAGGAAACTGTATCGAAAGCTGAGGTACACAAAGGTGGGTGAATTGAAAGATTTCGTCGTCAACGGCCATTCGGAAATTCTACTGCGAAAGACCCTAGGGCCCCTATCCAAATTCCACAAGAAGCCTTCGGAAATCTGTCAAGGCGACGAGCAGTCAAAGTCCAGCTCAAGACGAGAGATTTGAAGGCTGGAACGAAATCGCGCGCGCCACTCTTGACATGCATCCAATTCAGAGTTGCGTACCAACGTGTTACATAGCGGACATGAGTGTGTGCAAGTCACAAAGATCTCGCGCGCTAAGCCCTCTCTTTCTTCCACTGCCCTATCGCAGCATCACTGTCACTACACAGATAGATTGATAGAAATCTATCATCTTTCACAGAAGTCTATGGAAGAAAGTCAGAAGATGACTATGAGAGTTTGACTGGATTCGACTCCTGGGTTTGAACGCAATTTGTCTGTGACGATTGTTGTCAGTTCATCTAGGTCTTTGGCTCGGATTCTAGCTACCATATCGTAGCCCCCAAGAACCCCGAACACTTCGACAACTCCTGGGATCCCCAACAACTGCTTCTTTACGCTCTTGTACCATTCCATGTTTTGGGCTGTTCCGCCAAGAAAGTTCATGAGTACGATTGCCTCGACCATTGTGTCCGTCCTCCTGAGAAGGAGGGTCAGAGGCTAGCACTATTAATGTTTTAGGCCACCGTGCGTCAGGTAGTGCGCACACACAATTGTTACTTCGCGTGCGCACCGTCACACTACACGCACAATTCTGTTTCCTAACGTAAGGGGAGAAAAAGTGAGATATTTCGGAACAATGGGCCGTGGACACATTGGAGGTGCAGAAAACGCGCGCGTTTTAGCCGCCGAAACCGAATGAAGAATGGAATCCGCGGACCCGCGATCAAAGGCGGGCGCGTCAACTGTTATTAGGACTGATTGATATTCTACCGCTTCTATCAGGGAAGCGTGGTAGACATGAGGTCTTTCGTTTCTGAGCGAGCGAAGGAAACGCCAATCTCGGGTATTCGCGTCATTTTTGAGAAGGCGCAAAGGGTCAGTGACGTAATCAGGCTTGAGGTGGGGGAGCCTGATTTTGATACGCCTGAACACATTAGGGCAGCCGCTGTTCGGGCCTTGAATAAGGGAGAAACACACTATACGTCGAGCGCCGGAGTTTTGGAGTTGCGAGAGGAAATCTCGCGAAAGTTTCGTGTTGACAATTCCTTGGAGTATGATGCTAAGACGCAGATTGTAGTTTCCGCCGGCGCAGTGAATTCTCTCAACTTAGCGCTTATGACAATCATTGATCCTGGCGATGAAGTTCTCGTACCTGATCCAGGGTGGGCCAACTATGAAGTACTAATAGGGCTTGCACAAGGCGTTCCGGTTCGATATCCCTTGAGGGAAAGAAATTCCTTCAAGTCAGATCCGGAAGAACTCAGGGGAAAGATTAGCCCGAAGGCAAAGGCAATCATAGTCTGCACGCCGAGCAACCCTACGGGATCAGTTCTCGATATCAGGCATTTGCAGGAGATCGCCTCAATCGCTGAGGAATATGACCTCATGGTTATTTCTGATGAGGTCTACGAGAAGATCATCTACGGAAACGCGGTACATCAGAGCATAGGCGCGCTGCCAGGTATGGCGAACAGAGTCGTCACGGTGAACGCGTTTTCGAAGACGTATGCGATGACAGGTTGGAGGCTTGGATATGCCGGCGGGCCGAGTGAAGTAATCAGCCAGATGATCAAGCTGAACACTGGGCTTAACACGTGTGCGAGCTCGATCTCGCAGATAGCTGGCATAGAGGCATTGAGAGGCCCCCAAGATTCGGTCCGGCAAATGCGTGAGGAGTACCTGCGTAGAAGAGACTTCCTTCTTGAGAGGCTTCGACAAATCCCTGGCTTCACGTGTGTGGTGCCAGAAGGAGCTTTCTACGCGTTTCCCAACATCCAGAAATTCGGGCTTTCATCATTCGACTTTGCTATGGCTCTGCTCGATCGCGCAAAGGTGTCTACAGTTCCAGGAAGCGCCTTTGGTCCACTAGGAGAAGGATATGTTCGGTTTTCCTACGCGAACTCAATGGAAAGGATTGGGAAGGCTATGGACAGAATTCAAGAAGCAATTCGCTCAGGCCTCAAAGTGAACAAGGCTTAGGTGCTTGCGCTCAATCCTAGTTTTCGTTTTGAAACCTACTACTAGGGCGCGCCAGCCGCTCTTTAAGAGGTCTGGGATAACGTGCGCGCGCTTGTCATTCAGAACGCATTGAGGAGGCTTCTTGAAAACAGATTAGCCATAATAATTGCTCACAGGCTCTCAACTATCAGACTCTGCGACGAGATAATAGTGATAGACCAAGGAAAAATGGTTGAAAGTGGAACACATTCGGAACTTATGAAGAAAGGCGGACTGTACAGCTCATTCTACAGGATGCAGTTCAGAGAAGAGCACGGCTTTGAAGCAGCCTACGCCAAAGTGTGAAAAATCCAATCGCACGTGGACACCATTTCAAACACCTCGTGACGGGCATGTGGGCGGCGCGTTATCCCGGATTAAAGGTTTGAACCTATTGTCTCTTGCGAGGAAACATTGGATCCCACAGTGAGCTTCTGGTAAGACTAGACCAATGGTTCTCCTAGTGTACGTGAGGAATTCGTCCAACCCTTATAGGGAGGGAGCACGACCACTCGAATCTCGAGGCAACGCTTACTTGAACAGTCACAGTGCTTCCGGCCTTTCTGGCTTACTGTTTCAGGTCCATACTCTACAGTGTCACTAACGCCTTTTCGGGATTTGCTGAACTGAGGTGAGGTTTTGTGGAGGAGTATCTCTATGAATCAATCGACGACATATTTCGACGTCTACGTAGTTCACCGCAAGGTCTGAGCTCAGATGAGGCAAAGAACCGACTGGAAAGGCACGGCAAGAACGTCATAGCTGAGCACAGGAAGGACCCAATGGGCAAGAAGCTTCTCGTTCAATTCAGAGATCCCTTTGGTATACTGCTGCTTGCAGCCAGTGTGCTCGCCGCTGTAGCAGAAATGTACTCGCTGAGCCTCATCGTTGCACTGGTCGTGGTGATCAACACGATATTGGGGTTCGTCCAGGAATGGCGAGCTGAGAGGGCGATGGAGGCGTTGAAGCGTTGGGTCCCTCAATACGCGAAGGTGTTGCGAGACCGGGAACTGGGAAGGATCCCTGTTGAAGAGGTTGTGCCTGGGGACGTAGTCTTCCTTGAGGAGGGAGACAGAGTCCCTGCCGATGCTCGACTGTTCGAGGCCTTCGAGCTTTGGACTAACAACGTTCCGCTCACTGGAGAATCTGAGCCTCAGCCCAGAAGCCTCGACGTACCTTCACGAAGCGCCAGATCAGAGTTTGAGGCTACCAATCTGGTTTTCATGAGTACGAGCGTAGCCCGTGGGACTGGTAGAGCCGTAGTTATGCGAACTGGGATGAATACCAGGTTTGGAAGAATCGCCGGCCTAACCCAGGAAATAGAAACCCCCGCAAGTCCTCTTCAGAAGCAAATTGCTCACTTGGCTAGACTTGACTTCGTTGCCGCCATCGGAGTTGGCGTGTTCTTTTTCGCAATCGGGTCTGTGTTCCTGAATCTTCGATTTCACGAAGCAGTTCTCTTTATGATAGGAGTGATGGTCGCTTGCGTCCCGGAAGGCCTCCAAGTGACCGTTTCCACTTCTCTTGCGTTAAGCGTTCTGAGGATGTCGAGGCAACAGGTTCTTGTGAAACGTCTTTCAGCTGTTCAGACACTTGGAAGTACAACTGTGATCTGCACAGACAAAACTGGTACAATCACCAAGGGAGAGATGACTGCCAAGAAGATATGGATGCCCAACTTAGATGTGGACGTATCCGGTATTGGATATGATCCAATCGGCGGATTCTCTGTCAACGGTAGGATTCTAGGGAAAGAAGAGAATGCAAGACTCGAGCGATTGATTGAGGCAGGGGCTCTCTGCAATAACTCCAGAATTATGGCTCCATCTGATGAGAGGAATCTCTGGAGTGCAATCGGAGATCCCACGGATGCAGCTCTTCTGGTTTTGGCATTGAAGAAGGACATTAACCTGGAGCAGTTGCTTGTCACAAGACCAAGGCTATCGTTGCTTCCCTTCGATTCGAACAGAAAGCGAATGACGTCGGTTCATGCCGGACACGCAGCTGCGATCGCCTATGTGAAGGGGGCGCCTAGAAGCATAATGTCTGTCTCAAATCGACTCGAAACTCCTGGTGGAATACGGGAGATGTTTCCAGAGAATCTTGCGGAGATAGGAGATAAGGTACGTGAATTTGGCGATCAAGGATTGCGTGTAATTGCGATAGCGTACAGGAAGATGAAAGCTAGTCAAGAGTCTCGCTCTGAGAACGTTGAGAAAGATCTGATTCTTCTTGGTCTTGTCGGCTTGCAGGATCCACCTCGACCTGAAGTACAAGAAGCCGTTCAGAAAGCAAAACGCGCAGGAATACGAATCATCATGCTTACTGGAGACTATGGGCCGACTGCAAGAGCTGTTGCTCTTCAAGTTGGGATTGCTGAATCCCAAGATTCCACAATAGTTAGAGGTATTGACATAGAGAAAATGAGCGATTCAGAATTAGGGTTGCAGCTGCAAAAGAGGGATGTCATCTTCGCACGAGTTGCTCCAGAACACAAATTGAGAATCGTGAGGTTGCTCAAAGCGCTCGGAGAAGTGGTGGCGGTCACTGGAGATGGAGCTAATGACGCTCCGTCTCTCAAAGAGGCGGATATTGGGGTGGCAATGGGTCTCGGTGGAACAGATGTGGCAAGAGAGTCTTCAGACATGGTATTGCTCGATGATAGCTTTGCCTCTATTGTCAGGGCAGTGGAAAGTGGACGAGCCATATTCGACAATATCCGAAGATTCGTGGCATACGTTTTTGCGCATAATTGGGCAGAGCTTGCCGCCTACATCGTGTACGTTCTTCTTGGAGTTCCTCTTCCTCTTCTCGCTGTGCAAGTGCTCGCCATAGATCTGGGCATAGATGTCCTTCCATCCCTGGCTCTGGGACTGGAACCACCTGAGCCTGGAATCATGATGCGTCCTCCGAGAAGCAGAAATGAAAGACTCTTCAACGGTTCGACCATATTGAAATCCATATGTCTCGGCGCGTTTGCGTCGTCAGCGTCCTTGGCTGGTTGTTTCATGACTTGGGCGGCTGGAGGATGGACTTGGGGCCTTCAACTTGCATCGTCCGACCTGTTGTATGTCAAGGGAACGACCATGGCCTTCGCCGGAATAGTCATCGCCCAGGTAGGTTCCGTATTGTCTTTACGGGCAAATCGTCCATCGATCTCAAAAGATGATCTATGGAGCAGCAGGTGGATCTGGCTGGGTATCGCGGGACAAGTTGCAGGTACCGCATTGATAGTCCATGTTCCTTTGCTCCAAGGAATCTTTGGGACAACAGGGATAGGGCTGTCCGATTGGATATTCCTGTTCTCTTTTCCTCTGACTATTGCTGTAGCATTAGTGACATGGAAGGCGTACACAGAGAAGAAAGCAAGAACGAGCAGTTGACTTGCGTATCGTCAAGGCTGACCGTTGAGCACAGGCGTGATCTGAGCGTCTACCTTAGCATCGCAAAGCACGCGCGCCGGCCGGCCTGCGTGTGGCTGGCAATTGGCTGATGGGCTTTCTCAGCTTCTTTCCTCTTGTGCGGGAAAGCTTCTCTTCGATGATACCCAACGAGACCTTCTGTTGATCTATCAGCATTTTCGTCCTAGGAGAAAGATAAGTGATGTCTACATGCCCTATGCATCCAGGAAAACGTCTGCTCAGGGACTGCTCCCACTCCATGTGCTCCGATATATCTGGATGAGCACTGAAGAGAAGAACATTGTAGCCGCCGATGCTGACTCGCATCGCCATTGACACGTGTGGATCACTCTGTAGCGCAGCGGTGACTCTGTCCCGACCTTTTCTTATTTCCACCATCGAGTAAGCTAAGACATAGTTCGGTGGGCAAAGCAGGTCAGGGAATCTACATACTGGCTCCAGTATCCATCCGTCTCTGAGAAGTTCATCAGTGCGCCTAGTCACAGTCTTTCTATGAATCTGAAGTTCTCTGCTCAATAGATTCTCGTTTATCTTGAAGACCCCTCCCGATACCAAGTGCTTAAGAATGTCCAAACGCAGTTCGTCGATGACTAATCCGTTGATCTCGATCTTTCCCTTTTGGTGTAACTCAGTTTCCATCAGACCAATCGCGGCACTGGGATCATATTTCAACATCAGTTGATTGGAAACATAGATAGAGCTTGAAGGGAACCTACTGTCTCTTGAAGGAATCTTGCCTTCTTCCGTGAGAGATTCTCTCCACAGTTGATATGCGAGGACATCCCTATGGTAGATGAACAGTAGCGTATTGTACTCTTCATGCCTCGACCAGTAGGCTGCGAATATCTGCTTGTCATTGGTAACCCAATCATGGACACGTTTCTCATGAGGTAGATCAGCGCGAACAACCACCAATAGCGGATATTCTCTGTAGAGCCCCATGAAAGGGCAAACAGGAAGATTCACAACCTTGCGCTCTAAGAGTTCTGTGAGAGCATTCCTTAGAGTGTTTCGATGTTTCTTCGTCCTCTCGGATAAGGCGCTGACATTTACACTGACCGACTCCCCTGATACGAGGCTTCTTAGCAAGAGAAGGTTCGTCTCATCTTCTATCAAATCTGATGAAGACGGCCGAGCCATCGCTATCAAATTGGACACAGTCATAGGCCATCTAGTACCATGATTAGCTTCTTTCCAGTCCAAATTATAAGGATAATGTCGTCGTTTTGAGGGTTCTCTGGTCAAAATAGTGAACGTGATGAGGCATGTGTGGTGTGCATTTTGCGCATTTTCGGTCGAAATTTTGTAATTGGGGTTTATTGGCGTGAACCCTCATCCTCTGCGCCTAGGAGATGGAGGAAGGATACCTGAGCAGGATGAAAGTAGTTCTTCAGGAAACTGCGGAGTACAAGGCCAAAGAACTTCTCGAGCAAGTCGATGTGTCTGCTTTTCCAGACAAGTGGGGGCCTGAGAAGGTCCTTCACACCTATGATCCAAAGACAGGCGTGCAAGGCATACTGGTGATTGACAACACGGCAAGGGGACCAGGCAAAGGAGGCATGAGAATAGCTGCAGACGTAACGGCCAGAATGGTGTTTGGCTTGGCCAGAACCATGACGTGGAAGTGCGCTCTGTCAGATCTGCCATTCGGAGGTGCCAAGGCGGGGATACGCGCCGATCCATTCAAGGCGAATAGGATCCAAGTCATGCGATCGTTCGCGCGGGCCGTAGCACCATACGTCCCGAGCCACTGGGTTAGTGCACCGGACATGAATGTGGGTGAGAAGGAGATCGAAGCCTTTGTCAATGAAGTTGGCGATCTCAGAGCTGCGACAGGTAAGCCTGAGCATCTGGGGGGTATCCCGCATGAAACAGGGACGACAGGGTTCGGAGTCTGCGTTTCGATTGAGGCCTTGCTTGATCGAGCTAAGGGAGAGATGCATCTACCTGAATCGTTGCACGATCTGACTGTGGCCATTCAAGGTTTCGGTAACGTGGGATCAGAACTCGCGAAATTTCTGTACTCCAGAGGAGCGCGAGTCGTGGCGATATGCGACTACTGGTCAGGGATATTCAACGAGAAAGGCATAGACATCAGCAGTGCGGCGAAATTCGCTTATGCCAAGAACGAGGCTCAATCGATCGCGTGCTACAAAGATGCAGAAAAGATACCTAGAGACAGTATTTTTGATGTAGAATGCGACGTCTTCGTTCCTGCGGCTGTTGGCAATGTAATAACAATGGAGACGGCGCCCCGCCTTAGGACGAAAGCAGTCTTCGAGGCAGCAAACAATCCTACGACCAGCGAGGCTGAGCGATATCTCTACAGGAAGGGAATCGTGACCTTTCCTGATTTCTTGGTGAACGCAGGCGGTGTCATTGGTTCATATGCCGAATACAAGGGACAGAACGTTGACGAAGCCTTTGCTCTGATTGACTCAAAGATCAGGAAGAACGCGGTGCTTGTGTTAGACCGATGTCTGGAGACTGGAACGATGCCCAGAGTCGTTGCCTTAGACATAGCAATGGAGCGAGTAGCCGAGGCAATGGTGCAAACATAATTGGCGAAGAACGGGGGTGAGAAACAATTGCCGAATATAGTTGGAAACAAGGTCAAAGTAATACTGACAATAGATGAGATGGGGGAGCCCGTGTCTGCCAGCGACATATCCTGGAAGTCTGGAGTAGAGAAGACAGAGGTTCAAGAGATTCTGCAACAACTAGAGCAAGACGATGTCGTCACTAAGGTGCCGCCACTTTCGGAATCTTTGAGCGATGTACGATTCTACAAACTCACGAGTAGAGCAAAGAAGCTCTTGCAGCAACTTGTCGCCACTCAACTCGAGGAACTGATAGGCCGCCCCCAAGTGATTCAGGTAAGAGCCTGAATCACTCCGTGCACCGGAGCTCGCAGCACAGACCACCGTCCTTTTTCTTTGAAATAGTCGAATCTTTAGTCTGTAGTAGATTTCAACGCACTAGGTTGTTGCATAATTGCAGCGCGGGCGCTACCTTGTCAGTTGCGGTCAGGTCAGAGGGTATCGGAGAAATTCTTATATATTTTGTTCCCCTTTTCGGGAACAAAAAGGATGAAGATACATGTTCGAATCGGAGATTCGGTTGCTAGAACTCTGCTCCAATAACCATTTTGGCGTACGTCAGGTTCTCAGAAGTCTCGGTGGAAGTCACACAAGCAACATGCGCATCATAAAAGAGTTCGAGCGATCTGGCACTTTAGAGCTGACAGAATCTCCAAACGGCCGAGGCAGGCCGAAGAAAATCGTCACACTATCTCCGACAGGTGTTGTAATACTCGACAAGTTACGTTCGGTCAATGCAATGATGCTCAAAGTGAATGAGAACGACATACGCAGTGCGCTGGAACAGGTGAGATTGAGAAAGAGGATGATTGCTGCCGGTATTGATCCCTACGAGCGCTTCCTAGAGATGAATGAACTTGCCCTCAATATCCGAAACTCTACGAAATCTGACGCAAGTATTTGACAGACTGCACGTAGACTATATGCTGATCGGTGGCTACGCATTACCCCTTTACGGCGTTATCAGGACTACTGCTGACATAGATGTCGCCATTGCCATGAAACTATCGGACCCAATGCAACTCAAGAAGGAGTTAGAAAACGCGGGTTTCCAAGTATCCTCCTTCTCACGAGGAACGCCATACTTTGTCGTGACTGACACAAAGGCCGTCGTCGAAATTGAAGTCTGGCTCAAACCTGATGGAATCACTATCGATGAGGAGTGTCTTCGCAGAAGGGAGAAGCTCAAGATTGGAAAACATGATCTCTGGGCAATTGGGCCTGAGGATTTGATAGTCAACAAACTCTCAAGAAATGATAGAAGGGCTCAAGATGAATACGATGTCGTCGGTATCTTAGGAAACATGAACGCAAAACTGGACTTCCCCTATCTATACCGCATTGCCGAAAGAGCGAACATTCTTCCTCTGTTGAAAGTCATGCAAAGAAAGGTAAGACAACGATAGGCACCCATTCGACCGTTTTCGCCTCCTTTCGTGCACCGTTGGTTAACAGTGGTTTAGATGAGCCGTTATGCTAGCAGAACCTGAGAAAACTGCATTGAAAGCATTGCGCGCGCTACCGGATTCTCCAGGTGAACTCATGAAGGAGCTGAAGAAGGCTTATGTTCTCGACGAGCGCTCTCGCGACCCAGATCTGCAGCCAATCATCACGAAACCCGAAGCATGCCTAAACGAATACAATCACTAAGAACCCAACCGAAAGGAGTTACCGGAGAAATTGACGTCACGCAATCTTGATGTCAGTTATTCCCTGCTTTCCGTAAGCCATCTGACTGCTGAAAAGCCCCCTCAAACTGTACACGTCTTTCTGGTCATGAGCCGCAGGGTTGAAGAGGAAGACTGCAGTTATTCGCGGGTCAGCCAGCAACTGGATCGCGTTCTGCGCAAACTTGTAAGCAGCTTGCGCACTTGCTGATAAGGCCACGTCGGTGAGACTGTCGTAGACTATGCCCAGAGATCCCTCACGATGCTTCTCGATGATCGGTGAGAGCATCAGATCGGTCGTTACCTCAACGAGCTCCACACCTTTCTCGCCTTCAAGAGCTTGACAGACCGTGCTTCCTCTTTTCGTTAAGACGATGACCGTTTCATTGTGAGCCGCACATTCCATAGCGAAATCTCTGACCAACCTCTCATAGGGCGTAGAAGGATCATACTCGAGAAGAAACTTCTTCCCCTGCAGTTTGCTGTGTTCAACTCCTAGCCGCTTGGAGAACTTCGCTGATCTCGCTTGATCAAGGTGTTTCCTCACTTCTGTTGTTAGGCTTTCAGGGGTGAAGGGTTTGGTGAAGTGACCGTCAGCCCCCACCTCCGCACTCAGCTTTCGATCAACATCTCGGCCAAGAGCAGAGAACATTACGACTGGTATGTGCTTCGTCTTCGGCTGACCTTTGAGGATCTTGCAGACTTCCAGACCGCTCTTGCCCGGCATCACTAGATCCAGAAAGATGAGATCAGGCATCTCAGCCTCTGTCTTCCGTAGCGCCTCCTCTCCATCGGAAACCGAAACCACTCGAAAACGATTCCTTTCCAAGATTAGTCTGACCAGGTTGAGTATGTCAGGCTCATCATCTACAATCAGAATCTTGTCCGGCAATGCTAATCATTCTCTTTTCGTCTAGGTAGAGTGAATGTGAACGTGGCTCCTTTTCCTTCCCCAGGAGACTCTGCCCAGATCTTCCCTCCGTGAGCTTCAACCAAGCCTTTCGTTATGCTCAGACCCAGGCCTGCACCTTTCACATATGTAGGCTTCTTGATGGCTGCAAATGGTTCGAAGACTCTCAGCAAGTCCTCCTTCTTGATTCCGATACCTGTGTCAGACACCTGAACTTCGATGGCATTCTCCATTGCTTTGACACGAAGGATTATTTCGCCTTCAGGTGTGTACTTCACGGCGTTGCTGAGAAGATTCATCAAGACTTGGCTGAGTCTAGCAGGGTGCCCTCGGATTGGCAGAGGCCCTTCCGGGAGCTCTGCACGAAGGCTCTGTTTCTTGGAAGTCAGGGGTTGAGCCTCTCCGACGCATTGTTCTACGATCTCTCGGAAGTTCAGAGGTTCCAAGTTCAGGGGGAGTCTTCCAGACTCCATTCGACGAATGTCCACTAGGGCATTGGTGAGATCGAGAAGACGATCAGTATTTCTCTTTACGGCTTGCAGGCTGCTCACGGTGTCTTCTGGTAGTGAACCCTCTTTCTTTTTGAGAACGTAGTCTACGTAGCCCTTCATTGAGACTAGAGGCGTCAATAGTTCATCGGTGACATCGGCTACGAACTCGTCCCTTAGCCGCTCCATGTGTCTACGTTCAGTTATGTCTATGATGGCGCCTTGGAGCGCTGTGATTCTGCCCTGTTGATCTTTCAGCGGGTGGCAATTTATGATGGCGTCGATTCTTTCTCCGTCTTTTCGCTTAAACTGCACTTCAAAGCCTCTTACAGGGCCTTTGCCTGCAAGCTCGATGAGTCTTTTTCGGTTCTCTAGGTTAACATACAGACTTTCAATGTTCACTTTTTTGAGTTCATCAAGGCTATCGAACCCGAGCATGGAAACGCCTGCCGGATTCATGTCGACTATTTCTCCCCCAAGACTCGTTGTGTAGATAGCCTCCAAGGAAGCATTGTAGATGCGTCTAAACTTCTGCTCCGATTCCCTAAGGTCATGAGTACGTTCTTCCACCAGCTTCTCTAGGTTCTCAGAGTGACGTCTAAGCTCCTTCTCCATTTGCTTGCGTTCGGTGATGTCGACCTGCATGTTGAGTATGCGTTTTTGACCGTCTAGCTCAACTAGCTCAATCGTGTTCAATAGGTCGCGAAGTTCACCTGACTTGGTTCGTCTTGTGATCTCAATATTACTGAGCCGTCCTTTCTTCAGCAGATCTTTCAGGATTTGATCGCGTTGCCCGGGATCTGGCACCATGCCAAGTTCAATCGTTGAGTGGCCGATGGCTTCTTCACGACTATAACCTGACATGCGTACCCAAGCCTCATTCACATCAACAATAGGCCCTTTGAGCAAGGTGATCGTGGCCGGAATTGGGCTGGACTGAAAGATCTTGCGAAACCGCTCTTCCGACCTTCTCAGCTCATCCTCCGTCCGCTTACGTTCAGTGATGTCCTGTACAGTACCAAATAGCTTGACGACCCGACCGTGGGAATCCTTGATCGGGTGCATTGTCGCTGAATAGAAAGCGGGTCTCCCGCTCGGTAGCTTGGTTTCCAAGTCATATTTGAAATCCTTTTCTTCCTCGATAGCTTGGCGTGCATATTCACGCAGTCTTAGAGCCTGTTCTGGAGGGTAGTAGGTAGCTTCTTCCTCGGCAGTTGGTGGGCCCAGAGCAGGATCACGATCGTAGAGCTTGTACGTTTGGTCGGACCACGTGATTTCTCTGCTTTCCACATCAAATTCCCAGCTTCCGATCCGTCCAATTGCTTGAGCATCCTTCAGATTTGCTTCGCTTTCTCGCAGTGCCTCCTCCATCTGCTTGCGCTCGGTGATATCCCGCGTGATGGCTATAACGTGAGTCACGGTGCCTTGAGAATCCTTCAACGGTGCCTTCCTTGTATGCAGTACTTGCGCGCGTCCATCCCTAGTTTTGGATAGTAGCTCAGGAACTTCTACCACAGCGCCTCTCTCGAACACGTCCTTATCCGTCTTTTCAACATTGTCTACAAACCCCCTTAGGTAGATATCGTGTGCAGTTCTGCCTAGGATCTCATGTCTAGGTTTCCCGACGAAGTCGCAGGCTGCGTCACTAGCCAGCACATATTTGAGATCCTTGTCTTTGATGAACACGAGATCCGGCAGGCTACTCGCCATCTCCTCCAAGAAGCGGCTGGATCTTTGAATCTCCTGTTCTATTCTCTTGCGCTCTGTGACGTCACGTGCGATACCTAGCACAAGGAATTTGTCTCTGATCTTTACTGGATACGTTCTTATTTCTACTGTAACTTGATTTCCATCTTTTCTGTTCAGGGTGAACTCGTCCGGTCCAGTGGGCTGCCCCAACGCATTCTTAAGCAAAAGTGCAGCCGCTTTCGGAATTTGCTCTGGAGGCAGGAGCTTCAGCGATAGAAAACTCTTTCCGATCAACTCTTCCTTCTTGAAGCCTGTTGTTTTTTCTGCGGCTTTGTTGCCATCAATGAGGATGCCTTTCAAGTCGTTTAGGTAATAAGCATCGGGTGCATATTCAAACAAGATTCTTAGCCGTTCCTCTGAACTTTTCAGCGCTTCCTCCATCTGCTTGCGTTCAGTGACATCTATCATGACGGCACTGAAGCCAACTGTCTTGCCACCGGCTCGCATTGGCCAGGGTCTCATCAACAAGTGGCGAACGCTGCCCTCCGGCCCCATTGCTCGTAACTCGACTTCCCTTAGTGGTCTCCGCAGCAGCAAGGCTTTGAGAAATAGACTCGTTACTCGGCCTCGATCCTCTGGATGGATGTAATCCTTGAACGGACGACCGATAAGGTCTCGGGCAGGGTGGCCTATGAAATCAGCCATTACTTGGTTCGCATAGGTGAAACGTCCCTTCAAGTCTGCCGTCGCCATGCCCGTAGCAGCATGATCAGCGAGGTCACGATACGTCTGCTCAGATTCAGCTGGTTCTTTTTTGATTCTCTTGTGTTCGAGCGTCTCGCGGCGGATATCATGACCTTTGACGTGTGCCTTCCTTCGCTTCTTCAGATTCTTCTTGCTTTTGGGATTCAAGTCCAGAGCCGCCTACGTCACCAAATATACTATTGTGTGGCGTAACACATACTTACCGGTTATGATCCATAGATCTTAGCGATATGCGGACCCGGCTCAATTTGAGTGAGAAAGGTATGACCAGAGAGTAAGTAAGCACGCGCCTACTCTCTCAAAAGAAGCGAAGAGGTCAGACCTAACGTGAAGCTCGTCGGCTTGTAGCTTGCCACTTACAACTCCTGGCTGTCTGGCGAATTCTTATCGCGTCACTCGATCAAGATGCTTCTTCACTTCAGCCAAGAGGCCGTCAGGAGTGAATGGTTTCGCGAGATAGCCGTCGCATCCATACTCGTCAGCATGCTTCCTACTGACATCGTCGCCAAGAATCGTGGACAGAACGGAGAAGATCACAACTGGAATGTGCTTCGTCTTCTCCTGGGATTTTAGGGTCTTGCAGGCCTCCCAACCAGACTTCGCCGGCATGACAACGTCCAGAAGAATCAGATCGGGCAGTTCTGTCTCCGCCTTCTGAAGCGCCTCTACGCCGTTGGAGGCAAGAGACACTTGGTAACCGTTCTTTTCCAGTATCATTCTGACGAGGTTACGTATATCCGGCTCGTCGTCTGCAACTAGAATCCTGGTAGGCACGGCTGGCTCACATCCTCATTCCTTATCTTGGCAAGGGCAAATGTGAAGTTTGCTCCCCTTCCTTTTCACTGGGATTCTGCCCATATTCTCCCTCCGTGTGCCTCAACTAAGCCTTTGGTTAGGCCCAATCCCAAACCTGTACCTTTGACGTAGCCGCGCTTCTGAATAGCTGCGAACGGTTGGAAAACCCGCCCAAGATCCTCTTTCTTGATTCCGATGCCACTGTCAGACAAATGAACCTGTGCAGTAGCGCGCGCTTGAACCAACGGAATCTCAAGCGGAAGAATCGTCAACAATCCAAAGAACATCCATAGGCGACTCGAACGGATTGCATAAACGTGAGATTTGAGTCCAAGGAACACGCATTCATTTCTTTGCTTCTGCTTGACCAAGGTGTTTCTTGATTTCTGCAAGTAGGTCCTCTGTGACAAACGGTCTCGTTACGTAGCCATCGCATCCCGCATCGGTTGCTCGCTTTATGTCAACATCCCTGCCGAGAACGGTGAACATGACCACAGGGATTCGTCTGGTCTTGGGCTTCGACTTTAGAATCTTGCACACTTCGACGCCGTCTTTCCCTTGCATCACTATGTCTAGAAGGATTAGGTCTGGCGGTTCGGCGTTCACCTTCTGAAGCGCCTCATCCCCGTCAGACGCGGTGAACACGCGATAACCATTTCTCTCCAAGATCCTCTTCGTCAAGTTGAGAGGATCTGGCTCATCATCCACAACGAGAATCTTATCCGGCAAAACCTAGTTCGTCTCCTTCCCTCTAGGCAGCGTGAAGGTGAACGGTGCGCCTTTTTCCATCCCCTTCTGACTCAGCCCACCTTTGCTACTATGACATGAAGGCCTTATTAGGTTTCGTTGTACGCGCTACTACCAGATAGTGCGCTCCCGAGCTGTCTTGGCATTCATTTCTCTGACGGCATATTTAGATGAGCTTGCCGATGTGCGAACCGGAAAGTTGTTGAGAAAACGCGCGCTATTCTCTCAGATTCATTTCTTGATCAACGGCAAATTGCCCTGAATAACTAGTCCGTCGGCGATTATGCTTTCATAGAAAGCTTCGTCCTGTCTTGCTCTGTCCTCCCATTCCTGAGCAGTGAAAACCAAAAGAGTGATCGTGCGCGCCAAGATCGTTCCCATGTGGGAAAAGCTGCTAGACGAGATCGCTGAAGAAACCAAGTCCGCCAACTGAAAAGGAGAAAACATCAAAGGACATCACGATGGCAATATGAACTCTTCTGGCCCTCGGTTCGCGCGATTGATGAAGCGATGTTTGCAGCTGACCGGTCTACTTTGTAAAGTCCCTCTTGTCGACACTGAGATTCAGACTCTTCAGATAGGATGGTGCATCATTTGAAGAGCCAGCCATTGTGAAGAGTCCATCAACATGGATCTTGAAGTGAGCATCTTTCGTGGATCCCAAATAGGTCATGAGTATTTCTCCCGGTTTCCCGTTGACGCTGTTGTCGTGGCTTAACGCTATGTTCCCGTCTCTCTTGGTAAACCATGACTCTATACCTTGCCTCATAACTCTCTCGACAGAGCTGAAAGGTATCCCCTTATGCTCACGCTCAAACTGCTCCGTCAACGCCTTTCGACACTCCTTGGTCACAGAAGTCAGGTAAGCGAACGTCTTCTCAACGAGCTTACTGCTCGACAAGTGATCTGTCAAACAGACAACCCTCCATCATACAGAGACACACATACCGTTGTCCCACAGAAATTCTTTTCGTAAAACATCAAAAGTGTGCAGATGGCCACGGCCAGAGCGCTCTATCGGCTGGAGAATAGGAAGAATCCCGATTAACGCTCCGGGTGGTGTCGGGAAAACTGTCAGGCCAACCCGAGTGTCTTTTGGATGCGCTTATACAAAGGGAGGATTGGAATGCGCGCGCTAATGGCTTCTCGTAAATGGGGTCAAGGACCACGCACAGGCAAAAATGCATTGGCCAGTCTCGCAATTCGAAACTATGAAATATGGCGCAAGTGATCTCGACCAAGAAAGCGAAGGTGGCCTCAACTTGAAGATTGTTGTGTGCGGAAGCTACGGTGACATGAAACATTTCCTCGAGGTGTTGGAACGGCTCAAGCGGGAACACGGTGAACAAAACGTGTTCCCAACCAGAGAGCATCTAAAACGATCTGAGCCTTGCATCGAAGCTCACCACAGACAAAAAGGCGAAACAGACGAAACCCTAGCGATAAGATCAGAACTTATGAGAACATACTTCGACCAGATCGACCGAGCCAACTTGGTCGAAATAGTGAATGAGAAGAATGGAAAAGAACATTACGGCGTAGGAACAACCATAGAACTTGGATACGCTTTCGCTAAAGGCAAGAGGATACAGTTCACAAGAAAACCTACGAACGCAAACATCCTCAGCCTGGAAATGGCCGCCAAGAACCGATTCCATGACGAGATCTGCAGAAAACCTGAGAAATAGTATCCACGTCGAGACGTGCGTAGAGCGTTGGTCGCGCAGTCAGTTCCTCTCTTGAGATTGGGGTCAAGACTTCAACGTTTTCAGATATTGTTCGAGTGCCCTTCTCGTCATCATCCATTTCCTTCCGATCTTCACTGCGGCAATTCTTCTCTTCCGAGACAACAGGCTGAGGTATTCTTGACTGTATGGGGAGCCTTTGCTTGCTTCTGCAAGAGTCAGTAGTTTGTCCCGGCTTTCAGTCGGTTCAATCGCTCTCAGGTAGAGGTCTAACGACCGTTCGACTGCTGCAGCCACAAAATCCACGAACGTACCAGGATTGCCCTGGTCCGCTTTCTTCAACGCATCATAGTACTTCTTTCTATCAACATTCAGAACAACAGTCATTGGATAACCACTTCGCGTTAATGTCAGATTCATGAGTAGTCTTGCAACTCTGCCGTTCCCGTCACGGAAAGGGTGAATCGAAGCAAACTTGTGATGAAGGATCGAGGCCAATTCGATCGGCCGTAGCTCGTCAGGATTTCGATTATGCCAATCGATCAGCTCCGCGACGATGTAGCGCACTTCATGGGCGGGCGGAGGTATGAAGTCTGCTCCAGCTATTCTGACCTCCGTGATGCGGAACTTGCCTGCATCATCCTCAATCCCTTTCATAACCACTCGATGCAGAATGAGAATGTCTTCCGCTCTCAGATTCCTATGGGTAAGGCTCTCAATGTATTCGATGGCTTTCGGATGGTTTCGGACCTCGAGATGTTCTCGAAGACTCTTTCCTCTTATAGTGACGCCTTCTTCCAAGACAAGCTGAGTTTCCCTCAGCTTCAACGTGTTGCCTTCAATAGCATTCGAATTGTAAATGTACTCGATCTCCATCTGTCGTTGGATCTTGCGCGTCTTGGATGCAGGAAGTGGACGATGAGCGTCAAGTCTCTTCTTCTTTTCGAGGATTCTATCGTGCACCCGACTCTCAAGAAGGCCCAAGAAACATACCCGATACGGTTCTGTATCGGATAGATATAAACGATATAAAAACGTATCGGAAAAGAAGAAGCAAATTCAAACACCCAATGGCGAATAGATGTGCGAACAAGAAAAGAACAGGATGTAGAGTAGATCTATTCATCTGAGATCTTGAACCTGGGCAAAATCGCCAGGTGCGCTTCATGTACGCACGATATTCTTCCCCGAATCTCTCGATCATCATCGTCTCCTCCCTGCCAACCTGTGCATAAATCAGAGCATTCTGCGCGCGCGAAAACCGGCTCGTTATCCATACTTCTTTCCCTCTCATGCTCAGGCTGCAGGCGAACGTTGCTTGGACGGTAGAAGGCTTTCGACAAGAAGAACCTGAAAGGAAACGCGCTGTATTCAAGCGCCTAGGTCCCATACTTGCTAATCGCGGGCCTCATGGATTTCTTCATTTTCCGATATGAAGTGGGTTATTTTCCGTTGCTTCGACTTGAACCTACGCATCCTCATCCGACATCAACTCTGTCTCAATCTCTCTATTCGAAAATGCTTCCTTCGGAGATCGCATTCAGCAGGAACTGAAGAGCCTCGTTCCGTTATTCACCTGCGTTTGCCTCTAAGGCCAATCTCGACGCAACATACGCCCTCAACAAAGGAAACATGGTTTCACTTGTCAGAAGATGTGAGGTAGCGGATTTCGAATCCACATACTTCGCCTCAGGAAGGCCTTGAAGAGCCGGGATATATGGGATAGAGGACTTTTCGATGACTCGGAGAGAAGATAGAAAGTACTAACGTGTTGAACGCGCGCGATCTCTGCGGCACTCAAATGTGTGGAGATTTGTTTTTCTTGAGAGTTCGAACAGTGTTCCTTCTACAGACTTCGCAGATTCGGAGAGATCTAGCTCCTGAAATTGGTCTGTTACACCATTCGCATCTTGGAACGTGCATGGCTCCTCATACAGAACGGGCGGTATATTAGTGTTTCGCAAATGGAACATCGAAGTGCCGCCATGTGAGACCTCTCATAGGAACTGGGTTGCTCGCATCGTTTTTCGTTGCTATGACGCCACTACGAAGCCCTTTTGGCAAAAAGAGGAGAAGATGGCTACGTCAGCGCGCGCCAATCTGTATGAACTATGTCGATTCTCTTGAACTTCTTGCCGCGCGTCCACAGGAAATTCTAGTGAGCGTTTCTTCTGTTGCTCTTGGGTCTTCACGGTCTAGGTGTTGCTGGAGGGCGTCTGCCTCGGACGACCAGCAAGATCACAATCCCCGCCACGAACGCTATTGCCATCACCAATCCTACGGGAATGACAAGAGGCGCAATCTGTGGGCCGAAAATCTGTTCAATCAGACTCGGCATCCTTTCGACGTTCAGAGTGATCCTGGTCGAGTGAATCTTAACGTCTCCAACCGCCTCTATGGACAGTGAGTAGCTTCCTTCCGGAGCCGATGTGGACACGGTTATTGTCAGCGTTGATACGAGAGGTGGTTTACCTGATGGAACGGTGAACGCGGCCGACACTCCAGTTGGCAGTCCTGCAACATTCAGACTCACAAGCTTATCGAAACCCCCAGTGGGATCCACCTTGATGTTGAAGCTTGCCTTCTCTCCTTGCTTCACCGTAGCTGTGTCAGGAGACACAGTCAAAGTGAAGTCTGGGGCCTCTTTCACAACGATACCCGCCGTGACTGTCTTAGACAATCCTCCTCCGGCCGCTGTGATTGTGAATGTGTAGCTGCCCGTAGATGTGGCCGCAGACGCATCTATTGTGAGCATTGAAGTGAAAGTTGGTGTGCCTGACTGTGGCGAGAAACTGTACGCTAAGCCGCTCGGAAGCCCCGAAAGGGTGAGAAAGGTAGCCGCTGGAGAGCCGCTCACCAGATTCACCACTATCGAGAAGGAAACTTTGTCACCTATACTTACAGTCTGAGTTGACGGAGAGACTGAGACGGAGTAGTCAAACGGAGGTGCTTTTGCCGTAACGATGAGGACAGCGCTCGCTTTGTGGAATACACCTCGAGCCGACCCTATCACCGCTATCGAGTAGGTTCCCGGCGGGGTTGATAGCGAAGTGGATATGTAGAGGTCTCCGCTTGCTGTATAGCGTGAATCCATGCCTGCACCTAGACCAGCCACCTCGATGGATATTGATGTTCCGTAGTACCACGAGCTGCTGTACGTAGCCAAAATCCTGAATGTAGCGGTTCCACCCTGCTCAACTGTCTGAGATGAAGGAGAGAGATCTAGTGAAAAATCGAAGCCGAAGCCAGATCCACCGCCAACCGCGAACGCCAACGTTGCAGATGAATAGGCCACACCTCCAACCCACACAATTGCTTTCACAGTGTAAGCTCCAAGCATAGCAGTCACTCCACTCGCTGTGACTGTGTAGAACACACCGGAGGCAATGGCTCCGTAGTCCAGGTTCACCGTTCCCATAGGCGTACCAAAGACTAACCTCAGAGGACCTCCGCCTCCGTCAACACGAACCCCCAGGGCAACATCTTCCCCCGTGCCGTACACTGTACGGTATAAGGAGAGGTGAACAGTCGGTGGACACCTAACAACCGGAACCGACGCCGTTATCGACGCGGTTAAGATCAGGAAAAGCGAGAAGGAAATAAAGAATCTATTCGGACTCTTCAACTACTTCAATCCCTTTGAATCACGTAATGAGAAATGCTACACTTTTAAGTTGATCGTCAAAAGCGCACCACACATCACGATGCTGCGACCACGCGTCGATGAAAGATATTAGGCCTTCTAATGCAGAAGACGCCGGCTGCAACGGTGGCTATGAACACAACGCCTGCAATAGCCAAAACATTGACTGAAAACACATCGGTGAGGAACTGGCCTGATGTCACTATTCCAGTTCTAGATGAGCTTGTCACACGAACAGTTGCCGTCACTGTCTCAACTGTCGCTTCGACTTCAATAAGCCTCATAGCTATGAGAGCAGTCAGCCTAGCTGTTTCGAGCAGATTCTTTCTAGGTATGCGATCATCCATGTCCCTAGGAGTATGATAGAACTCGTCCGGCCAACGAATGAACATCAGATTTGCCACCTTATTCCTTTCGAAATGAACATGGTCACTACCACCAGAAAACTTCTCAACACTGATCGAAACACCTAGCTGCACAGCGCTTTCGTCCAGGGTCGTACGAAGAGTCTTGTGAGCCTCAGAGATCTGGCAGACCAGTTGTTGCCCGTATCCAACCATGTCAAGGTTCAGATAGGCGATCGTCTCCGAAAGAGGAAAGAAAGGCCTATTGGCATAGGCGTAGGAACCGCGGGTTCCCTCCTCCTCACCGCTCCATGCAGCGAAAAGTGCAGAGCACTTGGGTCTTGAGGCTGTCGAGAGCACGCGAGCGATCTCCATCATCACAGCCACGCCTGAAGCATCATCGTTTGCTCCTCGAAAGATGTTGCCGTCAACATCCTTCTCTAAATGGTCGTAGTGCGCGCCTATGATGACAACTTTCTTCGAGAAGGGGTCAGATCCAGGTATAAAGCCTAGGACATTGTATCCGTTTGCATTCTCAGTGAAACTTGCACGTACGGATACTCGCAACATCTTGGATAGGACAAAGGATTGCGGCTTCAAATCTTGGTTCATCAATCTTTGAATCGAAGACAGCGACGGGCCGCGCTCCCCAAGCACGGTATCAGCCATCTTGATGGTCCCCCGAGTACCACAAGTTTCTGGTAGAATGTTTGGCCTCCAGTTGATCTTTCGACATAAAACGGGATAGGCTCTACTGGATTGTCGATGAGGATTAGACCAATGGCACCGTACCTCAGGGCATTGTCTGCCTTTGAATTCCAAGCTCCATAGCTACTTTGTCTGAACCTCTCACTTGGGGGAGTTCCAACGATCGCGAGAACCACCCTTCCCTGAGATACGACGTTTGCATAATCATCATAGCCGAAGTCTAATGCGGTTATCCCGTAGCCTACGAACACAACTTCAGTTGAGAACTCTGCTGACCCGCTTCCCGGCCTGACAGCAAAGTCCTTTCGATACGCAAAAGTCTGCAGAACGTTGCCACCTGCATCCACTGACTACAGCTTAGGCATCTGCGTAAGTTGCCACAGCGGCACAGAGAACCTAGCGTTATATGTTCCGTTTTCGCCAGCAGGCTTCAGCCCAATCGAATCGAAGTGATCTGCAATATGCTACGAGGCCAATTCAGCAGGCTGTGTGCCAGACAACCTGCCTTCAAAACCGTCCGCCACTAGACTGTTCACACTGCTCCAGGTCCTATCGGCGTCGAGACTATCCAGCAGGGCCAGGTGGTCAGTACGACCTGTCTCCCTAGAAGTCGGGCCGAACAGAAG
Organism: Candidatus Bathyarchaeota archaeon; assembly: GCA_022865705.1. Lineage (GTDB taxonomy): Archaea > Thermoproteota > Bathyarchaeia > 40CM-2-53-6 > JALHTG01 > JALHTG01. The sequence goes on along the minus strand of JALHTG010000011.1, from coordinate 10,106 downwards.
AACGAATGTGAGAGCAATCATGAAGCAAACAGAGAGACGTTTCATCTAGGGTCGAGGAGAGTTCAGCATCCTTCTATTTCAATTCTGCCGTGAGGTATGACCAAGTGTGCTTTAGCCGAGATCTCTGAGGTACTGTGCTAGCTTTGCATCAATGACGGAGAACTGAGACTCTTCTATTTTTCCTTTTTCGAGCATCTGAAAGATCTCTCCCTTCATCTCGGCAAGCTGCTTCTTGCATTTCTCTTTTGATTTGAGGTACGCAAGAGCAGGCTGATGAGAAGTGCTCACAAGAGAGAGCGTGCGCAGAATGCGTTTCGTACAGCGCGCGCTTAGTCTAGGAGCCGTTTCTCCCCCGTTATCTTCTGAACATCTGTTATATCCTGTGTAACCTCCAGACAGCCCAGATACTTCCCATCCGTATTTCGAACGGCAAAGTATCTGATATAGATCAACCTTCCCTTCAGATTGATCCAGAACTCAGCCATATCCCTTCTGCGACTCTTGAAATCCTCCAGTATCTGAACAACTTTCTGCAGGCTTTGTTGAGGATGACACTGCTGAACCTTTCGACCGATCACAGCTTTCGTTCTCGGAAAGATCCGGTCCTTCGACTGACTAAAGTATCGAACAGTGTCTTCTTTGTCAACGAAAGTGATGTCTACAGGCAACGAGTTCAGTACCAACTCCATTTCCTCTCTTGACAAAGATCCAGTTTCGAACGAGATCATGCCACCTTCTGCCCGTCCTGCTCCCGACTTCTCCGGTTCAACAGCCATTTCTGAGGGTTTCGGAGTGAAGCTGCAGTGTCCGATTTCATCAAACTGTCGTCTTATCTCCTTACATTCGCTTGCTTCAACAACGTTCAGAGCGGTTGGAAACAGGATCTTGTTCTCCTTGTAGAAATGATCTGAGAGCATTTCAGCCAGAGATAGGGCAGCTTCATCCAGCTGTTTCGCAAAGCCTTGAAAGACCATGTTCTGGCGCGTATCGAGGAGGTTGTAGAGTTTCTTCTTCATCTCTCTGATCTTGTTGTGTTCAGTCCACATGATTGCCGGAGGTTGAGTTACACCGTGCTTCTCGAGGTAGGCAAAGAGTACGTTCTCCTCCCGCACGTAATGGCTCTCCGACTCTTTCAGATGCTCCGCAATCTGATCCAGGTGATTCGTCTCTTCGCCAGCCGCCCCCAACGCGCCTTTCCCCCTCACCCTCTTTGCAGCATTCTTCAGCTCATCAGCGAACCCGAGAAGCAACCTGTGCTCTTTCATGAGAATTTGAATCGGGTGTCCTGCGGGCGCAATTGGCTCACCCTTTTCCAGCGATTCTCTGAACACAGCAAGGTGAACATCGCAGAGCCGCTGCACTTCCTCTCGTTGCATGCCTTCTTCAATAAGTTCTTCTTCGATCTGAGCAATGTCAACTGGCGCAACTCCTCCGATTAGTTTCTTGAACTCTTCCTTTACTTCCTCTGGATTCGCGCCATCATGCAGCTTCCTTATCATCGATTTCAGAGCTCTCTTCTTATCTTCCATCTTGCCAGACAATTCACTCATCACTCCTAATCCTCACTTCCACAATCTGATCAATCACATTCCTCTCTCGCCAGAGGGCAAGGTTCTCCGCAGTATAAGCTACTGGTTTCACCTTTCTTCGCCGTAGTAGGATTGCTTAGCTCCGCATTTTGAACAGAATCCTGCTTCCAGCGGCAAACCGAAACCGCATTCAGGACAATGCTTCGTCGAGGGGATTCGCATTTCAACTGTTCGAGGGAGGGTTGAGGCTAGTTCGGCGGGCGCGGTTGGTGCATGCAGCGCTCGCATACTACGTCGTTTCCTAAGCATGACTATCAATAGTATGACGATCGCTGCTACAACTGCTAGTGGCAGGTTTGGCATGAGGGGGTTCTTCGGCGCAATATCTATCCCGTCATTCCAGAGGTCGCCATCAGTGTCCCATTTCAAGGGGTCCGTCCCATACTTTCTTACTTCATCACCATCAGCTAAGCCGTCCCAATCCGTGTCTGGTTTCAACGAATCCGTTCCGTACTCGAGAACCTCCTCACCATCTGTCAACCCGTCTCGATCCGTATCTGGATTAAGTGCATCTGTGTGATACTTGTTGACTTCGTCACCGTCACTCAGCCCATCGCCATCAGTGTCCCACTTTAGCGGATTCGTTCCATACTTCTTCACTTCATCGCCATCACTCAAGCCATCTGCGTCCGTGTCGCGCTTCAATGGATTTGTCCCATACTTGTTGACTTCCTCTCCATCCAACAATCCACCTCCATCCGTGTCCGGGTTCCTTGGATCCGTCGCCAATCTCTCCTCGACATAGTCCATCAGACCGTCTCCGTCCGTATCCTTCAGTGACAAGATCTTGCTTCCAGAGATAGCTACCGTGAAGGCGAAGTTTTCCTCAAAGGCTACAACCACATACACGCTGTTTTCATCATCCTCGAACTTATCTCCGACACGGAAGGCAGCGTCGTCAAGAGTCTTTGTTAATGAGTTACGATCTATGACTCGGACGACACCGTAACCGCTTCTCTTGGATTCGTCCACATAGTAAATCAATACTCCTTCGCCGGGCAGGTTGCGATCGTAACCTTTTCCCATCCTAACCTCGATCACGTAGTACCTATCAGATTTCAGAAAGACCTCCACAGCTCTAAGGCCTGAATCCTTCTCAAGTGGCTGTATCGTAAAAAGAGTAACTTGCGTGACCGATGGCTTGACGACTTCTGGAGTTATCCACCCAAGCATGATCTTGCCCCATGCACAAAAGTGCCTCGGTGTCTTACTCACATCCATAATGCACCAAGGGCCAACAAAAACAGAAGCAGGCTGATCCTTTTCACTGGCTTCATAACTGTACAGATCAGGAAGCCCGATACCACCCCTGGGCCGATATTCTGACGGCGCAAGGTGCCCCAGCTCATGAGCATACGTGCCCACCTGCGACTGCTCATTGAGAACCACTATATTCAAACGGCCGACACTGTCATTGTTGACAATAGATTGCGAGCCAGCAGCGTTTCCCCACACCTTGCCAGCGGCCACAATTATGACATAAGCATAGTTTTGATAGTTGACATCTGGATCCGCTACCGTTATCGCTTTTCTCCTGAAATCACTCATATCAGCCTGATTGAAGGCCCACTTCTGAATGTCATATTTGCTCAGAGGAATGGGTATCTCGTACCATCTCTCAGTCACATCTGCCTTGATCCAAGCTAGCCCGTAGGAAACTTCACGGAAGAATACATCAAGCTCAGTCAGCCGTTCTTGTATCGTACTACGGTCGACACTATGTTTGAGATCCGGAAACTCTACCAAAATGGCGATGATCTTTTGGACATCTCTAGTCGAAGACCGAAACTGAGTTGGAGTGACAAAGGCTGATACGACCCTCAGATTGACAGGAACAAGTAGCAGCAGAGCCAGAGCAAGAACAAAAGATCCGCGAAAGGAACGACGATCACATTCGAGTGACTTCATGACGAACCGCCGAGTGATTTCCATTCATGTTGGCAACGGGAGGTACATGTTGATTACGTCCAGGGAAACTAAGGTGGAGAGTATTGTACAACTCTCTCGAGCGTTCGAGTCTTTGCGTTTGGCCAAACAGAAAGAGGCTTCATAATCGCGGATGAGCGCCCCATATATCTGACATTGTCTGATCCACAGGATGAGCAGGTGGGTGTGACCCCCAAGAACCATTTATGGCAGTTTCCGCACAGCGAATAGATCCCAGTGTATGTGAAGAACTCTACCTGACTGCCGCGAATTCTTTCCGTCAATTCCATGAGGGGCTTCGAGTCAAGTCCACTTGGTGCAAGGTTGAGTGGAAGAAGATGTCCACCGTCTGCTAGCGATTGAAATCTACCCTCGATCATTAGCCTGTCATCGAGTGAAATTCTTTCAACCGGTGGGACTGTGACTAGATCGGTGTAGTACGGGTGTTTCTTCAGCCCTTGGACCACAACCGATCCTATTCCATACTCCTCAACATCAAGTTCCGCCAACCGAGCTGCGGCGTCGTCACTGGGACGATTGGCGAGAGAGAATCTCATACTTGACTCTTCTGCGGCTTCCTCAGCGAAGCTTGAAATCTCCTTCAATACTCTTACAGCGAAGCTGTTTGAGCTGTCATCCTTGTTGGCCAGGTTTGATCCAACGTGAGCAATGACAGCCTCATTGAGCCCTATCGGACTTATCGCATAGACCGAACTTTCACTGTGAATATATGAACTGGTCTTGCCAAATCCTGAAAGGGTGGGGAGAAGAGACTCTTGAATTCGTTCGGCAATGTATTTTTTCTTGATCTTGAAGGCTTTCACCACTAGATCCATTTCTCTTCTCAGAAGTTCTAGGAATCGACCATCGTTCTTGTGTGACTCGTAGGCTATTCTCGGGAGATTGATGAATATCGTGTCCATGCATCCAGTCCTTTGACAATCGGTTTCCCAGAAACCTGTCCAATCATCGTTCAGCTTGAGGCCTGTCGCGGTGTAACTGGTCTTCGACTCATTCTTGAGGAAGGCAAAGTACGGAAGGAAGTAGGCGGAGGCAAGGTCATGCACTAGGGATAGTTCCTTTTTGAATCGTTCCGACTGCAAAGTCTCTTCCCTGATCTTGAAGATGAATCGAGGACTTGTAATAGGGCTAGTCGCGGAAAGCCTATTGACAACGTCTATCGTATGGTTGAGAAGTAGCCTAGCCTCGTCCACAAAATCCCTGTAGCTACCAATGGTTTTCCCTTGAGGGCCAACCGCCTCAGTCTCTCGAAGAAATGCTGGAACGGAGAACTCGTATCCTAAAGATAGGCCAGGCCGGCTGATCCAATCGGCCGCCATTGTTCGAACGGAGTTTATGAACAGTTCCAGATCCTCGATTATTCTGCTCTCAGGTTCGCTCTTCACGTAAGGAGCAAGAAAAATGTTGAACATGTCAAATGATTGTTCAGATGAGACTTCGAATGAGGCGAGTTGATAGATGTCGCGGACAAGTGCTAGAGCTGAGGAGAAATTCTTGGGAGGACTCACGGAAGGAAGACCATTCCGAAGAAAGAAACGTAGGTCATGTTGAAATTCGCTCGGTTTCAGTATCCATTCTCCAAGATTGTTTATGTGTAGTTGCCCTGACATGTGAGCGTCCGAGATCTCTCTGGGAAGACAGTTCAGGAGAACGTATTCCTCTATGACGGAAGATCCGGCCGCTCTTCTGACGGACTCCACGTCAACCATAAGCTCGCTTCCAGTCTTCAGCGACTGAGTCACATCATAGACAGGCATTCCAAGTCTCGTTAGTTTGTGTCTATACTCCTCAAGCTTCCTTTCAACAAGAATCGCGTTCACAAACTCTCTGATGAGGGGGGCCGTCAGATAGGTTGTCTTGAAACGGATGAGACGTTCCTCGGCTTCTGCCGCTATTTCTTCAGCCAACTCATACGGAACTCCTGCCTCAACCATCAGGGATTTTGTGATCTTACTGCGGTCGAACTCCTCGATTGAGAGTTTTGATGTTCTGACGAAGAGCTTCCCTTTCTTGACTGTTATGTACTCCTCAATATCTCGTGAAAAATCTACAACCATTCCTCCGAGTTCTGTGAGGGAGTATTTCTTCGCGTCTTTGTCGTAGGTGATGAGCCCTGCTTCTTGGAGAGTTTTCAGATGGTACACGAATTTCCCTGCGTCCCGCACTGGGTCTAACTTCAGCGAGAACATGATTTCCGTGTAGGGAAGTGGCCCCTTAGAGGTGAGGAGGTGGAGCATTCCCATTCTGATCGGAGAAGAAGCTGCATCGAAGAGTCTTGACCCTGGCTTCTCGAGTGGTTTCGACAGAGAGCTCACCCTGGGCATTACAATGCTAAACAAATAATCGCTAGACCTGTTTAAAAAAGTAGAGCTAAGTCGTTCGGGTAAGACTGAAACCGCTGAAAGCGAACGATTCACTAGCCGTCGAACAGTTCTGATGGCTTATTCGTCTCGTCGCTATTTGGACAAATTCCTCGACCACCCGTCTCATGAATTTGAACGTAGGCTTCCCGTAGATGAGCCTAGGGCACCTAGGGTCAACATACACATAGCCTGTCCACTCAGATCCCTCGTATCTTGCTCGTTCTTCTCTGCTGTAGAGAGGGCGATCAGCAACTCTGAACGGCCACATTCGACAGACGTGAGGCTTCTCGTTCTGCAATCCACACAACCACTGCCCGAGAAAAGGAAACGTGAATATACATCTCTTGTCGGAACGTTTCTTCAGCCAAATCCTGCCTTCTCGAAACTCAAACGCTTCGAACCTTCTGGTTTGGCATATCTTGGCATATTCATATGTGCTGATAGGCACCGTGAACCACCTGCAACATTCTCCGCAAGCATCACAGCTCCACGACTGGATCTGCGACAAGGCACAAATCTGGGTTCATGCAATTGCAGGCGACCTCACGGATCATGCGTTCGGAAATGCCTTTCATTTTCCCGAACGATTGAGGATATGACCGTACGGTTTCTATCGATAGTAACATTACCTTCTTGGTGCGAGTACGGTTTGCGAGGGAAACTGTTTGTCGAAGAAGATTGTTTACGACTATATCGATCAGCATTTTGATGAGCACGTAGCGAACGTTCAGGAATTGATCAGGCAACCTTCCATCTCGTCTGAGGGGAGAGGCATAAGGGAATGTGCTCAGTTCATTCGAGGATACTTTGAGAGACTTGGCTGTGTTGATGCGAAGCTCGTGGAGACCGTAGGCAACCCAGTCGTCTACGGAGAGTACAATGCTGGGGCAAAGAAGACGGTTCTCGTCTACATGATGTATGACACGATGCCTGTCGACGAGCCAGGTTGGACTGTACCTCCCCTAGAGGGCAGAGTCATCGATATGCCTCCATTTGGAAAAACTCTGGTGGCCAGAGGTGCAGTGAACACGAAAGGTGAGCTTCGAGCATTTCTCAATGCGTGCGAATCGATCAAGTCTGCTGGAGAAGAGTTGCCTGTTAACCTCATCTTTGTAGCGGAAGGAGAAGAGGAAATGGGTAGCCGCAACCTCCCAGAATTCATCGGCAAATACAAAGAGAAATTGAAACGCGCAGATGTGGTCTTCTTCCCGATAGTGGCGCAGAACCAGAAGGGCAAAGTCATAGTTGAACTAGGCGTGAAAGGCATAGTCTACTTTGAACTTGAGATCGACGGAAAAGACTGGGGAAGAGGCCCCACGGAGTTTGGCATACATGGAAGCAATAAATCCTGGGTTGATAGCCCTGTCTGGCGCATGGTGCAAGCCCTAGGCACCATGACCTCAAAGGATGGAAACAAGGTTCTGATCGAAGGATTCTATGATGATGTTGTTCCACCTCCGCCTGAAGATGAGGAGTTGCTCAAGAAGCTTCAACAGACTTTCGACGAAGAAGCGATCAAAGAGGAACTGAAGGTGAAGAAGTTCATTGATGACCTTCACGGAATCGAGGCTTTGAAACACTACTTGTACTCTCCTCAACTCAACATAGATGGCATTTGGGCAGGATATACGGGACCGGGAACCAAGACCCTTCTACCTCACAAGATCACCTTGAAAATGGACGTGCGACTGGTACCGAACATGGGCAAGGAGAAACCCATTCCACTCATCAGAAAACATCTGGACAAACACGGATTCAGCGAAGTGAAGATTCGAATCCTCGAGAAAGGGTACGACTGGGCTAAGACAAGTGTGAGGACTCCTGCAGCCCAGGCTGCGCTCAAAACCTACAGGGAATTTGGATTTGACCCTGAAGTATGGCCCAACATTGCTGGAAGTGCCCCATTCTCAATGTTCAACAGAGATCCTTTGAATCTCCCATTCATCATGGGTGGACTCGGACACGGAGCACGTGCACATTCACCAAATGAGTACCTGGTCATTGAAGAAGGGGGACCCACCGCCGGACTGGCCACCATGGAGAAGTCGTTCGTTTCAATACTATACAATCTCGCCGAAATTTGAACACAGTCTCTTTGCAAAACCTCTTTCGTTTGCAGAGAATTACGCAATTCCTTCATTAACAGTTAAAAGGATCACAAAGACCATTATCGAGCATCTTCGAGGGAATTCAAGTGGTAGATTCCGAAAGCCTGAAGAAAGAAGTGATTGCCGAGATCGATTCGATTAGCAAGAAGCTGATAGAGATCAGCGACAGGATTCATGCACAGCCCGAAATCGGACACAAGGAATTCGAAACATCAAAGCTGCTCTCAAGTGAACTGGAGAAAGCCGGTTTCCGAGTGGAGAAGCCAGTATGCGGACTGGCTACGGCTTTCAAAGCAACAATGCCGGGAAAACCGGGAGGCCCTACTGTTGCTCTTTTAGCTGAGATGGATGCTTTGGAGGGCATTGGGCACGGATGTGGACATAACATAATTGGGACCGCTTCGCTCGGTGCTGCTCTCGCTCTCAAGAAGATCATGCCCCAGATCAACGGGAACCTAGTGGTCTATGGAACTCCGGCGGAAGAAGGGGGAGTCGAGAACGCTGGTGGAAAGGTAATAATGGCCAATGAGATCGCGAAGGCTGACGTAGCTATGATGGTTCACCCATCCAGCAACACGTTGGTCAATGCGACGTCGATAGCTCGGGAAGCCATGGAGTTTGAGTTCTTCGGAAAATCCGCACACGCAGGCGGTTCGCCTCATGAAGGAATTAACGCGCTTAACGCTGTCATTCACTTCTTTACGTTGGTTGATTCTCTGCGGCAACATGTGAAGCCTGACGTGAGATTGCATGGGATAATCACCGATGGCGGAAAGGCAACCAATGTGGTCCCGGAGCATGCCGCGGCGAAAATGTATGTTCGAGCCAAAGACAAGGGATACATGAAAGAGGTTGTGGAGAAGGTGAAGAAGTGTGCTGAAGGGGCCGCGGTAGCCACAGGCACAACGATGAAAGTTCGAGACTACGCCAACACACTTGAGAACATGACAACAAACCACACACTGGCAGAGGCGATGAAGAAAAACTGGCAGGAGATAGGGGTGAAGGTGGGAGAACTTGATAGAGAGTCAGGCGGCTCCACTGATATGGGAAACGTCAGCCAAGTCGTCCCCTCCATCCATCCATACATAGCCATTGGCCCGGATAAGATGCCTGGGCACTCAACCGAGTTCGTCAAAGCAGCCGCGTCAGAACAAGGGCACCAGGGCCTAATCTATGCAGCAAAAGGCCTCGCCATGACAGCAATAGACGTGTTCACAGACCCCGAACTGCTCGCATACATAAAGAAGGAATTCAAAGAGTTCAAGGAAAAGAAAAGGAAATAGATTCTGCCAGCTCGTCAGAAGATCAAGTACGCGTGGAAATAACGTAGAGCACTTGGTGAGAGCTAGAGAGATTCGGCGAATTTCCTCACCAAGTATTCGTGCTCCCTACTTTCGGGTGTGACCTCGGTCTTCTCATTGTTCACCACATCCCCTCGAAGGAAGCACAACAATCCCCTTGTTCTGTAATCTTCAACCCATTGCTCTTCGCGAAGAAGTCGATCGCTTTGTCTATGACCTTCTTGCTGTCCATCTTCGTGTGGATAGACATTCTTGTCACACCGCAACCCGGCAAAGCAATGGACCTCCACAGTTCTCAAGCACACAGTTTCTGTTGCCGAAGGGAACCTAGGTTGTTGCTTGAAAACCCTTATCTTGCGGAGAAGTTCATGATGGTCTGCTTCTCCGGGGCGATGGTCCAGCATGGTCTAAGATACTTGGCTCGGGACCATGAATAAGCGAGAACCCAAGTGATCGTGGGTCCAAATCCCACTCGCCCCACCACATTAGGCTTATCTGAGCAAATGTTATTTTGATTCTGACGAATTCGACTAGCTACTCCTTCCTTTTCACTCAAAGAAGTCTGATCTGGTTCTATTCGTTGTATTGGGACTTGAGTAGGGTTCTGATTGTTCGCTGTTCTGGTTGCGGTATCGATACCGAGTCTGTCGGTATTAAGTCGAGTCCCTGATTTTTTGCGTCTTTTTGTCTATGGGCTCGTTTCTTACAGGTTCTCTTTGACGCTTACCAGCCACCAGGGCATATGGATGGATTCAACCTGACCCTCCTGCATGCCTAATAGAGTTAGACGGATCG
>JALHTG010000086.1 GCA_022865705.1 Candidatus Bathyarchaeota archaeon | reverse complement strand
GGCGAGAAGGTCTCGAAAGGGTTGAGGCTGCTGGCCGCAAAAGCCCCCGAGATACACTACTCCTCCTTCAGCATCTTGGAATCACTGTGGGTGCTGGCCAGGACCATTGAGGATGCACCCTCCCAACCTGAAAGCTTCAGGATTGGTCTGCGAAGCGTAATGGAAAGCGGCCGCTACAGGCGAGTGAACGAAGATTCCAAGATCATGAACGAAGCATTCAGACTCTACAAGTTGGGCCACAAAGATATGATCGATAACATACTGTACGCTAGTTCGACTCAGCTAGATCTCAGGTTGTTGACGTTGGACAATGACCTCAAATCGTTCATACAGACGAAGGAACTCAAAGACACCCTGCTCTCGCCAGATCAGTTGGCTTCTTAAAGCGCAGTCCTGTCTCATCATTCCTCAAGTTAATACGGCGCGCGCTGAGCCTGCTGACAAGTTTTGTAGAGTCTGTGGGAGGAACATACAGGTTTAGGTGGAGACAGATGCGAGACAGTCGACGCAGATGGATTCAAGCATTAATGGTACCAGCACTCAGTCCAACAAGCCGTAGTTCTACCTCTTGATGAGAGTAAGGGCGAAAGGACGATAGCAGCGTCTGAGCTCTTCCAGATTTCTTTCTCGCACGCGTCAACTGGAAAAATCGACATTTCTGTGAAGCCGTGTTTCGAGATTTACTCGCATATACATCAGAACTTTGTATTCTCTCATTAGCCAGTTGCCTCCAATAGTCACTGGGGAACGTGGACGCTTTGCAGAAAGATGTTCCGCCTACTACGCTTCAGATGGATAGAGTGCCATTAACCGAGGATTACTTCCATGCTTTGTGGCTTCTCACGAGGCTTCGATGTCCGGTGCACGGCGACATGGTTTTAGTTCAGCGAAGAAATGGGCGCATAGTCTTCTGGTGCGGATGCATCAGGTCTGGAAAGCCTTCTGAAGTGGTGGAAGAACTGAAGTATGCGGTTTTCCCTGCGCGCCATCGAAGAATCTGTTAACGCGCCCGTCGTGCTGCTTTGGAAAGCGTCAGCCAGCCACCCTAAGCTTTCCCAGTATTTCTTGCAATTCTGTATTTTCGAAAGCTGCCTGCCATCCCTATGCCCAGTGTGAACATGGATAGGGCTGCGACTATGGGGTCGAGCCTTATGCCCCAAGGGGTGTAGTTCAGCAGAAGCCCTATCAAGGGGGTGATGGCGAGGCTTAGGCCGATTGTCAAGGCGAGCCTTTCTATGCTGTCCAGTTCCTTTCCTTCAGGGAATAGTGCTTGGATTGTGACGTATCCTGGCAGGAACAGAACGAACATGGACCCGATGATCCACCTGAATATGATTAATGGGTATACGCTTGGCATGACGTAGATTGCTAGAAATGTTGAGAGGGTGAGAAGTGCGACCAGGTAGAGCCATGCGTTTTCATCCTGCAGCTTGAGGTAAGCTGGGTAAGAGTTGACTTGGAGAGCCGCGGGCTCAAGCGTGAGTGTTCCGCTCTCCCTCAGCTCCCTGATCGTGTTGATGAACTCTTCCTCAGAGATTCTAGGTCTCCTCAGCTTGATGATTCGGAAGAGGTCTCTCACTGTTCGAGGGTTCTCCGCCATAATTCTCTGCATTATGAACAGTCTAAGCGGGATCTCGGCCCTCTCAACGTTCAACCCACCTTACCTCTTTTTTCTGACGGAATAACTTATCACATCTCATCGTAATATGGTTTGACACATGGTTCCGCTGAACGGTGTGGCGAGACGATTTGCAAGCTAGGCTAACGACGTTTGGCGTTGTGCTACTCGTGACGATCGGGATTCTGGGAGTCAACGCTTTCTCGCGAGCAAATCAGGCCGTGGGCTTTGGTACCTCAACGATGGCTGGGAGCAATGAGGCTCTCGACAGGGCGGAGACAGAGTTGAGGAAGGCGATTGTGGCGGTGCGGGAAGCTGAAGCGGCTGGCGCTGATCGGGGCCGATTGAAGGATTTGGTTGACCGGTTGAATCTGGCTCTTTGGATGATCGAGAGGGGAGAGCAGCTTCTGGCGCAGGGCGACGTGGGAGCAGCGGTTGCTCAGGGCCAGCTGAGCATCGATGTTTCCGCGAGACTGGTGTTGGAGGCTGGAAAACTGCGTGATGAATCGACGCAGAGAACATACTATGGAAAGATCTTCACTTTTGCAATGGTGCCTGTTGCCTCGCTTCTTGTGACAGTTGTGGCGCATTATGGATGGCTCTGGTGGCGTAGACGTGAGGTTGAGAGCGTGATGCGGATGGAGATCAAGAGAGTGAGCGAATTTGAGGAGGAGAAGCGGTGATGGTGGGCATGGGTGAGGATGCGAAGAGAGCGGTGACGATCTTCATATCAGCCACAATCGTCTTCTCAATGTTAGCGTATGTGGCTGCTACGCCGCGGCCTGCGGAACAGTTCTTCCAGATCTACGTGCTAGGTGAGGGAGGAAAGGCGGAACGGTACTATCCTGGCAACAATCCGAACATTCCTGTTGGGCAGGCGGTTAAGTGGTATGTGGGCGCAACGAACTTCATGAGTTCAGTTCAGTATGTGGTAATTAGGGTGAAGTTTGGGAACGCTACGCTGAAGGCGCCTGACGATACTAATCGTCTTCCATCGCCTACGCCAGTTCTGTTGGAGTTCAAACGAGTGCTGATGAACAATGAGACTTGGGAGTTTCCGTTCACATGGATCATAAGGGAGAGCAATAGGGCTGGAGATGTGATCAGTCCGACTGTGCTGGAAATGAACGGCGTGACGATACGGAACAGCGATGTGAACGCTTTGAACGGGTACAACTTTCGCGTCTTCTTTGAGCTTTGGACCTTTGACCCGGAGAATGGGGCTGCTATGTTTGGTTGGAGGACGGGATCGGAACATAGGGTTGCTTGGCTGCAGATATGGTTCAACGCTACGAGTCTGGTGAAGTAGCCGATACTGTGGCTATGGATGCACTGAGCTTCTGCGTGAAACGAGAAGGTCTAGCTTTCGTATGTAGGTTTGCTTCTTGTGCATCCGCAGTAGAAGGTTATCTGTCCGCTGCGAGCCATTTTGATGGGCCATTCGTTGTGAGTAGGGCATCTGGTGTGCATGAGGAGAATGTAGGATTCAATCCTGTCAGGTGTAAGCTTGGGTAGTGGTTGTTTCTGTTCGGTTTCTAGGATTGTTGCCAAGAGCTGATGCCTCTCCAACAGGAGATGTGACTTGCTTGATCGCCGTAAGAGCGGAATCTCGCTGATCAATCGTTGTCCGTCCAAAACTGACAGACATAGCCCACCATTCCCCTAGCTTTGTGACTGCTGTTGCGACCGCGCGCACAGGCTTTGGAACACTTTTCTCAGTTGATTTTTGAGGTGCATCTCAGTGGTATGTTGTGGGTGTACCTCAGGTAGGCAAGTTGTCTGATGTTGTAGACGCAGATTCATGCGAGTATCTCTGTGGCCGAGTAGAATGGAGACGCCTTAACGACTTCAATATGGAAACAAGTAAGTTACCCTTTGAAGACGATTGTCAGGTCTCCTCCATTCCCTCTGAAATCCCGGACGATCTGTTTTCCCCAGTCCGGTTTCAAGTTGCGCATTTCATACGCAGCCTTCCCTGTCACAGTTTGCTGCGTACCTCGCCTCAAACGGCACAGCTCGACTTCGCCTTGGGGTGTCACTAGCCCTCTCAGGCAATCACCCAGGTCTCTATGCCATAGCGCGCGCGGCCGGCCGACCGGTAAGCTTGAGAAGACGTAACTACTTCTGTTTTGATCGGACGACTGTTCCTTTCCTTTGTCATGTCGAGCGCGCGCGATGAACAGTGACGCAGCTAGTGCTGATGCCGAGAAGGGTGGCCGTGTACGCAATGACTCGGGTTGCAATTAGAGTGGCGTGTCCAGCGCAAGGTTTTTATGCGTGCACAAAATGGGGAATTGTGCACGGCGATCCGGATGCTTGTTGTTAAGGATTCGATGGTTCTAATTCACCTAGCAGCAACTTCTGTCTTGCAGGAGGCATGCGTGATGTTCGGCAAGGTCATCATATCGCCAGCTGTTCACAGAGAGGTCGTTGAGAAGGGAATTGAGAGGAGTCGGCCTGATGCATACGTGGTCAAGAAAATCGAGGATAGCAAGCACATTGGTGTGGTGACTGTGGTCCATAGGAAACTCATGACAGAGTTGGCGAAGTATGGGTTGAAGGGTGGTGAGTTGGAATCCGTCGCCCTATACTTCCAAGAGAAGGCAGATTTGATCGCGTCCAATGACGATAAAGTGAGAGGGTTGCAGTTGATTCTGAACCTTAACTTGATTTCGTCACCAGAAATCGTCCTCGTCATGGCAAGAGGAAAAGTGATTTCAAAGGAAAAAGCGCGCGAATCTCTACTACAGTTGAAGCGGATTGGATGGTTCTCACCTAGTGTGATAGACCTGATTGTAGAGGAGGTGAGAAAGATTGACTGAGACTGAGAGCATCGGCGTTAGGCTGCCGAAGGATGTTTTGAAGTATGTCGAGGAGCAGGCTAGAAGGGAGAACGTGGACCGATCAGCGATGATAAGGCGGTTCATGGAGAAAGGGATAGCAGAGTTTAGAAAGGAAAGGGCGGCAGCGCTCTATGTGGAGGGGAAAACGTCGATCAGCGGCGCAGCGGAGATGGCAGGCCTCACAATACCTGAGATGGTTCAGCTCCTCGTTTCCAAAGGCTATAGGTCAAGTTACTCATTGGAGGATTTCAGAAGAGGAGTGAAGCTACTTCAGAAAATGGTCAAGCCGGAATAGGCAGTTGGGCTTTCGCCCATGCGCGCGCGCTCTTCGTAGGAGAAGCATATGCCAACTTGAGGCAAAGCAAGCTTGGTGACGAAACGTGATGGCTTCACGGTCTGGCCAACTGGACCTTGACGATTTTTGAGTCTACAGATTTGACGATCTCTTGAATGATGTCAACTTGTTCTCCTTCAAAGTACGGTTCGCCGCATTGCTGGCAAATCCAAGCCGGAACATCGTCGATCACGAGATGGTACCCATTCTTGTTGATCGCGTATGCAGTCTTTGTTCTAACCATTGTGCTTTTGCAGTAGTGGCATTCCACGATCCTTCATCTCCTTCTTCTGGTCCTCAGGTCTCGCTCCCATTGTAATAATAAACTTGGTGCGTACGCTGTGACTATTGCCAGATAGTCCTCTTTTGGCGCGCACATGTTGGTTGTTCAGTATTGAAACTCTGACACATGGTATGCTTCAATCTGTGGATTCTTGGATCTTACCTTGTCTGTGAAGTCTTCTTTGTCCAAAGACACTAAGATTCCACTGTTGTCGAGTGCCACTTTGAGGTACATCGCATCGACTGCATAGATGCCATACTCGAAGCAGAGAGGATAGGCCGAGACACAGAAGGCCCTATCGCAACTGATCAGAAGCCTTGGGCGGATGATCAGGTCAAGTTGCTTTCTCGCATCATCCGCTACGTCTACTCCAACCCTTCTTCCTATGGTCCCGCAAACCTCTTGATAGATGATGCTAGGCTCCGACAGAATAAATGTGTCCGGCACCTTGCCAAGTATCTCCGAGCATTTCTCGCCATAGGGTTCGTCCTGCTTTAACGCGGCTATTAGGACATTGGAATCCAAGGTCAGTATGCGACTACCCTGGCTCATGGTCCCGTGACCTTCTTGCCTCTTCAAGTGCAGTGGGATGACCGGTCCACCTGCGTGAGACAGCGCTCCTAAGCTTCAGGAAACCTTGTATTCCGACTCTCGTCACATCTAGTTCCTGTTCGGTCAATGAGACAGCTTTCTCCGACTCGACAAGCTTGGCTAGGAGTTCAGCCCATGTTCTACAGCCAAGTTCAACCTTCAGCTTCTTGAGCTCCCTTAGCAACTGTTCAGGCAGGTTCTTAACAAGGATCGTCGCCAAGAGATCACCAAGATTATCTGGACTATCCAGAATATAAGGCTTATCTGAGTAAGAAGCGCGCTAACTGCTCTAGACAGTAAGTGCATATTGTCGACATCGACCTAACCAAGTTTCTTGAAAACAGGACGAGAAGCATCATTCGGAAATCCAAAGTTGATGTGAACCCCGGTCTTTCAGTTTCTTCAAACGCACGTTTCGCCAGCGTTGAGAACATGCCCTGGTGTCTGTAATCGGGGTAAGTTATCGTATCTATGCTAGCGCGCTGCCGATACTACACTGAACTGCAATATCGCTCGAGAAGTGAACACATCGTTGGAGAGTGCGCGCTAGTGAATATCAGTGTTTTTCTGTGTAGTTCCTTGTGATAGCACGCGTTTGCCTTTCATAAAAGGCCTGCTTTTGTCCGCATATCCATCATCTACTTTTCTTTCGAAACAGTTTCTGGAGAATCGAGGAAATTGGTTTGTTCAACTTGGAGACTCTGACGTGAGGTGACCTCAACTATGGATCAGAAAGGAGCACAGTTTTGCGTTTCTGTGGTATTCCAACAATCCCTTTCGAGTCTGAACTTACCAGACCTGGTCTTCTGTAGATCACGGTCACGCCCCTACAATGCAGCGCGCGCGCTCTGTTCAATACTGACAGACATGGCACACAATTCCCCTAGCTTTGTGACTGCTGTTGCGAGCGCGCGCACACATGCTTAAATAACATCCAGGACAGTTTAGTGAACCATGAAACTCAAGTCGCTTGTTCTTCTTTTCGTAGTTGCGTCTTTGCTCGTGTTCTCATGTTTGCCTGCGCTCAAAATTGCGAGTGCGGCTGATTATCTTACGCAGGTGGCAAGTCGAAAGTATAGCTCTGTTTGGTTTGATGCTTTCAGCGGGCCGACTGTGTATGACGGTTTCGATGCTCCGCTCGACGCCAGATGGGTGACGTATAGAGGTAATCCAACTATAGTTGAAGCGGGAGGTAGGCCTTCTGTGCTCAAGCTCACACACTCTGAGCCGGGAGATGCCTTAGGGCCCTTCTCGAGTCAGGTTGGCACATCGCTCTTCCTGAACAATCCAGCAACGGCAAACTTTGCTGACGGAATGATCGAATTCGACATGTTCTTTGAAACCAGTGGCTGGGCAGGAGTGAACGCGATGCTCACATTCCGAATGCAAAGCGAAGATAGCTACTACGCGCTGAGATTAACAAGCACAAGAGATTGGCATTGTAGCTTCATGATCTATTCCGGCGGCGACTGGAAGGAAATCGGCTGGTACATCTCGGACAGAGTCTTCCCCACAGGGGCCTGGTCACACGTGACGGTGATTATTGGCGGCCAAAGAATGAGCTGCTACCAGGATGGCAATCTAATATGCTTTGTCGAAGAATGGCCCCCCGCTTGGACCCAAGGCCATTGGGGAGGAGTAGGGCTACAGAACAACTATTACAGCGGAGTCTTCTACGTCGACAACTTCAAGATACCTGGCCGCATGAAATGGAATTCCTACCGAGGTTCACCGAGAATCGACCCGAATCTTGGGAAATCAGGACCCAGCATGTTCTTCGATCATCCAAGCATATTTGGTGACGAGGCCTCGTTTGGAAGCATGGACAGTTGCTCCGCGTATGTCTCAGATCTGGATCTTCGTTTCTTCCAGAATGGCATCATAGAGTTTGATATGTTGTTTGATAACGATGTGGGCCAAAAAGCCTTCATGACCTTCAGAATGGAAGGGGAGAACTCCTATTATGCGGCTCGAATGACGAGTACGTATGATTGGTCGAGCCATTTTGTTAGAAGAACTGGTTCAGACAACTGGTACACATTCGGCACTAGTAGCGGGCGCGCTAGTTCGGCAGGGTATTGGGCTCATGTCACAATCATCATAGACGGCGGTCATTTTGAGATGTGGAAAGACTGGACGATTATTGCCCAGGGAGATGACTGGTCGATGCCTCGGGGTATGTGGGGTGGAATAGGGTTCTACTCGGCATACTATGGAACCAGTTTTCACATAGATAATCTCAAGATATGCATACAAGGCTAGATCAGCGCGTGCTTGCGTGCACACCATAGTTGTACCCACTCTAACGTGTACATAATTCTCTTCTGAGCTTGGTTTTCGAGGATTCCTGGTCATCACTAGATTCCAAGGGTCGAAAGCGATGTCTGCATCTTTCGGCTCAATCCACCTCAAGCCAAGGCGCGCGCTAGCGTTCAAGGAAGAGCTGACGACCGCAGACATCACAGTATCTTTCTCCTCCAGTCAGTACCTGGCCGCAATAGGCGCACACGACCGTGACTGGTCGTGTTACGGAATATTGGCCGGAATCGATCCTACTGCTTTCCTGTTGATGAACGGAAGGAGCTGATGACCCTGATTCCCGTACCGTTTGAAGCGATCTCTTGAGCGGTCTGCTCAAATGCTTCTCGACGGGATCCAGGTACCGCTTTCCAGTGGCCTGTGTTCCTGAGAAGACATGCACCTTGCGGCGCAGCAGTCCTCGCCACGGCATCGCAGGAAGCAGAAGGATTGCTGCGATAATGATGGTTAGTGCGATAGCGTTGGGGCTGAGCATCAGCTCCGGGTATGCAGCCACGAAGAACATGGTTATGTTCCCTAGGGAGTGCATGGTTACTGGGGCGATGAGGCTCTTGGTCTTCCAAAAGGAGTATCCGAGAAATATCCCCATAACGTAGGCAAAAGCAATATCGAGAGGGTTGAGCCAACCAAGGTGCATAACAGCGAACTGGATCGATGCCATCAGAATAGCTGACGACGCAGGAAGCACGTTCTGGTAGGATCTTTGGAGCAGACCACGAAAAAGCATCTCCTCAGCTAACGCGACGAAGAGGGTCATAACAATCACAACATATAGGATTGATTCCAGAGCGTCTCCCGCCAGCTGGATTGGAGAAGGCTTCAGAATAGAATATTCGACAAAGCCTCCAACAAGGCCGACAGACACACCCACGCTAACCTGTTTGAACATTGGGTACGGGCCGACTGTGAAGCCAATGCTCTTCAAAGTGATCCGCTTAACGACTAGAAATGCGACAATCAGGGCAATGATCAACCCATACGCGGAAGGTAAAGCTAAGTTGAGCTTCATGTAACTTTGTGGAAAAGGTATGAAGACGAGACGACTGGCAAACATCAGGCCCGCCACCTGAAGAACTTTACTCAATTCTGACTCAACCGTTAGGGTGGAGGCGGCTAACGGTAGGACTAACGCAACGATGAAAGCCAACGTAAAGCCCGCATATGTATCCAAGCTGTTCACCAGGGCCTCCTCGAGCAGCAGTGCAAAAGTGACTGCTGCCAAGCTAAGGAGGACACTTGACGAAACACGAGTCGCCAATGAGAGTGATACCATTACGCCGATGGTCGTAGCCAAGGACACGTACAGACTGAACACGATGTACGTCGCACGTCCGAGGTCAAATGCAATCGCCAGATATAGAAGAGAAGCCAGAACGGCGATGCAAACTGCAGCTGCAAGCCGAGCTTTGAATTCCCAGGGTGCGATGGAAATGCCCTCCGACACTTACTGATGTTGTGCGTAGAAATATATGGCTTCATCCGGCGCGCTGGGTCCCAGAACTCTCAAGAAAATGAAGAGCTAGTCTGTCGTCTGAAGATTCGGCCTAATTGGCTAATAGTATGGTGGCTACTTTAAAGACTACGATAAGTGAGAAGACTACCAAGAGAAAAACCGTGTGGGGTAGCCAGTTGGTTCTAAGCTTCAACAGGAAGCTCTTTGTTCCACCATATGCCGGGTCTGCAAGCTCCAAGAATACAAGTAAACCGATAAGGCTAACGCTAGCGTAGAGTTGAAGTGAACCCAAAGCAGCGAATATCGGCCCCGAGCTCATGAACACTGTCATTCCAAGGATGGTGGAGAGTCCACTTAGAGCTGGTGGAGCTGAAAGCAAACTGGTCACTAGATAAGCAGTAGCCAAGATCATGGAAAGTATGAGCAACTTAGTACGTTCCAAGGCTGTTACCTGTCGCTACTTCGGGTTCCTTGGTATTTAAGCATTGGTACAATGCCGACACCATGTGTGACCAACTAAGTTTAAACTTAAACATAGTACAAAAAGAGGCTACAAAGAGCCTTCAACAGGGTCTTCGAGATGGCGCAACGTTACGCGCGCGCTTCACATCGTGTCGCGTATCCTTGGGACGTCATTATCACGATCAATAGGCCATCCTTTTTTCAGACGGTTCCCCTGACCGTTATTGCAGAAAGTCTACCCAAACGCGCCTTCTATGTAAGCCTTTGTTCTCGGATCGTTAGGCTGAGAGAAGATAGTCTTAGCCGGTCCATGTTCAATTAGCTCACCTAGGTAGAGAAAGATTACGTAGTCGGCAAGTCTCTTTGCTTGACGCAAGATGTGCGTAACGAATACGATGGTGTAGTCTTTCCTAAGAGCAAGTAGTTGCTCCTCTATGTGGCCTGCAGATATTGGGTCGAGAGCAGATGTGGGCTCATCACATAGAAGAACCTCAGGCTACACGGCCAGGGCCCTGGCCAAGCAAAGTCTCTGCTGCTGCCCAATCGACAGCTTCGAGGCCGGCTCGGTAAGTCTATTGCTTACTTCCTTCGACAGACCTGCAATCTGAAGGCAGCGCTCAACTATTTGGTCTAGTTCGTTCCTGTCCTTGATCCCGTGAATCCTTGGACCGTATGCTATGTTGTCATATATCGACATAGGCAGAGGGTTCGGCATCTGAGCAATAAGCCCCATCTTCTTTCTTATGTTGAGAACATCCTCATCTTTATCAAGAACGTTCATCCCATCGAAGAGTACTCTGCCAGTAACTCTAACCTCCTCGACCAGGTCTATCAGTCTATTGAGACTCCTCAGGAAAGTCGTCTTTCCGCAGCCAGACGGCCCGATAATCACAGTTATCTGGTTCTCAGGGACATCTACAGTTATGTTCTTCAACACATGACTATTCTCATAAAAGACATTGAGCTCTTGAACGCTGATACGTGCTTCAGCCAAACCTATCACCCTCACTTAATTACGTGTTTCATGAGTCTTCTTGTCACGAATCTCGAGCTGATGCTCAATGACAGGACGACAACCAACAGGATAAATGCAGAAGCGTATGCTCTCTGCTGGACCTCTGGGAAGGGGGTTCCAATCTGGAAGAATACGGCCAGCGGCAATGAAGCAACCGGGTCAAAAAGTGAACGCGGAATTTCGTCAGCATAACCAGCTGTGAACAATACAGACGCAGCGTCACCGATAGCTCTGCCAAGAGCCAACATAACCCCCATCGTCACTCCAGGCATTGATTGCCTAGCTATAACGTTCAACGCGGTCTCAAGTTTTGTCGCCCCCAAGGCGTACGACGCTTCTCTTAATCTAAACGGAGTCATCTTCATCACCTCGTCCATAGCTCGTGTCATGATCGGAAGTTCAAGCAACGTCAATGCGATTATCCCTCCAAACAGCGATGCTCGCATTCCCAGCTGAATCATGATTATGAAGCCAAAGACGCCGTATAGTATAGACGGGACACCCCACAAGACATCCAATGATTGCCTAGTCAAACCCGCCAATTTTGACCCTTGAGCATATTCATTCAGATACAGCGCAGTTGGAAAACTAATAGCGAAGGCCAGCATGGTTGCACCTCCGACCAAGTATAGAGAGCCCACTATAGCGTTCAGTACTCCGCCCTCTTTCCCCAGATAGTATCCTCCTTTCGGAGTCTGAGTCAACATGGAAATGCTCAAGGCAGGGGCGCCCCTGAGAATTACCACCACAAGTACGGAGATGAACGACCCTAGGATTATGAACGTAGACATGACCATAAGAACTTGGAAGAAGCCTTCCTCAAGTCTACGCTTATGCAACTCCGTACCTCCTCTTGATTCTTACCAGGAGGATGCTTGCCATGACGCTGAACAGCAGAACAACCAGGAGTAAGATGAAGGCTGCAAACATCAGCGCTGAGTCGTACAGAGGTATAGACATCATCTCTCCATAGCTGTTAGCTATCAGTGACGGAATAGGATAAGCAGGGTCGAAGACAGAGAATGGGACCTTGGCCACGTTCCCTACGACCATAAGTACGGCCATTGTCTCTCCAAAAGCGCGGCCGAAACCAAAAATCACGGCAGCGATGATTCCTGGGAGAGCACTTCGAACGACCACATGCTTCACTGTCTGCCATTTCGTGGCTCCGAGAGCCATCGACGCCTCTCTATCTTTTTGAGGTACAGCTCTAATCACTTCCTCTGAGATAGAGATCACTACAGGGCACACCATTATTGCAAGGACTATGCCTCCTGCAAGCACTGAGTAGCCTGTAGTCGCAACTCCCGCTGCCATAGCCACATAATCCTTTATCAAAGGTATCACAAGTATCATGCCCCACAATCCGTAGACGACTGAGGGTATTCCAGCAAGCAAATCTACAGTCACCTTTGTGATTCCCCGAACCTTCGTCGGAGCATATTCTGCAAGATAGACAGACGTCAGAAGGGACAGTGGCACCGATAAGACCATGGCAACAACAGTTACCCAGATCGTGCCTGCGATGAAAGGATAAAAGCCGAACTCCTTCCTCCAAGGATGCCATGAAGAGGACAAGAGGAGTTCGCCAAGGGATTCGGTAGTCAGAATTAGCATAGACCTCTGGAAAAGGACAAACCCTATCATGAAGACAACCAGGCATGACAGAATCATTGTTGAAAACATGAGCTTGCTGATAAGAAGATCCTTAACCTTTCGTATGTTCATGATATCCCCTTCAGTAAGGGACATTAGCCTAGTTTCTTCAGCTGCTCACCAATTACATCTTCTGAAAGCGGCAGAAATCCGGCCTCATCAACGTATTCCTGTCCATCGGTCAAGATCCATTTCACAAATTCTCTTGTTACACCAGTGAATTTGCTTTTGGCCACAAGATGCAGATTATTGATAGCCGAAGATGGAAAGGCTCCTCGGCCTATTCCTTCAACAATCCTGTCTTTAGTGCTGTAGAAATCCTCTTCAGGGTCGATTCGCCCATTCTCGTTAGTGTCAATAGGAACTACCCGTATTCCCTGAACTTGTTTCTTGGTTTTCAAGTCGTAGGCATAGCCTATGTTGTTGAAGGCTATTCCCAAGCGATCTTTTCTGACTGCCTCCAATAATCCAGGATCACCATAGACGCCTATCCCTCCAAGATCCTCCTGCCTCTTGTCTAGGTACTTCGCCCAAGTCTCTGCGGCACCAGCTGAATCTGATCGCGTATACACGTGGACTACATCAGTCACGCTAGGCCTGCCTATAACTTGCCCCCACGTCGTTACATTTCCAGCAATATAGATGTTGTAGAAACACTGTTTTGTGGCTCCTTTTGTCAGAAGGTCATTCAAGATGGGGTTATCATCGTTTACCGTGGCGACCACAGCGCCTCTGGTCACTACGACGTAGTATGCTCCCTTTGCTATCTCCTCGGCATAGATGTCTCTTGAGATCATACCGAGATCTACTAGTCCACCGAGAGCATCAGCCATTCCCTTACCGGCGCCACCTGCTGACACCTCGATCTTTATCTTTGGATGCAGCTTCTGGTATTCTTCTGTCCATTTTACCATCATTGGATACAGTGCCCATGCCCCTGACACTTTGATTTCACCCTCCAGTTCACTAACTCTAGCAAAATAGCTGTATCCGAGAATCGGTACGGTCAGAGCTATGAGAACGATAACGACGAGTTTTCTATTCATATCCTACACCTAGTTCTCAAAGTTCCCCTATTTTTTCTCTTGAACTATCCCGGCGGCCACTGGCCCTTTCTTCCCGAGAATGACAAACCTTCCCAGCTGCGGAAAGGCCGAAAATTCTTCCAGGTAGAGTGGTTGAAGAGGCCGAAATTCCACTTTGCCCACTTCTCCGTTCCCTAGGGACTTTGGCAGCTCTTCTTTGACAGTCAAGTGAGCTGGATCGATTTTGTCCAGAATCTTGTCTGCTTCACATTTGATCTCTGCAGTGCCTACGCGAATGACTATTGTGTTTCCTGCCTCCAACGCAAAACCGGAGAATGTTACCAATTCGGCGATGAAATGTTTCGTGGGTCTCATGTTCTCTGCGGGGTCTGTCAAAATGCATCCTCTATCGACGCTGCTTATGCCATCTAGTACTATGCCAACAGAATCGCCCGAAGATGCTTCGTTCACTTCTTGTCCTGAGGATTCAATTCTTTGCACATAACCTCTTTCCATAACGGGCATAGCCATCACTTGCTGATTGACTTTCAATGTCCCAGTCTCAACTCTACATACCACAACCCTGTCCTTTCCAATCGCGTACACATCTTGCACGATGCATCTCAGTGGTTTTTCTGACAAAGGTTGTGGCGGCTCTACCGTATTATCCAAGATCTCAATAAGAGTGCCCCGCTCGTACCATGCCAGCTTACCTGCTTCTTTCGTAACATTGTCTCCGTAGAATGCGGAAACAGGAACGATCGGCACATCATCATAACCAACAGAAGACAATATTGTCCTAAAGTCTTCGGAGAACTGTTCAAATGTCTGCTCGTCATATCCAAGCGCGTCCATCTTGTTCACGGCAACCACCAGCTGCTTTATCCCCAAGGTTTTGATCAAGAAGAGGTGCTCTCGAGTCTGAGACTGAACGCCCTCCTTCGCCGAAACGACCAGGATTGCAGCATCTGCCTGGGAAGCACCAGTCAGCATTTTCTGAATAAACTCTTTGTGACCAGGACAATCTATTATTGTGTAGAAGTACTTCTCAGATTTGAACGGAGTCTGAACAATGTCTATTGTCAAGCCGCCAGTTCTTTCCTCTTCAAGGCTGTCCAAAATGAAGGCGAACTCAAATTCCTTTTTGCCCGACTTCTCGAGTTCATCCCTAATCTCCTGCAGTTTCTGTTCAGGTATAGCCTTTGAATCGTAGAGTAAACGTCCTATCAAAGTGGACTTTCCGTGATCCTTATGCCCGACGACCACAAGGTTGACTTTTCGGAGACTCAGGTCAAGCACCCCCCTTTAGTAGGTCGTAGAAGTCTGTTATTCTTGGCAAGCTCAAACCCAGTCTGCGATTTGTGGAATAGAACCCGTTCCTGCTGTGGTCGCCATATCTCCCAACCTCCTTCATCCCATGATCTGAAATTGCGAGAGTGAAGTCGTCCAAGGATGATTTTGTCTCGCGCATCATTTCGTCCAGCTCCATGTACACTCTCCTCATTTTTTCTGGTATTCCAAAGCTCAAGTGTCCTATGGCATCTGCCAGATCAAAATAGCCCAAAACCACGTCGAAGTGTCCCAGAGAATTGAAAAAGTCCTTTTTGTTTTCATCGTGATTCTTCCAGACGAGTTCATCATATTCCTCTACGCCGGATTCCTTATCAAAGAAGTTCTTTAGCAATCTTCTTTCCTCAGCGTGGTTTTTCTCTTTCAAGGAGAACGCGGGCACGTCTACACCTTTGTAACTCTTGAAAGACGAGAGAAAGGTCTCCTCTGGTTTTAGTTTGAACTGCCACTGGGTCTCTATGGGGATTCTTGGCTCCATGTTTTTTCCTGTCAGAAAGGAAGCCCATAGTACGACCGTTCTTTCAAGTTGAAAGTCTGAGAGATTCGTTTGTCCATACTCAACTTGCTTTAGGTTCTTGCATTCGTATCTTGTGATCATATCGGAATCCAATGCATCTAAAGCGAGAATTATCAATATTCTACTCTCACATATACCCTAGAACACGCAATTTCTGCATCATGTACGCTTTTTCTTTGTCCTGCGCTCTCCCTGCTCTCTCAGAGGTCTTTGTCGTGGCTAGCTCGTCGATTATTTCGTCAATTGTGCTAGCTTTCGAGGAAACAGGAACTGTACATGGCATGCATCCAAGGCTGCGATATCTCTTCCCGTCTCTTGCAAAGTACAGAGGATTTACCGGCAGGTTCTCACGTCTCACATATTGCCAAACGTCAAGCTCGGTCCAGTGCAGAATTGGATGAACTCTCATGTGAGAGAAGTCTTCGGATGGCTTGACATAAAGATCCCATAATTCTGCCTGCTGATCTGTATGATGCCAACGAAACTCCTCGTCACGCGGTGAGAAGTAACGTTCCTTGGCTCTTATTCCATGCTCGTCTCTTCTTATGGCCAATATGATTGCGTCGAATCCCTTCTCCTTCAGTAGATTTCTCAGAGCCTCAGTCTTCAGTTGTGTGCAGCAATCAAGTTTGCCCTTGTCTGGAGCGACACCGTTGTCCAACGCTCTTTTGTTCTTGGCCACGATCAGGTCTAGGTTCCATTCCTTCGCAATCTTGTCTCTGAATTCGTATATTTCAGGAAACTTGTAGCTTGTGTCTATGTGAATGGCGGGAAACGGAATCTTGCCGAAGAAGGCCTTTTTGCAAAGCCAAAGTGTGGCGGTTGAATCCTTCCCTGTGCTCCACATGACAGCGAGATTTCTGAATTGAGCTTTTGCCTCTCTAATGAGAGAGATGCTCTTTCTTTCGAGATCAACCAGGTTATTGTCGCTATGGCTCATCTTGTCTACCCAGCAAACGCAAGGCTATCTCTGCCCAGATCACGCATATATACTTGTTGTGACAGGGTTCCTTGCGTGACCTGACAGTGAGTTACGGTTGAAGAATAACTGACAAATACCTGAATCATAGAAATATGAACGTCAGCTCAGAGGAGACCAACGTATGGTCAAATACATAAGCATACCAATCCCCAAGCCATTATATGAAAGGCTTGTAAGTACCTTGGAAGGATCCGGATACCGAAGCGCAACGGAGTACATTATCTTTCTGATAAGAAGGGCTTTACCTGACTTGGAATCGGAGAACGTGGAACGACGATTGAAGGCCTTAGGATACACATGAAGCCGAAGCATGCACAGCGCGCTGACTATCGTTTGCCTTCTTCTTCGGCGTAGTATGAAGATTGACGCGGCTAGTGCCGATGCTAGTGCTATAACTGTTGCTGGGAATTCAGCGCGCGCATCGCTAAAACTAGTCCGCTCGGGATGTCTCGCAAAATTCTCCAGGAGAAACTCTGTTGAGTCCGAGCCTCTAGAAATCCTACGCTCGAGCTTTCCATAGCGCGCGCGCTACAAGGTCGGCAACGTCTTGAGCTATGGGACGAACAATACTGGGGATTCCAGAGGGATCATGCTGCGCATCAGCATCCAGCGTAACAATGATGTCTCCAGATGCCAATCCTAGACCGATGTTCGTGCTTTCCAGGATTCCTTTGTTCACTTCGTTTCGGATGACAATTGCACCGGCATTTAGCGCGCGTAGACAACCACACAAACATCAGAGCAAAACGGATAACTTTCCACAGCTCATATTTGTAAAGAGAAGAAATACGACGATCTAAACTGCAAGCTCTTCTACCTGAACGATATCGAGGACACAATTAAGGTCATTACTGAGGAGGCACTGGACGAGACCCGCGCGCTCTCTTTGATGTGAGGTCGATGCGAAGGCCGTTGCGGAAGGTTTGGGTATAAGACTTACCTAATGACTCGGATATGATCATCGACCGATTTCTTACAATTTCTCTCAAACATACCGTCCATTTCTGACACCGTATCCATCCACCATGCCTCGGTCTGCAATGTGACGTCGTGTGCTGGCCTCTTGGCTTTGGCCGTCTGTCAGAAAGATACAGACAAGATCTGAATAGGTGCCGACTCCTCTAACCGATCTAACTTCTTCGGTTGTATTTGAAGAGTGAGAGCGGTCAGAGAGTCGGCAGTAGAATACTCGCTAATAGACCCAGATAAAAGGCTATTCATCATTCAGCCCCACAGCCTTTCCAGAGCTAGCTCAGCCACACGAAGACTCAAGGTTCGGAAAAGAGAGCGGACGCAGAAAAAGGCTCTGTCGCCCATCATTGTAGCGCTCCTCATAGTCATCATGACTGCCACCGCATCGATTACCAGCTCGACGACGACTTGTGTTGTCAATACGTATACCAGCTCGACGACAGATTCCAAGCAGACCTCTACGAGTACAATCTTTCCGCCCCCTTCACGCCCGGTCCCAACATATACCAGCTCGAGGACGACTTCCACGAAGACGACTGGAAGTAGCTCAATTTTCACGAAGACAACTAGCACTTCGCAGGTTTCTTCGCAGACAACTAGCACTTCGCAGGTTTCTTCGCAGACAACTAGCACTTCGCAGGTTTCTTCGCAGACAACTAGCACTTCGCAGATGACTAGCACGTCTCCTGTGCAGGCTGGCTACACAATCTTCATTGACTCGGAC
The DNA here is from genome assembly GCA_022865705.1 of Candidatus Bathyarchaeota archaeon. Classification (GTDB taxonomy): domain Archaea; phylum Thermoproteota; class Bathyarchaeia; order 40CM-2-53-6; family JALHTG01; genus JALHTG01. The sequence goes on along the minus strand of JALHTG010000086.1, from coordinate 15,330 downwards.
GGAAAGATCAAGGCGAGAAACACCGTCACAGGAATAATTGACTACCAGAGTGCTGATGGTGCTGCGGTACTTCAGAGGGCTATTGACGCTCTGAGTAGTACAGGAGGGGCGATTATCCTCAGAAGTGGGACCTACGTCTGGGAAAGCGTTCCTGCACTGCCCAAAGATTTGCCAACTTGGTTGAAGATTGTCGGAGAGACCGGGGTCGCTATTAGACTTACCGCAAAGGGCCCTCGTGCCTTCGATTTCCGGAAGACAGCTGACTATGACACTTTCCGATATATTTGGCTTGAGGGTTTCACGGTTGACTGCAACAATGTTGGTGGTAAACATCACGTTGTGTTAGGCACCTATGTTAACGATGAATATCAGACCAGGATAAATATCCACAACATTATCATACGCAACATAGTGACGAAGCATGTGCCTGTAGATCCTACGCTCACGAGTCATAGGCGGAACATTTGTCTGGTAGTCGCCCACCCAAGTGTGGGTGAAGCGCAAACTGTAATCAGGGACATACTGATAGACAATTGTGACCTGCAAGGCGGGAACGCCGGCATAGAAATAGCTGGGAATGGACCCAGCGCTGTAGGACTCAATATTTTTGTTGATCAGGTTTACATTCACAACTGCAAGCATTCAATGCTTTCTGTTCAAACTTCGTTTTTCCTTAGTACGAATTTCCACGTGGGAAATCGCGCGTTCGGCGGATATGCCCATATTGCTGAGTGCTACGGGGAGTACTCAGGTGATGACGGCATTGAAGTCAATAATATCAACGCTCTCGTTGAGGGATGCGTAATCAGAGATGCGTTTCTGACCGGTTATTATCACTGCAACTACAACAATCTGCTGTTACCGAAGGAACAATCAGTCACATTTCGTAACTGTGAAGCTAGACGGATTAGTATCGCGAACACTGCAAATGCCAGAGGGTGGGCCATAGACTCTAATTTGAAAGTGCCGGTAGCTTTGGGTTCAGTTAGCTTAGATAATTGCACGTATCACGGTGAAGGCGGGCAAACCGTCACTGGTATGGCGATGCGGGTAGCTCCGGCCTCTGGTATGGAAAGAATAGACGTTAAGAACTTCAAGGCCAATGTTCCATCAGTTTCCATCGCGTCCGGCGAGAATTATCTTCGAGTAATCCAAATCATGCCAAGTGGGGGAACGCTTCGCCCGAAAGTCTCTCTTCAGAATATCGATGTGGTAATCGCTGGCTCAAAGTCGGGTGGAACGGTTCAGCTTATGCCTATCTACCTGTCAAAAGTCATGGATCTCGAAATCAACAATCTTACCCTTGATGTCGACGTGACTGGGGTTTCCGCTGGTGAAGTTGCTGGGATAGAGGTCGGAGCGGACGCTGGTAGCTCAATTGCTGGGGTAATAAGAGGCTACAAGATAAAGCGAATCACAACGGACACCTCTCCACGAGGCATTGATATATGTGGTACCGGATCTCTCATGATTCCAACTGAAATCAGGATTGAGGACTGTGACTTCACAGCGATGGTGACGGGAACCAATATCCGCTTCTTCTCTCCTTCAAACGCAGATAGAGTGATAGCGCGCTAGGCCGTTGCACTATTCGTTTTGTTGACATGATTTTGTTGGCTATGCGTTAGAGCCTCAGCCTCACCCGCTTGTTCTTGAGGTGAAAACAAGACGAGTGAGCGCGTGCATTCCTCATCCGTCGACGTGGACGCGTTTCCGTCAACGAGCAGGCTCAGCCATTCTGCAGCTCATACTAGGCGACTTGTTGAGGCAACTGAAGAAGACCCGGGTTCACAAGGCCTCAATCGTCGCCATGGATCCCACCTTCATCAAGGCATACAGCAAACGTGACCCAAAGAACAGTACGGCTGGATTCAGTGATCCTGAGGCGCGTTTATGGAAAGAAGGTAGAAACGTGACCCTTGGCTACGGCGTACATCTGGCTGTAGACGTTGTCAGAGGGCTGGTTATCGGGTTTGTTGTGGTGCCTGCCAACCGCAACGAGAAACGCGTACTGCCTCACCTACTCATACGATTAGTCATGGCAGGCTTCCACATTAAGACCTTGATAGCTGACACTCGGTACAGCAGCAACCTAATCGCGCGCGCTGGGTTGACACGTGGAGGTCAATATGGTTTGAGCTTCTCGCCGCCCATCTGAAAGCTTTGGAGAAAATTCCTGATAGAAGAGTACGAGACTCTGGAGTTATTGCTGGACGGCGTAGATTCAGGCTTTGTTCAACGCCTCCCAAAAGGCCGCTTAGCGCGCGCGAATCTGTTCAATCAACCGTGGATGATTGACTATTGAGAGTCACTCTCTCCCTAGGAAAACACCTCATTCTAGGAGATCTTATTATTTATCTACTCTCCCCACGGGTTAGATCATGGCTGAAGCCAGTGGAAAGGCGTTATGAGTCGACCTGAAGATTCAACTGCTGTTCATGTGGCGAGGGGGGAGTCCTACATTTTCCTCCAAAACATAACAACGAACTTCATGATGGTTATTTCTTTTTCGATTCTCGCTAGACTCATAACGCCTGTAGAGATGGGAGGCATGGCTGTTCTCCTGATGGTTATTGGAGCTTCATGCGTCGTTGTCTGCATAGGCATGCCGAGCAGCGTCACCAAGTTCAACGCGCCAAGGATGACAAAACATACGGGTCCACTCTCGGGAACGGATATCAAGATCACCTTTGGAGTTTGCGTGAAAAACTCCGAAAGAACCGTAAGGGCGACAATTGAGAGCATCACCAGACAGAAATATCCTCACAATCTTATCGAATTGATTGTTGTCGACGGATGCAGCAGAGACAAGACCTTACCCATAGTGAAGAGCATTGTCACGCAATCGGATATAGAAAGCAAATTCTATTCTGATGAAGGCATGGGACTGGGGTACGCAAGACAGATCGTAGCTACCAACGCTTCCGGCAGATACGTGATCTTCGTCGACGGCGATGTTGAGATATTGGACGATTTTGTTCAGAGACAAGTAGACTTCATGGAAAACAACGCGAAAGTTGGCGTGGCTCTAGCAAAATACATGTATAGAGGCGCAAAATGGCCTCCTACACTGCTAAGCCTGCAATATCAGACACATCACCAAGGCTTTATCGGAAGTGCGTTTGTTTGCCGTCGCGAAGCGCTGGCACAAGTCGGAGGATTCGATCAGAACATCCGAGGAGCGGCGGAAGATTTGGATCTGATGGTGAGAATTCAGAAGCAAGGTTGGGCGTTATCCACAAACGACAAGATCGGATTCTACGACAACTCTGAAAGAGACGTCAGAGACCTTTTCCTTCAACAAGTCTGGTTTGGTTATGGTGAGCACTACTTTGAACACAAACACAAGCTCAGGTCAATCTGGAAAAAAGTTCCCTTTATCGTATTTGCCGGTGAGTTCCGATTGGTCGTAGGAACGTACAAGAAAACGCGTCGAAAGCTATGTTTTCTGACACCATTGCTCTTTGCTTTTCTGAAAATACCTTGGTGGTTCGGATTTGTGAAAGGCCACCTTGACGGGTACGGGCATGAAACGTGTTAGCCACCTGCAAGAGCCCGACGGGCTGGCGCGCGCTAATCCGCGGAGAACCGAGGCGTGCGAAGATTCATCTACGGGTATTTCAGATATCTTTTTTATGCAATAACTGAATAGTACGAGCGTTCGTGTTTCCTCTTGGCCGGACAGAGACCCCATGACATGCAACCGAAGAACAGCGCTCAGCCAACCGACGTAGCGAACGCCGCGAAGCACGCGACAAGGGGGGCCTTGCTCTTGTTTATCGGAAACACATTTTCTACGGTCATCCTATCACTAGCGGTTATGGTCATAGCTAGGCTGCTTGGTCCTTCGGACTACGGCTTATATTCTATAGCGATTACGGTGCCGTCACTGATGCTATTCTCGACGGACTTCGGCGTCAGCCAAGCCCTTGTCAGATTTACAGCCAAGTTCAGATCCGAAAGGCTAGAGGGATTGGTCTGGAACCTCGTCAAGACAGGAATCTGCTTCGAATTAGCTACAGCTCTGTTGATGTTCTCGGTAACACTATGTCTTTCCAGCATTCTGGCAACGTACGTTGTAAACAGGCCCGGAATGACACAGCTCATTCAAATATCATCTGCCGCAATACTGGGAAACGCACTCTTCTTAACTTCAAATCGCATCTTTGTCGGGCTTGATCAGACAGATAAAGCGGCTCTGCTCCCCGTTTTGAACTCCCTCATAAAAGTGATTGTGGCGCCAATACTTATCCTCCTTGGTTTCGGAGTTGCCGGAGCTCTCGTAGGTCACGTCTTAGGTCTTCTGGTCGCTGCTGCTCTGGGATCTCTAATTACTCTGAGAATCTGTAGTGGCTCAAAGTACAGGTCACACATTGATTCGAGTTTCATTTCGAACTTGCTGCCCATGATCAGGTTTGGTATTCCACTTCATGCTTCAAACCTCATAGCACAACTCTTTTTGCAGTATCAGACCATTATCCTCCCCTGGTTTACCTCGGACTTTGAAATGGGCAATTATTTCGTTGCGGCAACATTCTCGTCAGCCGTTGCTCTTCTTACAACTCCGATCTCCCCAGTGTTGTTTGCAGCCTTCTCAAAATTCGATCCGAGCAAGAATACTCCCGACCTGAAGAGTTTCTTTCGCTACTCACTAAGGTACATGCTCTTCCTAGTGATTCCCGTAATGTTTTTCACGGCAGTAACCTCAAAAGATCTTGCCGGAATGTTCTATGGTTCGGAATACGTCGAGGCTCCACTCTACCTGAGTATCTACTCTATGACGTTCCTAGTTGCACCCTTAACCTTGGTCCTGGGAGCCTTTTTCGGGGCTATGGGAAGAACCGGCATGGTTCTTCAAGCACTTCTAATTCAACTGTCAGTTGCGGTTCCTAGTTCCATCGTGTTTACAAGCTTGTACAAAATCCCCGGATTCATATTTGCGACAACGATATCGGCGATGCTCCCGGTCGTATACCTAGGTAGAGCAGCTCATCGCCAATATGGCCTGGAGTTCGACTCAAGACATATGATCAGAATACTACTGGCGAGCTTCTTGTCATCTATTCCTGCAGTTTCCTTGACTCCACTCCCATATTCGCATGTTCTCAAGGTGGTTGTGAGTGCCACCTTGTTCACCTTGACCTATATGACGGTTAGCCCGATTCTTGGAGCTATCAAGCGCGTAGATATCGCAAATCTTCGAGAGACCTTCAAAAGAATGGGGGTGATTTCTCGAGTTATCAGCATACTTCTGTCCTACGAAGAAAGAATACTCTCTGCCGTGAATAGCAGACAGATCGATGGCCGCAGCAAATAACCTCATTGCTTACTTGACTACTGCATCACTCCTTGAAGGAGAAGCAGATCTGAATGACACTACGCAGCAGTCGGGCCAGTGCAATTGAGTTGCCGATCTTTGGATCATGTGTCTACGTGCCGTCTGATGAGACGGTTTTCTCGTGTTGTGATCACGCCCCTAATCACCACTCAAACTGGATATTCTTACTTAACGACATCACGATATATGCTCAGGAGTTTCCTGGCTGCCACATTTAGCGAGAACTTCTGCTGAACAATTGTCCTTCCTCTCCTACCAAGTCTTTCTCCTATTTCGGGATTATCAAGCAGATACTGAATTGCTATTGCAAGTTCCTTCGCGTTGTTGGGGGGGACAAGAATTCCATTCTCATTGTTTGTCACAATGTCGCGCACCCCGTCTATGTCAGAAGCTATCACGGGACACTCGCATGCTATTGCTTCGACACAGACGATTCCGAACGACTCAACAGTAGAAGGACAGACTGATAGCGAGGCGCGCTGGAACCATTCTATGAGCTCATTACGTCCAACAGCCCCTAGGTATGATATCTTGTGTTTGCGGCTCTTGCTTCTAACAAGCTCAAGCAAGCCCCTAGAGTATTCGTCGTTGTATGACGGTCCGATCATCACGAGGTGCACAGGGCGCTCTAGATAGTCAAGAGATCTCAGAAGTACAGAGATCCCCTTGCGCCTTTCCCATCTGCCAACAAACAGTACCAGGTCATCCTGCCTGTTGTTCTCTTTCGGCACGAAAATATCAGTATCAACACCGTAATGTAAGATTGTGATTTCTTCCGGTGCAACACCCAGTCGAGAAAGAAGATTGCATGCGCTTGTTGAAGTGGCGAGATAAACATCGGCTGCGTTCGTCAGGAACCTTCTGTACAGTTCATTCTTGACATACATAGGAAATGTCTCGTTCAATGAATGGCAGTGAAGAACTTTAGGCCGATTGACGAAAGAACATAGTAGGGGGAAGGTCAGGTCAATAACGTCGTGAAAATGAAGGACATCATAGTTGCTCGTTTTTCTTGCTGTAAGGACGCTGGGAAGAACGTTGAGCGGAAGAAAGCGACTGGCCAATCCCAATATGTTGAATGGGTTGACGGCTGGAACTCGATGGACTAAATGACTTGCTTCCTTGTGCGTTTCGGATTTCCATATTGGATGCCACTTTTGCTCCATATTGAATGTCATTACATCGGTTCTAGCACCGAAACTGTTCAACTTATCGGTCAGGTCCTTAACAACTGTTTCAGTCCCTCCGATGATAGGGTCGTAGGAGGGCGTAAGCATCAGGATGTTAGGCCTTGTTTTCATGATCTGGTCTATCTCATATATCCCAGTTTTCGCAGTCTGTCTTTAATCTTCTCTTCTTCTTCCTCAGAATACGTGTACTTCTTCGTTTCTTTCTCCTCAGCTGGGCCAGTCCTGAGTCTCTCGTTATCTACGATAAGCCATGGAACAACTACAAGTGGTTCTACGTGTAGTTTCGCAGGATGTCCGAACACTTTGAAGGGGTACAATATGCCAGGTCTTTCTCCGAATACTTCGCCATGATCGCTTGTCACCACTGTTCTTCCAGGTAGCATTGCCACTAGTATCGCCACGTGGAAGAGAACTATCCTTAGATTTTCCTTGTAAGCGAACGTAACGTCTCGCCTATCCAACTCGCCTCTCTCCAAGAGGGTCTCCACGGTAATGTCTAAATCCCCTTCTCTCTTGACCATCTCGAGCGGGTTCATGCCCTTTTGAACAACCCTCCTTGTTCTTGTGCCACCGCCTTGACGAGCTAGCTTGCCGGTCAACGCTGGGAAGTGGGGCTGCATGAAATGGATTATCATTCTCTTTTCGGGATGGTTCGTGCGGACTTTCAGAGCTTCGCTTACGACGTTACAAGGAGGAACTGTTTGGAGATCGTCATCCCATCCATGATCCCACACGGAGTAGACTCTGTAGAACTTGTCTCGCAAAAGCGCGCTTACGTAAGGGTTGCCTGCCACATACACGACATCGCCAAAACTATTGCGCTCGGGATGTCTCGCAAAATTCTCCAGCAGAAACTCTGTTGAGTCCGATCCTCTAGAAATCCTACGCTCGAGCTTTCCATCAATTGTATTCAATTCCTTGAATGCATCATACCTACAGGCGTCTAGAATTATCAGACTGTCCCACGGTTCATCAATAACGTAGATCCCCTTGCGTTTGGGAAGATGACGAAAGATCCTATCTCTATATAGACATCTCCACCACGTCCAGACGTCCATCTCACACTCCTCCGTTTGCTTGCGAGCTCTTCATTCCCCTACTTGAACATGAAGAAGATTGTGGGATTAATCTGAGGGAGATGTATTGCCTTCTCAATGCGGAGCTTGCTCTTGAGTGACATAATTTCATCGTAGGCAACCTTCTCTTTCGCAAGAGATGCTGTGAAATATCCGATGTTTCTTTGCGTTAGCCACTCCAAAATCACACCTCCCTCAGTATAGCGCGCGCAGGGCTACGGGCACATTGTATCGTGTGTTCATATCCAGATCTCACTAACACCATTGGAATAGATCTTGGCCCTAATGTCAAAGAGGTAGGCAACGCTGGACATGCGCCAGACTCCCATTTCGTTTCCCGCGAGATGTTCAACCACGTTAAAGTACCTCAGGTAAATGTAAGCTCTATTCGATCTGGCCCAAGATACAGAGGGGTAGTCAGCATATAGCACGATAGTGTCGGACCGGGCTATTCCTCCACTAGAAAGCAACACGCTGTTTCCCGTGGCATAATCCGCGATAATCATCAATGAATAGGTTCTGTAAGTGGACAGCCATTTGGCGCTTATTACATCCTCATCCATAAGATAGGCCCTAAACACATAGGCCCTTAACGTTTCATTGTCTGCTTTTCTCATGCGATTGAAACCTAAGGAGAACGAGGTCGGAGGGGAACCACTGAATTCCCAGACGAAACCAGTATTGAACAGGAAATACGAAACGACGACGCACGAAACAAAGACATAAGTTGTCTCGGTACGAGATATCCCGCGCTTAATGCGTGAAGACAGGGATAGTTTGGATAACCTTCGCAACACGGTTCCGAAGATCGTTTCTCCTCCTAAGATGCACGCAGGAGAGAGAAAGATAAGAGCCAGGTGATAGATCCTGCTCATGTTCAAACTGGCCGCGAAATACGGCAAGCCCACAGACATCGCAAAGAAAAGCAAGCTTGTCAGTGCGAATGACGCCAATTCCAAACCAATGGTTGCGCGCTCCTTCCATAGTTTCACAACTCCCACGATAATCATAACCTGAACTAAATACTGAACTCCCCGGTTGAGGACATGCGCCAAACCTGGAATGAATCCGAAACCCAACACCGCTAACAATGCTGTCGGTCTTGCCTCAGGGTTGAAGAACTCCGAGAAAACAGATTGATAGACTTGAGCGCCAAGCCTGACCAAATTGTCTAATACCTGCCCGCTGGACGTGTAAATGTACCACAGCAGACCCGTGACGACAAACAGAGTCACAAGGCCAGCCGATAATGCCTTGGATTTGTGTCTGGACAACGCTAAGACTACCAACGACACGAGGAAATAGAACATGAGCATGTACGCAGTTGCGTAGTGTGATATGATCACTCCAACAAGAAAGATCATCATGAGAACCTTCCTTCTAACGGGCTGCATTTGTTTCTTTGATATCAGTAGGATCAATAAGGCAAGCATTACTTCAGCTATTTGCTGCCTTTTGATGCTGGATACTTCCAAGTAATAACTCGAATACGACATGAAAAAAAACGCTGATAGAAGCGACGCTTTGTTGCCTATGCGGTCCTTGTATACCCAGTACAATATCAGGGGTACGAGGGAGAAAATGACGGAATAGGCTACCTTAAACAGCAAGATTCCGTCCATATCAAGCACAGTCTGGAGGATCACCGGCAGCACAGTGACACTGAGCGCCGTGTTGTAGCTGTGGGGATAACTGGAATTCCAATATCCACTGTTGCTCACAGATCTGAAAAAGTAGTATTCGGAGTGAACGTCCCAGCCAACAAGGTTCGATGAAACCAGCAAAACATGAAACAACAGGCAGATAGAAACAACCACTATCTCAAGCGGATAAAACTTAGTTGGCATGACATTACTCGAGAGGGATGTCAACAAAACCAATGCTGCAATCAAGAAGATAAGGAGAAGAAGAAAAGAAGTCGTTTGTGAGATGTCTGGGACAGTCGTGGCTGCAATACCGAAAGTGAGAAACAAGAGGAGTATTGACCCTGACAACACATCTCTTGATGAGGCCATTCCAGCCGCCGTCTCCTATAGCTGACTCACAGATGAGATTTCTATCCGCCTATTCGTCTCTAAGGCCCTCTTCACACCTTCGCAAGCAATCGTCACGTTCAATGCGTTCAAGGCATTTGAAAAGGATATCTGACCTTTCATCACTTGTCTAACAAAATCATCCACTTCCAGACGATGAATATCCACCTTCTGGCTGGATGATGGAAAGAGATTCGGAAACTTTAGGCTGATCAACAACTTCGTAGCCTCCCACCACGAGGACAGCTCCGAGATATCAGTTGGATTTGTCTTAAGTAGCAGATGAGGTGTTACGAATAAGTTTTGTGCAGTACCGTGTATGTTTAACTGTTCCATGTATATCGGTGACAACCAGCTAAGCAACCCAATACCAACTCTGCTCCTCGGATATTCCAGAAGACAAGCGCAATATTCTTCTACAGGAGAATCCAGGTAGGCAGAACCAGATGCTGAAACGGCAATAGGGAAGTCTCCAAAAACGTAGTTAAGCATGTCGATGCTATGGGAAGCCAGGTCAAGGATAACTCCTCCAACCCCTGGCTTATAAAACCAATCAGATTTCCCCCATTTCACCAGTGGATTTGGCGATATAATGCAATCCTCTGCGCAGTAAACGTGGCCGACTCTGCCTACTGAAATCAGTTCCTTGGCCTTGTGGTAGTTCGGCCAGAAACGTCGTTGGAAACCAACCGTCAGAATCCTCTGGTTGGTCTGAGAAGCTTTGATCATCCTCTTTCCCTCGTCTACGTTTGTTGCCAAAGGCTTCTCACAGAGGACATGTGCACCGTAACTCAGAGCCTTTACTGTAACATCTTCATGTGTGCTCGGAGGCGTGCAAACAATGACAGCATCTACATCGAGTTTGGCGAATAGTCCATCAACGGATGAGAATAATCGACTCACGCCGAACCGTTTTCCCACCCTTTGAAGTGCCATATTGTTTGTGTCAACCAAAGCGACTAGATCGACATTTCTGTTAGACAGCAAAGCAGGTATGTGCGCCTTTGAAGCAATCTCTCCTGTTCCTATGACTCCAACTCTAATTCTTCTATTCAAGAACCCAACGCGTCCCTTGTCGCGTCTAGAAGCCCGTAGAGATTGTACCACCGCGGAGAGCTTGTTCTAAACTTTCTTCTAATCTCCTCCGGACTCACGCCCCCCGTCACATAATTCGTCTTTCCGACTCCTTTCATTTCTGCTTCGACAAGATACTTGACTTTACGCGGGTTTATTCCCATTAGTGTGGCAACGAGATGATCCACAGCGACAGGATCTCGTCCGAAGATCAGAGTGTTCATCTTTATGGGTATCCCGTCTATTGGCCCGGATCCCTCCATCGCTACAATCCCATCGACTACTACCAGATCTGGCTTGAAGGCCATGTTTAGGTCCACTATGACATCGTGCAATCGCTTATGGTAGGTCGCCTTTCTAGGGTAGGGGTTGCACCCATACTGGTTCTTCAAGGTGGCAGTGAATGAGCAATCAGTATGTGTCTTGATCTTCGGTACGGAAATAAGGAAATCGGCCTTCTCTATCACTTCTGGAACTCTTACTTTCTTTACTACGGAGTTACTGGGGAATAGCTTGTGAGAAAAAGTCGATCTGGACAGGTTCACCAATTTCACGTCTAATCTCTCTGACATCGCCTCATACCCCAACAATTTGAAAGCCATGTCAGCTATCACCTGGACTCCGTCTGACTCTGCTATGGAAATGTCTGACACACCGCACACGTCCTTGAGGTATTTTATTATTCCCTCAACTACAACTCGATCCGTTGTTGTTCCAGTCTCTGATGACTTTATCGCACATAGATTTGGTTTGATGACAACAACATCATTTGCACTAGGACTGAAGTTTACCAAAGCAATTCCTTCTTTTATGATTGCAGGGATATCCCGTTTGTTATCCACTCTGGAAATCCAGATACGCTCTGAACATGCGCTTTTCAAACGTCCCGCACCCTCGCTCTGAATGGCCGTTTTCACAGGTAGAATTGGTCTCTACCGCTGTCTTGGGCCTTAGAATTCTCCATCTGCCATTTCATGTCGTACGCACTACATGAGCCTTCTCCAGCATCCAATCCATGACACATAAGCTTTTGCCTTTGCTGCGACTATCTACAACAACTAGGGCACGTATCCAATAGGAATTGGGATCACATCTACGTCTGCAGTTTTCAGAGATCTTTTCTTGGAGCGCACCCCGAAAACTGAAGCATCGTATCCCGCTTGGTCAGATGTGTAAGATCTGTATCGAATCTGTTTTCTGAAGATAGCCTTCCAGAATTGGGAAAATGCCCGGATTATTTTCTTTGCCCGAAAAAGAGGTATGTTTTCCTTCAAGGCCATGATCATCATCAGAACTTGTAGAAATGCAATAGTGCAAACAACTATTTCACAATCGTCACTGATCCATGGCTGGGACGCAAGACAAGAAAATCCACGAGCACAACGACAATTGCGCCCGCGAATCTGGTGTAATCCTTTGAGATTTCGCATATCATCATGCTGATGCTTCCCCAGACTTTGGCAAGCTATTCACGACTGTTTCAACCATTCTTCTGGTGAGTTGTCTGATATCGTAGCCTTCCACTGCGGTCTGGCGAGCTCGGTGTTGGAGTGAATGGAGTTGTCCTTCAGGCAACGAAAGGATATGCTCTATTTTCTCTTTGAGACTCAGGGGATCTCCCGGACTTGCAATGAAGCCGTTATGTCCCTCGCGTATTGCTTTGGACGCATCACCCACATCGGTGACCACGCAAGCGCAACCACACGCCATTGCCTCTAGCAGCGCAAATGGCAATCCTTCTGAGTGACTGGCCAAGACGAACACATCAGCGATGTTGTAGAGTTCCAAGAGCTCCGATCGATGCCTAAAACCCAGAAAAAGTACATCTTTTTTTAGGCCTAGCTCTGACACCATTTTGTCGAGATTGCCCTTTTCCGGTCCGCTTCCAGCGATCGCTAATTTGAAATGGCCGTGTCGGCAGTACCTTAACATACTCATTGATTCTAACAACACATCTATGCCCTTGCGTCTAATCAACCCGCAGACAGTGAGAATCACGGTGTCATCTGGCCGGAATCCCCATTTTTCCCGAAGATGCACTCTTGATGGATCTTTGTTGAAGAATGTCGAATCTACGCCCGTGGGTATCAATATAGCGTCACGACCAGTTTTTCCTTTCAGCTTGTCTCTTAACTCTGTAGAAACGGCAAAGATGAGGTCACTACGCCAACAAATGAACTTCGTTGCCAATCTACGCAAGAAGCCCTTTTCCAGATTGACATCTCCCCCCATTGCAACTACAGCGAGCGAGAAGCCAAGAAATCCTTTCAGTAGCGCTAGAGGGAAGGCGTGCAATACGTAAAAGCAGATTATTGCCTCAGGTTTTTGCTGTCTTACCACTTGGAGAACTGCAAGAGAGTCCCTCAGGAAGATCAGGGGATTCAGAAGAGTTGAGAAGCGACTGTCGCGGGCCCTTAGAAATATGGGAGCTATCTGAAGGTGCTCAGTTCTTGATTGCATGGCTTCGTCGATTAGAGCGTCATATTCTCGATTTTTCGTGTATGGGATTAGTGGTGTTACAATGGTATGGTGACCCAACTGTGAGACATATTTCCCGTAGTTCTGCAGAACGTGTAGGACGCACGAACTAAATAGCATGACCCTCAATGACACACATCATCCTGTCTAGTGACTTCTGTCTTGGCGAAAGAGTACAGCTACTAAGCCTATTCTATTGTTTCCTGCTCCCAAACCCGACCTAGACAGGTCCCAATTCACGAGCGACAGCCTTCGGCAGTTCCTGTTTCACAGACCAATAGGCGCGCGCGCTACCGCTGACATATTAGAACAAAACAAGTTCAAACAGATCTTGAACCATTGAATAACAGATGCTCTCGCCAAACTTGTGATCACCAACCAGTCGCGCTACGCAAGCTTGCCAATCCGAACACGGCATATAAACATGAGTTTTCTCTTCCTATTCGTAAACACACGCTTAAACGGAGTTGTGGCAACAAGGTGTATTGGTCGGACTGTCTGACTTCTCGTCCGATATCAAAGAACTAATATTGAAGGTACCCGTACGTTACCCGAAGATAGAAGGCTTCCTGACTATGAAGATTCTTCTTACAGGTGGCAACGGCTTCATAGGGAGTCACACGGCTGACAAACTTGTGGAAATGGGACATGAAGTTTCCATCATAGATCTAAAACTTGGTGAGCACCTTAGATACCTTGGGCGAAACCTGGTCCAAGGTGACGTCTGCGACAAGAAAACAGTTGAACGCATAACCATGAGACCTGACCTAATCTTTCACTTAGCGGCTGTGTCAAGGGTAGAATGGGGTGAAATCGACCCAGAAAGATGTCTGAAAGTAAATGTTCTAGGTTTGCTTAACGTCATAAGCTGGATCAGGAAGACTAGCCTGGTTCCCCACATCATTCTTGCATCAAGTCGTGAGGTATACGGAGAAGCCCGTACTCCGCTAGTCAGCGAAGAACATCCGAAAGAGCCCAAATCTATATATGGGATCGGCAAGCTAATGGCGGAGAAGCTCCTAGTTCGTTACGCCCAAGAAGATACACTCAAGTACACGATCGTCAGATTCTCCAATGTGTATGGCTCAATAAGAGATCTACCTGAGCGTGTGACTCCGCGTTTTGTCGCGACCGCGCTTGAAGGACGTCCTCTGACAGTCAACGGCGGAAATCAAGTTCTAGATTTCACATTTATTGACGATGTTGTCGATGGTATAACAAGTCTGATTTCTCACATCGAGCGTCGGAATCAATCAGTCTTTGATACTGACTTGCATTTCACTAGCGGCAGAGGATGCTCCGTATTGGAAATGGCCCATTTGGTGAAGACCACCACAGGTTCTGATTCGGAGATTAGAATCGCCCCAGAAAGAGGTTGGGATGTCAAAAGGTTCGTCGGAGACTACTCCAAGGCCCGACAGGCTTTGAGCTACAGGCCGAGGACAGGTCTTGAAGACGGGCTAAGCGAATACGTGAGAAGAGTACGCTCCTCTCAGGACGGGAGGACTAGCTGAAGATTCGTGGCATTTTCGTAGCAACAGAGGCTAATGGAGAACCATCAATGATTGACTAGGACGAAGGTCACAGATATGGGGCGTAACGAAGGGTGAGACCCTAGCTTTTAGCGCGCGCTAGAAGATTGAGAGCTTAGGTTCAAAATGAGGCGACCCACTACGATTAGAAGAGTTGTGATTCCTGCAGCCGGCCTAGGAACCAGATTGCTTTCAGCCACTAAAGAGCAGCCGAAGGAAATGCTGCCGATGTTCGCCAGAGAAAAAGGGAGACTGCTTGTCAAACCGCTACTCCAGCTCATCTTTGAACAGCTTCACGACTTCGGGATCCTAGAGTTCTGCTTTATTGTAGGAAGAGAGAAGAGAGTCATCGAGGATCACTTCACTCCTGACAATGGTTATCTGAAGCAGCTAGAAAATAGAGGGAAGAGCCACTATGTTGCATCTCTCTCAGAGTTCTATGAGAAGATAAAGTGTTCGACAATCGTGTGGATCAATCAGCCAGAACCCCTAGGTTTCGGCCACGCTGTACTTCAAGCGAGATCTCTCTTTGGCGAGGAGCCCTTCTTAGTGCATGCAGGAGACACACTAGTTGTCTCGGAAAACCATAACCACTTAGAGCGTCTGCTC
>JALHTG010000085.1 GCA_022865705.1 Candidatus Bathyarchaeota archaeon | reverse complement strand
CACTATGGTTCAAACAAGCACAAGAGAAGAGGTGACCCGGCTGATGAAGCCTATCGTGCTGACCTCGGTACGAACAGTCTTGTTTACTTACACGGAGTCAGGCTCACAGCTTGTTGAAGGCACACTCAAGATAGCGGCGATTATTGCGACTGCTGCGATCACAATTGCGGTATTCGGTCTTAGACACAAACCAGCCAGAAAGACATCAATCTCACGTGCGCGAAGCAGAAAAGAACATGCCCGAAACGCCAAATAGGCAACAAGGCTACTGCGAAGTTCTGTGTCAAGTGCGGCTTCAGGTTTGCGTAAGCTGAGACGCGCTGCTTTCAAGTCGGTCGCGCTCGCCCTTAACAATAAATGATCTAACTCTATTCTCATATCATGCGTGGAAAAGAAGTGCAGAGAGAAACGCTGTCCCTTTGCTACAATAGTAATCAATCATAGAGCAACAACCCTGGAATAGACTAGTTAGACAGAATGGAACTAGATAGATAGAGCCTCCCTAGCCCTAGAAGCACCCCCCGTCTATCACACTTCTAACTAGGACGAATACGTTCAGACAAGGGGACTACATAGGCAGGGAAAAATCAGTTTCCCCCGCCTAAATCAACATACACCCACACGTACAGCTATGGGACCCTCACCCCCAACACTCTAACCACTAGCTCCGGTTACCTCCCCCGACGCGGCAAAAACAATCAAGAACGAAGAGTCAATACCCCCAAAATAGGGTCTTAAAAGGCGGTTAATTCTCATTCTTTCCAAGTTGTCAGGCTTTATCCTGTTCTATTGAACAACTTCACCTTGCGCGAACCTGTTCGCTACGCGGATTATCTTGACTTTGACATGGTCACCAGGCTTAGTATTCGGAACAAATATGACAAGACCTTCGATTCTTGCTATTCCTTCTCCTCGTCTGCTCATCTCTTTGATATCCAGTTCGTATTCTTTGCCTTCTTCGACCGGTTTTGCGAACATTCGGGGTCTTCCTTCGGAACTCATCTTTTTCACCTCTTTTCGGTTTCAAATGCCTAGGAAGTCTCGGCTGGATTCTATCAAAGTTATCCTAGCCTGTCTGCTCCACGACGATTGCAGTTGCAAAACCACCCATGACTTCGGTTATGCGCATCTTGACCCTGTCTCCCGTCTTCGCACCCCGTACATAAGTCCTGAAACCCTTGATGTTGCATATGCCGTCCCCTTTGCTCCCAACATCTTCAATGACAACTTCGTACTCTTCTCCTTCCTTGACAGGGGAAGGACGAACCATCTGTTCGAGTTGTACCGGTCTGCCGTAGCGTCCGTATCCTTTAGATCGCTTCTCTTTATACCTTGATTTCTCCGGTAACCTTCTAGGCATTATGCTGCTTTCTCCAGCTAAGAGCTAGGTACAGGAAAACCAGCCTGCCATTCTCGGCGACTAGCTCTTCTCCTGCGGATCTAACTCGGGCGATATTGGGACGCCGATCTGAATTTAAAGCTTGCTGGCATTAGCGCGCGCTGTGAAACACAGTGCACAGACTACTGACATGAGTTCTGAAGATGTTTGGGTCAGACCGTCGCAGAGGCTATCATACCTTTTGGCGAAGGTCAATCTGGGACTGGCGTCTTCATCCCTCGGTGTTGGTTGGGGGCGGTTGTATTTTATTCTTTCTCCATGGGCGTTGAAGAGTGTACGCGACCGTGTTTGCTGGGTTGTCGATCGAATGTGGCCTCTCTTTTACGGGATGAAGATAGGGTTAGTGTATATTTGCAAACCGCCTACGGCCTCCAAGGTTATTTGACATATACCTGAACAAAAAACAAATCACTTCTCTGAGGTGCTTGGCCACTTGTGAGATTCCTGTGACAAGGGCCCAGCCACTTCCAGGTGAGAAGCTGGTCATGAAACTGAAGCCTCACCCGCTGGCCTTTTGGCACCTATACGCTATTTCTGGGCTTTTGATCCTCTTTGGGTATCTGATTGAACGAATGTACGCGTATATCGCGGGGTTCAAACTGCGATTGCCCCTTCCGTTTGTTCAGCAATACAACATTGCTAACATCTTGGTTCTATGGGCGTTACTCGTTGGAGCAGCGATCATCATAGGGTTTGCCTACTTAAGAGCTACCTCTCTTTTGGTTTTCAGTGCAATTGCTTTCACCGGGACAGTGATGACGGAGTACCTGAAGATGCCATTGGATACGCACTATTGGCTGCTGACGATTTGTGGCCTCGTGGGATTCGTTTTGACGGAATTCTACAGAAGAGGACACAACTACTATGTTACCAATCACCGAATCGTCATGGAGAAGAGCTTCCTATCGTATGACTCGCGCCAATTTGCCTACAGCAAGATAGAAGACTTGGCCGTGGTTCAAGGTGTACTGGGGCGTGTTCTCAACTATGGTACAGTGATCCCCGTAACCGGCTCGGGATTCGGGTTAGGTGAAGACTCAGCTTCATTAGGGATCGGCGGCGCAGTGGGAGTTGGAGGAAAGCGCATCCTACCCGTAGGAGGAGGCCTTAGTTTCTCCGCGAGTGGAGGTAGAGCTGTTTTGATGCCTAGGGGACGAACATATCACACGTTGTACGGAATTCCCAGGCCGAGGGAAGTTCAGCAAACCATTGTGATGATAATGATGCAGGGCCAAGTGCCAGAGAAGCCGACGGTAGGCCCCTACCTGTAGAAGTTATCTCTTCTAGCGGGTCTTTCGCCCTAGCTGAGTTTCGGCGTTTCGCGCGCCAATCGACGAGAACCAGTTCTCAATGCCAGACGCCAAGCTGAAGCAATACCAGAGAGAATCTGCTCAGGGCTTCTTGTATGGTGGAGAGCCCATCCGCAGTATACGGCGCGCTGAGACTGTGCGGGACCTTTACCTTGGATACCACTATTAGCCTTAGCCGACCACGCTCGGTGCAAGTGAAGACAACGTGCTAAGATTTCGCAGCTCGCGCCTGTGAGGGTTCCCTCTGGGTCGGTTCAGAGGTTTGAAGTGTGACCTCGGGATGGTCGTCTCTTCGCACCATATACCCCGGGATACTCACGGACCGTCCCCCAATAATTACGTGGCCGTGGCTGATAAGTTGTCTAGCATGGTGCATGGACTTGGCCATTCCGCTTCTTGCGACCACTGTCTGAAGCCTTCTATCCAGGAGCTTTGTCACGTCCAGGTCGAGCACATGGTCGAGTGTTGCATCTTCGGACAGAACTCCGAGATGGATCAAGCTCCTAAGAAGTTCCTTCTCGGTCTTTGACCTTGTCTCTTCAGTCTTTGCGAGAAGGGATCTTGCAATGCCTCGTATCCGTGAAATCTCGGTTCGGTAGCGCCACAGTTCTCTCTTGTTCCTTAGACCGTAGTCTCCGATGAGTTTGAGCTCATCTTGAATCTGAGCTCGTATCCAAGGGTGACGCGGAGTTTCGTACTTCTTCCTTTGCTTCTGTGGGTCGCCCATGCTATTCCTTCTCTCCTTTTTCTGCTCGAGCAGCTCGCAACGCAGCTATGGCGGCCTTCTTCTTGACTCCTACAGCTTTTCCACTTCTTCCGGTTGTCTTTGTTCTTTGACCTCTGACCTTCAGACCTAGAGAGTGCCTCACACCTTTCCATGTTCGCAGGTCCTTCATGAAGTCTATGTCCGCCTTTTCCCGCAATACGAGATCAGCACCAACTAGATGAGTGTCCCTACCTGTTTCGCGGTCCTTTCTTCTGTTGACGAGTCTCGACGGTATTCCGAACTTTAGAGGATCAGTGACTACCTCCGCTATTCTATCAACTTCTTCATCTGAGAGTTGCCCGATTCTGGCATCAGGCCTCAGGCCAGCGGCTCTCGTGATTGCATGCGAGAAGTTTATGCCTATCCCACGAATCTTGGCCAACCCATAGACCAATTTCTTCGATCCGTCAAGATCGGTATTCATGAGACGAATTATGTGTCGGAATTCCTTTGAAGACATGCCATGCCACTGTTGCAGGGACTACGAAATCGTCGAACCTTATATAAGCCTTCTGAAGCTCAGCTGTCATACGTCAATGTTCTTGGCCAGTCATCTCAAAAGGATTAGCATGTCCAGAATGATTCCTAGACCGCAGACCATGAGCAGATACGGAATCCAGAGTCGGTAGACTTTGTGGATCTTTGCCTTGTAGTATTGATTTGACAGCACGAGACATAGATGCAGTGGGGATATGTAGTAACCCGCATACGTGCTGAGAACTATCATGCTCACCAAGGCCGGAGCATTCGTTTGGAAGAGAGGGAGAATGAAGGGAATTGATATCCCTGCACCAGCTATGGCGAGACCTGAGACCCCCGCAATCATGAAGGGAAAGAGTGTCGCGAACAGCACGAGAGGGACCATTGCTTCCTTCAGTATGCTGAAGAGAATCGGAATGGCTTTTGACGCTTCAATGGTATAACGAAGCATCATGACGCTTACTATGGATAAAGCAGAGGTCCATGGAATTCCCTTCAAGAGAAGCCCGACTGCTCTGGATGGCCTTGTTCGCTTGATTAGAAGGGTTGCAAGAACTCCGAGCATTACTGATGCTGCTAGGTTCAGTCCCGCTAGGTTAAGTGCAATGGCGCCTGCGATAGGTGCGAGTCCTTCAACTACGATTCCATAGGCCTTCTCGCTTTGTAACCTTCGATCTACCTTGAAGCCCCTAAGAAACAGAACGTATCCCATTGCTATGGAGAGAATGAATGAAGGAATCTGTATCAAGATCAGTTGATAGAGGTTTATTCCTGCTAAGCCCGAGGCAAGAATCAGTGTGGAAGACAAGGGGGAGACATAGAACCAAATATGCCTGAATGTCAGATTTACAGCGACCTTTCTTTCTGGTGTCAGTTTCAGTTCGTCGGCTTCTTTGTCTATCAGTGGGGCAGAGAGCAATGCGCCTCCGGGCATCGGCATCAAGCCGATGACAGCTGGAATCACTGCCACTAAGACTCTGCTGGACAGCATTGTCCTCAATCCTGCTATCAGATCATCAACAAGTTTCGTTTCCTTCATACTGAAGGCAAGCATTCCAATGGCTGCGACCTGCAACGTCAAGTTCACCGTCGGAGGATCTTCCAAACAACGAATGAATAGGTTGACGAAGTCTTGAACTGACAGCCCAGACAAAATGGCCAGTGCTACTGATCCTATCATTATAGACAAAGCTACATTGATCCTCTTTGCTGTGAGAATAACTATCAAAGCAAATGCGGCAGCCAGCCCGACCACCTGAATCACTTTGAGCCCTTCAGTCCGCTTCGGTTATCAGAAATCAAAGCCGGTAGTTGAGACATCAAGATAAACGTTGCGAAGAATGAGCTACGGTTCCGACATGAATTCAATGAACTCATCTAGAGTCCTGGGCTTAAGCGTGTAGTTTGTCTTCTTCTCGAGGCCAAGAGTTGACGAAGGGCTGGCCCCATAGTCATGTCCAGGGTAAATCTCAGTATTGTCTTCGAGTTTGATTATCTTTCCGAACAGGCTTTCGTAAAGCTGTGCAGGGTCTCCCCCGGGAATATCTGTTCTTCCACACTCACCAACAAAGAGGGTATCCCCTGTGAGTAACCTCTTGTCCACCAACAGACATATACAATCCGGAGAATGGCCAGGAGTATGTATTACCTCAACCTTCAGATTTCCCAGCATTAGAATACCACCGTCCTCAAGCGCAATGTCCTTTCTGTGTCTAGCGTTGATGTAAGCTGCCCTCTTTGCGCCAGTGGCCATTGCGAGCTCAGCATTTCCTGATATATGGTCTCTGTGCCCATGCGTGTTGACAATGTATTTCACCGTCACGTTGCGCTTGTTGATGGCAGAGATTACTGGCGAAATTGGCAATGGGGGATCCACAACCATGGCTTCGCGCGTGTTATCATCTGCTATCAGATATGCGAGGTTGTCGGAAGAGGGATATCGGATTTGATCGAATATCAACTCTGCTTCACATCCCTGTATCCTCGTGGTACGTCAAAGATCTTTCGAACTGAATGCCGTAAACACATGGATTTGGAACTGCCCTACAAGAGAAGGCTGAACCGGATTCTCTGCCTCATATTCTTGGATAAGCCGACACTAGCGTAGTATTTATAAATAAGCCCCCCCTCACCTGTATTCGCATAAAGAAGGCACGCGAGATGGGACTGAATGAGTTCGTGAATGCTAGGAATCGGCGGTCGGAGAATACAGGCTCTCATTATGGCGTGTCCGTTCGTCTGTTCGTTAAATCTGTAGGTTTTGAGACGCCCGATCAGGTGATCGAGGCAATAACTAAAACTGGCAAAGACCCTATTGATTTGTTGGATCAGTTCGTTGCTAGTTTGACTACTAAGAACCTTGCTCCGAACAGCATCAATAGCTACATCGTTGGCGTCAAGAGTTTTCTGAGATTTCACAAGATCAAACTAGATGCCGAGGAGCTTAAGAACCGTCTTGTTCTACCATCACGATATGAAGTTTCTGTAGATCGAGCCTTTGAAGATGAGGAAATCAGATCTATGCTTATGAGGACCGATTTGAAAGGCAAGGTGCTGATCCTGGTCGGGCTGACTACAGGCGCAAGAATCGGCGAGATCTCTAAGTTGAGGATTTCAGACATTGACTTTGAGGCCAACCCACCCACCATTACATTTCAACCATCCGCAGACAAGACTAGGCGGGGGCGCACATCTTTCACAACGCATGAGACAATCAAAGTGATTAGTGATTTTCTAGGTTCTCGGAAATCGTCTGATCCTCAGGGATGGTTGTTTCCAAAGCCTAAGAATGCTCTTGTGCCTGAATCTGGGGATAGCCACGAGGCGCAGATTAGAAGACTTCTTATTCGTTGTGATCTCAGAACTAAAGAGGGCGGCAGTCGGCGTTATGCTCTTCATACGCATTGCTTGAGAAAGACTTTTCGAACCAAATGTGCAGAGGCCAATGTGTTGTTCCATGTTTCCGAGTCTTGGATGGGTCACGCGATAGGTCTTGATCGAAACTATTTGCGGTTGAATGGAAAGGTCATGGTGCAAGAATGGCAGAAGGTTGAGCCTTACATTACTTATCTCTCGCCGCCTGATCCTAAGACCTTGGTAGAATCGAGTGAGCGTTTGAAGTCGTTGGAACTTGAAAACTTGCGATTGATGAAAGACTCAGTTGATGCTTCAAAGAGAATGGAGACTTTAGAGGATGAGAGTAAGCGACTCACTCTTCAATACGAACGGCAACAAAAGGAGATCGAAAAAGCGGGCAGACTGTTTCAATCATTGAAGACCATTAGAAGTCGTGCAAAGAACTAAGCCCCTGTATCTCTCTGTCACTTAGGGCGCACTCTCTTCAATCACTTCAATTGCTTGTCTAGCCTGGTCTGTGCATGACTAAGAAGGTGGGGCTTTTACACGCGCGCGTCGATTCAACCGTGATCATCTCAGTCCTTTCCTTTAGACAAGACGCAAAATTGAATGCGCCTACCTAGTCGGTCCCGTTCTAGTTCTAGTCCTATTCATTCAATCTGGTTTGATTCAACCTTGTCGCTTATCACTGAATAGCCGTCAAGCCCCTTTGAAGTCTTGTGATTTTATTTGTGTTCGCAGATGGAACCACTCTTACTCGCCAGGACAAAATCCGTTCGCCCCAACCTGTTTTGAAAAAAATCCTAAGAAAAAATCCAAATCGTCGGTAGCTTTCAAACAGAGAGAAAGTTACCCGGAGGTTGCCAACGAGTAACGCCGAGGTTGCCGTCTGTGAATCCAAACGCAACAAAGCGCGAGAACCTTAAGAGGTCTTCAGAACTTTCACTGAGATAGAGGTGAAAGAAATCTTGGGAAGAGGATTAGGCAAAACTGTCAGAATGGATAGAAAGTTGCTGTCTAAAGTAGACAGGGCGATTAAAGAACTGAAAGATCCGTTTGGCATACCGTTCTTTTGTGATCGTCGGGCGTTCCTAAATGTGGCTGTTCGAAACTTTCTGATCGCCCAGATGACCGTCAAGTAGGGTTGTTCTTAGGGGGAAAGTGGGTGACTCAGAGTTCTTTCCGGATTACTGGTAGAACAAGACGAGGTAACACTACTGTTACCACTTTTCAAGGCAATCTTGGCTTCTCCCAAACAGGTCCGTGCGCCTAGTCCTTGACAAGCTCATAGGCGACCTTATAAGGTTCGTTGCACAAGGTAAACCTGGTAAAAAGGAGGATGAAAATTTGGAAGAAGGTTATGGCAATCGTCCGTTGCCACAAATAAAGACAGAGAAGAAGAGGCCGCTTTCTCCAACGACTAAAGGCCAGAGTTCTTGGATGAGAGTTGGAACTGAACCAACTCAAGAACAGTTGTCTGAGCTGAAAGAGTTGAGAGCAAAGACCGTGGTCGGAACGGTTCTCAGTTACAAAGAAGCTGAGAGAGTGCGGTTCTTGACAGAGTTGGAGAAGAAGACGCCGCGTTAGAGTGAGTTCTATGTCTACAGAACGAAAGCCAGATTTCAAAGTGCCTGTTCTGTTTCCCCCACCAGTGATGCCTTTGGAAGAACCAGAGCACAGACACGAGCAAACTCAAAGCCCTGGTGATGACCGTGGCCCTATGCCTTGGCTTCTAACAGCCTCAGAGGAAGAGGAAAGAGATCGATTACTGGACGATCTAAGAACTAAGGGCTTCTTGACGGATTCTAAGAGAACAAGACTAGCGCAACTGCTATCAAAGAAAGGTCTTCGTGACGCCGTTGATGCATCCAAAGTCACAATGGTCACTTCACAAGGAGACGGCTCCGTATTTCTACCAAGGTGAAATCGAAATTGAAGTTAGTCGATTTTTCAGAATCAATTCTTGATGGTAGAGTGGTCTTACCAAAAGATCGCACAGTTGGCGGTTTGTTGATCTGGTCCTCGGTGGATGAACTCAAAACCGAGTCTTACGATCCACGGAGAACGGACGACTACCTGGTGGCACTCGGACAAGGAACTAAGAAGGTCTACGAACGGAGAGACTTAGTGAAAGCGAAAGCGCAAGAAGCAATACAACAACGAATCAATGGAACGGCGGCGGAGATTTGGAAGATTCTTGGAACAAACTTTGGATGGTTTTTTGGTCAGAAGGCGCGGCTAGTAGCGTTAGATGAGAGAAAGTTTGTTTACGACTGTGGCAATGCTCTAAGCGCAATGACGCTCCACGACGACGGCAAGACTAGAATGGAAGACTTGCAATGCTTACAGAGAAAGCATCCTTATGAAATCGATTTGAAACCTCTCACGGACAAATGGATTCAAGAAAAGGCAAAGCGCTTAGTTCAAGAAGGCTTGCCCATAAAATCCGTGGTGCTTATCAAAGCCGCGTTGCTGGAACATTCAAGCCTAGAACTGGTTTGCCCTTATGCAAGTCCTCTCTTACGACCTGACCTGGTTTGCAGCGTTTATTCTAGTCGTTCAAGTCGGACGCTAGGATGCGATACGGTTCGATTGACGCTCAGAGAGAAATAAATCAGAGTCACGGAAGGTCGGACAGTTGTTTTCACCTCCCCGACCGACCGAGACAACGGGGCTTAGGGCGGTTTTGTAGGGCTTGAGCCGCCCTAGGCCTCCCCTCTTCTCTAAGAGGTCTAAGAAAATGACAACCGTATTTGAGCAAGCAAAACGAGGTCGAAAAGAAATTCGAGACGCGCAACGCCTGACAGAGTTACGAGAAAGACAAAAACGACTGAGTCTTGGCGAACTCGTCGAGCTTGAAAGACTTGAAAGAAAGGTGATTTTTGTTTGACAGAAGAATCGAGCAAAGTGACTCTGCGAACAATAACCATCCCTCTTGACCTACTTAGAAAAATCGAAGCCCTCAGAAAGTTCTCTGATACACCGAAGGGCGATCAGTTCATCGTTCGACTTCTTAGGCTCGGTTTGCAAGAGATTCAGAAGGACGCTATTTTTCAAGGTTATCGTGAAAAACCTTGGTTCTGCAATAGGAGAGTCAACAAATCTGATATGGTTGCTGGGGAGCAATGAGCGAGCCGGAAATCAAATGCGATAAATGCGGCAGTGTTTTAGATAGTGGCATCTGTCCTATTTGCTCCTTTGCAGCTAAAGAATTGAATCTCACTGAGGATGAACTAAAGATTTGGGCTAGTTTGCTGGCTATCCAATACAAAAATGCGTCCTGGGAGGTAATACATGGTAAGGATCGCGTGCTTGTAGGTTGTGCGGGCGAAATAGCTTTCTGGCGTGACTTCAAGATTCAACCTCACTGGGCTCTTCATTCATCGGGAGATCAAGGCGTTGATTTTCCTACAGTGATTGGCACCGTTGACGTGAAGACATTTCGAGTGCCAATACATCTATTGGTGACTGCCGGAAAACGGTATTATTCAGACATCTACGTGCTTGCCTCTTACGACGACGAGACTAAGAAAGCAAAACTGTTAGGCTGGGCTTGGTGGCGTGAGCTAGAAAAAGTGAAGCCTAAAGACATCGGTGGTTTTGGCGTTATGAGTCACTACATACGGGCCAACAAATTGCACTCAATCAAAAAATTGCATAACCTGATTGAACAAGGTGGCGTCGGGCTCTCAAGAAATATGGGACTTTCCCTAAGGTGAGCTTGACGGTCGAGGCCGAGGCTGACGCTAAGGGCTTGATGCGCAAGAAAGAACTATGGTTGGACTGGCTCGATTATCTTTACAAGGTCCAACCTTTTCCTAGTGCAGCATATAGAGTTCTTGCGGCCTCGAACCGATCAGCCAAGGCTAGAGGTTTGCCGCCTATTGAGGCCATGCTTGCAGCTAAGATCAAGTTGTTGGACGACTACGAAGAGGATCTTCTATATGGTACAAACAGAAAGAGTCCTAAGATCGAGGGGGTTGTTCTTGTTGCTTTTGATGCGGAAGATGATAGCAAGTTAACTGAGGCCCCTAAGCCACTGAAAGACGGCTCAAAAGTTTTCTATCTCAAGCCAACGTGTCAGGCTTTTACTTTTGCCACATACCAAGGCGGCCTCGTGATCGCATCAAAGCTCGATGTCAATGAAGCTGTGCCTTGGCAGACAATTGAGGATCATGTTCGATCTTGGCTTCACTTACCAAAAGACAAAATGATCTATTGGCTTACACATTTGTCGCCAGCAGAGTTAAGGAACATCAAAGATTGGAAGGATCATTTCAATCCGGAAATAGGCAAGGTTATGCCTATCCATGAAAGCTCGATCCATCTGCAAAATGACAACAATACGATCATTGATACTTACTGTTATTTTATGGCTTCTTTGGAAACAGTTGCGCTTAGCGTGGGGCTTGTGAAGGAAAAACCAAAGACGGAAGACCACGATAGCACTTATTGGATGAGTCATATGGCTGAGCTGAAAAGAGAGCACCCAGATATTTTCTGGACATATGCGATCAATGATAGCGTGATCTTGATCACAGCTTTCACCAAACTGAGGCAGTGGTATTGGTCCGCATTAGACATTGAGCTGCTCAATACGTTTCAGCATCCCACTTTAGCATCTGCCGCTGTCTACTTTTTGCGCAAACGCTTTCTTGCCCCGGATGGTGTTGTCTCAATGCCTTTCAAGGAACGAGAAAGCCACAGTGAAGCAAAGAGAAAGAGTGGTCTATATGCTTGGCAAGAACCTAAGATCAAAGTTTTGCATGAAGACTTTCAGCCTATTAGATGGAACAGTTTGCGAACTTATCTTGGTGCTAGACGTGAAGGCGATATGTGCGGGCTCATTGAACAGGCTGTTACTGGCGTTGATGTTAGCGGCATGTACAATAGTTGTGGTCAAAATCAGCCCATGCCCCTTGTGATCACGGCCCCAGGGAAAGAACATGTCACGCAATGGAAAATGCTGCAATGCTCATTTGACGATAAAGAGACTTTGCAGAAAATCCTTGCTATGGAAGGCTTTGTAAGGATGCAAGGTTACAAGCATCCTGAAAGTTGCCGATATCCGATTGTGGCTGATCAGCAAGACTATGCGGTTCGCCTTTTGTGGCCATTGGACGGATCAAAGAAGCCCGGGGAAGAGGCGTTCTTTACGATCTTTGAGCTACGGCTTGCCATTGAGCATTTCGGATTGTCGTTTGATAAGATCACTGCCTGGGGCTTCGTTCCTGGGGCGCAAGAGATCAATCATCCAATCAAGGCTTATCTGCAATATTTTCAGCAAATGAAAGACAAGGCATCCTTAGACAAAGATGCTTTCGCTGAGAACATGGCTAAACTGTTTGGAAATGCTTTGATCGGCAAATTTGTTCAAGCCATTGAGATAGAGGACGACGATGCTTTAGAGGAAGTTTTTGGTATCTTGAACTTTGATCGAGAGCATTTTGTCAAACGAAAGAAGGGGCGGCCTGAGCCAGCGCACAAGAAAATCGGTGAAGGTTTCTTTGATCCTGAAATGGCGGCTTTGACTTTGGGCAGAGCTAGAGGCATTTTAGGTTTGATCTTTGCTTTGCTTGAGGCAATAACAGGGCATACCGATAGCTGCGTCTTTCTGGCAGACAAGGAAAAGGAAGAAATGGCTATCAAGATAGCGGCTCAATATGGCGTATCGTTAAAGGTAGACTGGCGGGCTGACGGTTTTTGGTTGATGCGATCTGCGGTCTACATTGCTTTACAAAAAGATGGAAAGTCCGGACAATGGATCATAGCCAGGAACAAGAAAGATAAACCGATTGAGGCTCATCATGCGGTTCATGTTAGTAATGTGAGCACTTTCTATCAGCCTATCATTGATGCTATCAACAACAAACAACCAATAACTGAAAAGTTCCTTGTGCATAAGAACAGTTTGGCTACGATGAGGACGGAGAGAGATCAAGGCATCCCTGTTGGCTGTTTCTATCCTAAAGAGCAAGAAGTTAACATGAAATGGGATTTCAAAAGACAACTGCCAAGTGACTTTGATATCACGAAAGATGTATTTTTGCGATCTGTCTATTGTGCGCCTTATCAAACTGTTCGCCAAGCCTACGATGAAGAGAAAACATTTGAGCATGATAAGAGGGGCATACGAAAGGGGCCAAGAACAAAGAAGGAAAAGAAGATTGATCAGAAGAGGGTTAAAGAAAAACAGAAGATCGGGCACAACCCAAGGATCTATGTTTCTGATGCTGAACGACAGAAGGCCTATCGAGAACGAAAGAAGGGACCTACTGTAACAAAACAGGCAAATCGTTACAGTAGCTTGCCTTTTTACCCAGGAGTGCCGTACCATAATGCTGGTAGTGCTTAATACTTCTTAGTCAAGCT
The DNA here is from genome assembly GCA_022865705.1 of Candidatus Bathyarchaeota archaeon. Classification (GTDB taxonomy): domain Archaea; phylum Thermoproteota; class Bathyarchaeia; order 40CM-2-53-6; family JALHTG01; genus JALHTG01. Next base: position 18,067 of record JALHTG010000085.1, on the reverse strand, counting down.
CCCAAAACAAGCACGAAAACTATGCCCCTATTAGAGATGAGGTTTGAAAACCCCCGCTGTAATTCGCTCTTGTCGGGTGGGTCCCTTTGCGTTTAGCCGAAATAAAAATAATCTTGCGCGGGGATTGTTGGATTTGGAGGCTTGGAAGGCCGTTTTAGAGGATTGCCGCCGTTTAGGTGGCCTCAAAGCGTCTACTTTGGACTTGTATCTGGGTGCAAGTTCACCAAGAAAAGCTGTAGTTCACTTGTTTACAGTAGTTCTCTGCAGTAAGGGCATCTGTATGGCATGGTCAAATCATATGCGATAGTCTTTCCACATTTCGAACATTTCGTCTCCGGCATTTGAGTCACCTCGCGACGTTATGCAAGATCTTCTCCGATTTAAGTCTAGTTGTTCGGCTACCAAGACCTAGGGGGCGTTCGTTTAGCCAGAAAAATAAAATAAAGTTGAAGTGTTCACCAAACTTAGGACATAGGGTTGTGCGGTCGTCCGTTGTTGGGTTAGTATTTTCAGGGCGTTGGTTCTTTGTCTCGGTATTTCTGCAAAAACTCTTCAATCAGGTCGTTCAAATGTTTCTGACAGCGGCGTTTTAGTTGGGCGACCATTATGTTTTTCTAGCGCGCAATGGTTGTTTGAGTAGGCGTCGATTGAAGAATGATCGCGGTTGTGCTTCAAAGGTTTGCTAACTCTGACGGACTCTCACAAGTTTCAAAGACAGGTCGCAAGCATCACTGACTAGGCTGAGTGCATCTTGAGGTAAAGGAATAGCGGATATATCATGTGTGAAATAGATTCTTGCTCTCCTTGCTCCTTTGAGGAAATTAGGTTTCATCTTTTCGTCTAACAGGCGCAATTTGACAAGCTCATTCGCCTTGTCTTCGTCGGTCTTGCCCGGAAGTTGTTCCAACACATAGACTACCGCCTTGCCTGCCGACAACGCTGAGGCAAGGTAGTGTCCCTTTTCATATTCTTCTATAGCCGTGGTTATGTGTTTGAACAGATTCTCATTGAACTGCTCAAGCGGTCCTATCTGCTGTCGCAAAGAATCTAATCTGTCTTTATCCTCAAGTGGGATCGGACTCGCAAGTGCTCTGAGATATCCCAACGCCGTCTCACAGTTTATTGCCAGCTTGTCTAGTAAGGCCAGATACTCGAAACGGTCACTAAACTTAGGGGAACCGTCACTAGCGCGCGCGCTAGGCAATGAGCTGATTTCAAGATAATCAAGGGTGACGCTTGCGCCACGAGAAATATTCTGAAAATTCTGGAACGCTCCTTGATAGGTCTCCACAAGAGTTCTTAGGCGAGGCGTTCGGTCACGTACGCCGAAAGGATCTGAGGAGATTGATTCTGTCAACCTAGCAGCTCTATCTTCTATTGACCCGAACTTGGCAGCTAATGCCTGAATGTCAGCATCAGTTGTCAAAGTCAGCCCATATTCTGTAGGTCTATGACTTCAATCTAAAGTTTTGCCGCAAGAGAAAAGAGGCGGTTTAGGTCGGCCGTAGACGCCCTAAGACGCCCTCACAGTCTTTACAGAACTCGTTTTTCTGGAAAAGTTACTCTAAGGTCAGGGTACTCTTGGATATGCGCTTAGCAGATGTTTGTCACCATCGAAAATTGGATGCTACGATCACTTGGTGGTAGTCTGTCGTACACGATTGGTCTCAGTCAGAATGAATCGTCACCTACTTTAGAACTGCACCGGTCTTCATGTACCAAATGTAGAGATCAAGTTTGGAGAGGGGCATATTTAGCTGAGCAGCCAGATTTCTCAACTTACCTTCAAGCTCGATGTATTTGCGTCTTGTAAGTGCTTTTGGAACCTCATTGATAATCTCATAGTCCTTCATTGTCCTGAGGACATGTCTATCAAGGATGGCTAGGTCTTCATATCCAACGTTTCTAAGGAAATGACTTGCCTCTTTGTATCCTAAACCCATCACTGTCTCAGCAAGCCATTCCCGGGCCTTTTCCTGCTCTCTGATGCCTACAATGATGTTCTTTATCTGGCGAAAATCACGGGCTTTAACTATGAAATGTGCGCGCCGCTCACTAAACCTATGGCCTAGATCTCTGAGACGCTTGGCGATCTCCTCTCGAGGCAGTTTGAGAAAGCCTTCTGGACCTATTGTCTGTTGAATTTCTATTCCTAATTTGGCGCTGGAATTCGCTGTCAAGATACAGAAGCAGAGTTCTGAGAACCAATCCTGATTTTGCTTCGAGTGAAGAACTTTGAACTCGTTGATCCTGTTGTCTATCTGAATGGCAAGCGGACTCATGGTGAGAGAACGTATCTTTGATCCCAGGGAGTCACTCTTATTGTTGATAGGCCAATCCCTCCGTGTCCGAAAATGGATGGTGGAGTGAGTTATTCGATGACCTGAGACTTATCGATGTCTTTTCATGCGGGTCGTCCTTATCTAGGAGATAGGTGGCTGGTGCGTCTTTTTGTCTCGGCAACGGTTCTATGGAGCTGCCTCAACCTTAAGAATTTCTGGAAATCTCTTCTTCAGGAATTGCTCTACGCCCCACTGTAACGTCATATGGGACATAGGACATCCGGCGCACGCTCCTGTCAGCTTCACTTTGACGACACCATCTCGAAAATCGACGAGTTCTACGTTTCCACCGTCTGCCTGCAAATTGGGGCTCATCTCATCAAGCGCCTTCTCAACTTCTTCTCTCGTTGTTGGCATGGTCCTCAAACCAAGTTGAGCTCTGGATTGTGAGATATAAGCTCGTACGTCAAGTCGTGGAAGCCTTCGTGTTCGGCAGGAATGTGCAACATGAATTAAGTAACTCGGATTACGCGCGCGCTCTCCCATCGGATTGGACCTGCCCGGTTTGTGGGGCTCCGAAAGAGGAATTCGAGAACGTCAAGTAGGAAAGCATGGCGCATCTCTTGTTGGCGGCATTGTTCACCGTTGGTCTTGTCCGAAAGACTTAACCTTGCAAGGAAACAGTTTGACGCAGCTCGGAGCTAATGGTTGTATCAGAAATGAATGATGAATACGTACGCAAAACTCCACGATCGAAACAGATGTACCAAGAAGCAAGGAAGTTCTTTCCTGCGGGAATTTCCTACAGAATTAGATTCATTGAGCCCTACCCATTCTGTGTGACAGATGCGAACGGAAGCAAGTTGTTTGATATTGATGGCAACATCTACACAGACTACTGGTGCGCTCATTTTGCTTTGATTCTGGGCCACCGACACCCAGCAGTTACTGACGCGGTAAGAGAACAGATCGAAAAAGATCTCCACTATGGCGTCACTCATGAACTGGAACTAAAGCTCGCTAAGAAAATAGTTGGAATGGTACCCTCGGCCCAGTTGATTAGGTTCACAGGTTCAGGCACGGAAGCAAACATGTATGCGGTTAGGCTTGCTAGGACGTACACGGGCAGACGTCAGGTCGGAAAATTCGAAGGAAACTGGCACGGTGGGTACGATCCTCTCCATGTGGCTATGAAACCACCTTACAATGAGATTCCTTCGGGCGGCCTCACACCGGGGTCGCTGGCGGACACAGTCATCCTTCCCTATAACGATTTGGATGGAGTCAGGAGGTCCATGAACGGAAAGGAACTAGCTTGCGTGCTAATAGAACCAGTAATGGGCGCAGGAGGCATGATCCCTGCTGAGAAAGAATTCTTGAAGGGATTAGTTGACCTGTGCCGTGAAAAAGACACCTTACTCATCTTTGATGAGGTAATCACCGGGTTCAGGCTGGGGCCAGGAGGAGCACAGCAATTCTACGGCGTGAAACCTGACCTGACGATTCTAGGGAAGATCGCGGGAGGTGGTCTCCCGATGGGTGCAATCACGGGAAGATCAGATATCATGGAGAGAATGGACCACACAAAATACAAGGGTTCAGACTATTCATTCCACGGAGGAACTCATACTGGAAATCCGGTATCTATGGCTGCAGGCCTCGCCACTCTGAAAGTCCTGGAGGACGGATCAGTACATCAGAAGATCGGAAAGATGGGAGAGAAGGTGCGTAAAGAACTCACAGGGATAATGGATCATGGTGGCTTGAAGTTCCAGACGACCGGCGTAGGATCAATCTTCGGATGCCACTTTACGGACATTCCAGTCAAGGACGCCACAGCCGCTAGCAAGGGTGACAAGGAACTCTCAAAGAGATTCATGTACTTTCTGCTGGAGAGAGGCATCTTTTGCTTAACACCTGAACTTGTGCATTGCGCTATTTCGGCAGCTCACACAGAGGCCGAAATGGACAAGTTCCTACAAGAAGCACAAAGATTCACAAAACAGACAAAATAGCAAGTCTAAGCTATTGTGCTTGCTAGGTTACGTCAACGTGGTCTATCTGGAAGTATCTCTTCGCCAGAATTCGGGTCTTGTCTATTGTCCGGCCGTTCTTGCCAATCGCTAGAGCTTTGTCTTTCGGCTCAACTTCAACGACGACTATTTTCCTTTCGGGTTTCTCGGTGATCCGAATCTCCTTTACGTGAGCCGGGGCAAGTGCGTTCTTGATCAACTGCTCAGGCGTGTCTGCCTGCTCAACGATCTCTACTTGACGGCCGGTCATTTTTCTCAAGGTCTGTATGTTCTTCCCCGCTCTACCGATGGCTAAGCCCATCTCACCTTGTTTTGCAAGGAAGATGATTCTTTCAGCCTTTTCGTCGATGAGACAGTCTTTGGCCGTTGCACCCGTAATGCTCTCGAAAAGTGCAATGCATTTCATTTCGTCGCTTGTAAGCTTGATCTTACTTGACATCTTTCGCGCCAACTACCTTCAGTATCTCGGAGTCACCAGGCTCGTGAATGGTCACTGCGGCTACGAGAAAGGGTTTCTCACATACGCTTCCTAGGTCTACACTGGTTCCCTCATAGATGCACACAGGCAACTCGGAGAGTTTGGCTCCGTGAAGTATCTCGGATCTGGCATCCTCGGGACAATTCGAAGCCAGGACGATCAGTCTTGCCTTGCTGCTTCTCGCAGCCTCGAGTGCTCCCGCACATCCAAAAGATACCTTTCCACTCTTTACGGCTATCTTGAGTTGCTTAGTAATATCGATCATGTTCTCAACTCTCTTTCTTGGACATGCCCATATACAGGTCAATCAGGCCCGTTCCCATCGGTATCTGTTGCCCCACAATGACATTTTCTGCCACCCCTTTCAACGTGTCAGAGATCCCTCTCATTGCTGCATCAACAATGGTCGGTATGGTAATCTCGAACGCGGCCTTTGCCAGCGTACTGGCCTTCTCTCCGCTGACTCCGTGTCTCCCCACCTGAAGTACGTCTCCAGAAGAAGTCATTGCGTCCGCCACAAGCATCACATGCCTAATATCGACATCCAGGCCTTGCTCTTCCAGAACGATTAGTGCCTCTCTGACTATCACTTCTCTAGCAGCCTCGATACCTAGGGCCATCGCCACTTCATGGATGTTGTTTGACGTTGTTCTGGTCGGGTCCACTCCTGGAATAGTGAGAACTTGTTCCAGACTTGAGCCCTCCGTCCTAATGACCCATTCGCCTTTCTCTTCGACGACAAGCGCCCTCTTTACCGCGGGCAGCCCCTTGATATGTTGAGATGGCAACTTCGCTACTAGTCGCTTAAACTGGGGAATTTCCAAGTCCCTAGTTTTGATCTCAATCCTCGCTCGTTCGACCTTGGTGTCGCAAGAGGGAAGTTCAACAGCTTCTCTGATGTCACGCACTGATATCTCTCGTTGACGCATTTTGTCAGCGTCGAGCGCAATCTTGATTGTCATTCGCGTAACATCCGACTCTATGTGTGCAGCAATGTCTCTCACGGTAGTGTGTGTAATCAAGCGTGCGACTTCCTCGGCCTTTTCACGTTTCTCTCTGCATTTTTTGTCCAGATACACAATCATCATTGGCGTTGAAGGAACCTTCCTCGCGTCAACAATCTCAATGAGTCGAGGAAGCCCAAGAGTCACGTTCTGCTCCCTGACTCCTGCGAAGTGGAAGGTTCTAAGCGTCATCTGAGTGCCCGGCTCGCCTATCGACTGAGCTGACACTATGCCCGCTGCTTCACCGGGCTCTATTAGCGACTTTCTGTAATTCTCTATCGCTTGGTCTATGACCTGGTCAACTGTCTTTTCTGTAAGTGTGGCCTCGAATAGGTCTCTCTTCAATTCGGCGGCCAACACTCTTGGCAATTGTGACACTCTTGACTGAAGCTTCTTCAACACGTAGTTCTTAGATGCCTTAGAGCCTTTCTCGGCGCCTAATCTGACTCTCTCAACCAGCCTTTCCGTATTCACAGCCCTGCCATGGTCGCTCTTGGCCGTGTCAACCCCGTCCTCTCCGTATCTGAACTGGATAATATTCCCGCGGGAGTCCCTCACCGTTCCGTCGTATTCTACCCTGATGTGTTCAAGTGCGTTTATCAGGCGACGCTGCATGTATCCGCTCTGTTGAGTTCTAACAGCCGTGTCGACTAGCCCCTCCCTTCCTCCCATCGCATGGAAGAAGTACTCTATGGGATCGAGACCGTGTCCGAATGACGAGTACACAAACCCTCTCGCCTTTGCTCCTACGTCTCCAGGTTCAAAGGAGGACAATGCTCTGCCTCTGTATCCTCGTCGTATCCTCTGCCCTCTGATAGACTGTTGGCCGATTGACGCAGCCATTTGCCCTATGTTAAGCATCGACCCTTTTGCTCCAACTCTCACCATAACGATACCGCTGTTCTCCATTCCGAAATACTTGTCTGCAAGCGCACCTGCTTCGTCTCTGGCCTTCGAGAGTTCGTTCATTATGTAAATCTCAAGTGACTCTCCAAGTGACTGTCCCGGCAATCTGTCCAATGTGCCTTTTCTGTATTCTTCAACAAGTTCGTCGACCCTTTCCTCCGCGTTCTTGATCGCCTTGTCGATCTTGTCTCTCAGCGCAGGGGACACATCGAGATCGTCAAGGCCATAAGAAAACCCTCTCATTGTGATGAACATGTCGAGGAGTCTCGTTATTGAGTTGAGGAAACCCCGTGCTATGTCTGGTCCATAGTCCTTCACAATGCGATGGAAAAGGCTTTCAGATCTGGCTCCAACTGCATTTCTGTCCAAGACTCCATGCTCAAGAACGCCGTCCTTGATTACGACATATGCATCGTAGGGACATTTCTCCTTCTTGCATTCAGAGCATTGCCTGCAAACACTTGATTTGAGTGTAAAGTTCATCTTCTTCGGAATGAATATGCTGAATATTCTTTTTCCTGACCACATAGGTTCTGGCCGCCGGAGATCAGGTTCGGGTAAAGGCCCTTTGTATTCCGCTGCCATGAGGACCCTACACGCATCATCTTTTGTGAGATATGTCGAGCTCTCTGTGAAGAGGTACGCGGCTGTCAAATGGTCGGTGATGGCGCCTATGATCGGTCCTCCGTAACGTGGTGACAGAATCTGATCCTGGACTTCCATCAAGAGACGGGCTTCAGTGCGGGCCTCCTCCCCTTGAGGAACGTGCAGATTCATCTCGTCCCCATCAAAATCTGCGTTGTATGGGGGACAGACACATGGGTTCAGTCGGAAAGTCTTGTAAGGCAGAACCTTCACCTTGTGTGCCATTATCGACATTCTGTGTAGTGACGGTTGCCTGTTGAAGAGGACGATGTCACCATCGCGTATGTGTCTCTCCACAACGAAGCCAGGCTGCAGACTTTCTGCAAGTGATTTTCTCTCAGTCACGAATTCAAGTCGAATTCTGCGTCCATCTGGGCGCACAATATAGAGTACGCCAGGGTATTGGTCGGGTCCGTTCTCCACTAGTCGTCTCAGTTCATTGAGATTCCACTCTGTAACCTTCTCCGGAATTGTCAGTCTTGCGGCAACTTCCGTAGGGACGCCCACCTCGCCAACGTCCAAATTGGGATCTGGCGAGATAACGGTCCTGGCAGAAAAGTCAACTCTCTTTCCGGAAAGGTTTCCTCGAAATCGACCTTCCTTGCCCTTCAGTCTTTGGCATATCGTCTTCAGTGCTCTTCCTGATCTGTGTCTAGCCGGAGGAAGACCAGAAACTTCGTTGTCGATGTAGGTTGTGGCATGATATTGAAGCAGATCATGCAGCTCCTGTATTATGTTGACAGGCAGTCCTCCCTCAACTGCTTCTCCGAGTTTTTGATTTATTCGAATGATGTCGACCAATTTGTGGGTCAAATCATCCTCAGATCGGATTCCCGATTCGAGGGTGATCGATGGTCTAACGGTCACGGGTGGCACTGGCAGCACTTGTAGAATGGACCACTCAGGACGCGCGGCCTTTGGATCCATCCCGAGAAGCGTCAGGTCGTCGTCACGGATTCGCTCGAGTCTCTCTCTGATAGTACTTGGCGTCAGTCTCCTAGCTCCGCCCTCGACTACTTCATTGTAAGTTGTCGGCTTGATGTATTCGACTATGCACTGCTTCGCCCCACAGTGAGGACATTCCCGAGTCTTCTTTGCATCCTTCGTGACCTTTTCATAGAACGTGTCTGGGACAATGCTCAGGCGCCTCTTCTCGTCCTCTATCATAGTTCTGTATGTGTTGATTTTCTCGTTGCTGAGCAGAATCCTTCCACAGCTGCGGCAGGTGACTGAAAGAAATCGATGAACCAGCTTTCCGAAGCTTACATGGACGACCGGTTGAGAAAGCTCTATGTGACCAAAGTGCCCAGGACAAGTCAGAGAAGTGTTCCCACATGTCTTGCATTTTTGTCTTGGCTCAAGCGTTCCTAATCTGCCGTCCATCAAGCCGGAGACTATGGGAACACCGTCTTCATCGTAGGTGTCTGCGGCCTGGATCTCGACGACAGAAAGCTTTCGTATCTCGTTGGGTGTGAGTAGTGAGAATCGAATCGCATCTATTATCTTGCGAGACTCCTCAGCGTAGGTCATGTCATGCTCTCTCCTGTAGCTTTATTCTAGGCGCGATTCCAAGGGACATAAGCTCCTGAGTGAGAAGCTTGAATGCGTATGACATTGCAACGGGAGAGATGACCGCCTTCTCCCCGCATATCCTACAGGTGTATCTGCTCTGCTTTATGTCGTAGTAACCTAGAAGTCCACAGTTCTCGCAGACCAAGACTATTGCTCTGTCTGACTCTTCGAGAAGCCGGTCTTTGAGAAGAGCTGAAGCACCGTGACCAATGAGACAGTCCCGCTCCATCTCGCCGAACCTGAGCCCTCCTCCACGGGCCCTTCCTTCAGTTGGCTGGCGTGTGAGCATTTGTACTTGTCCACGTGCTCTGGCATGCATTTTGTCAGAAACCATATGATGTAGCTTTTGGTAGTAGACGACTCCAATGAATATCTCCGCAACTAGCTTCTTCCCGGTCATTCCATCATACATGACCTCTTTTCCGCCATGTTGGAAACCGAGTTTGAGAAGTGCCTCTCTAATCGATGATATCTTTTCGTTCGAGAATGGTGTACCATCAACAGCTGAACCTCTCAATGATGCTGTTTTTCCCGCGATTGATTCTGCAAGTTGCCCTATTGTCATTCTCGAGGGCATAGCGTGCGGATTGATTATGATGTCCGGTACAATCCCGTCCTCTGTGAAAGGCATATCCTCGCTAGGCACAAGCAAGCCGACAACCCCTTTCTGACCGTGCCTGGATGCGAACTTGTCTCCAAGTTCAGGGATCCTCAGATCCCTCACCTTAGCCTTCACCAGCTTGCTGCCCTCTATTGAGTCAGAGAACGAAACGAAATCTACGACTCCAGATTCCGAGGGCCTCATACAGACTGATGAATCCCTCCGTGTAGGCCCGCGAACCTCGAACTCTCTATACTCTTCAAGGAATCTTGGTGGGCTAGTTCTTCCTATCAGAACGGCGTTTCCGGCCACAGGGGACTCAACAGTGATTATGCCGTCCTCCTCGAGAAGCCTGTAGTATCTCTCACCCCTGTAGCCTCTGACAGAAGGATCAGGAATCTCAAACTTATCTCTCAAGCCACCTAGGTACTGCCTGCACTCACCCTCGTAGACTCTAAAGAAAAACGACCGCCCAAGCCCCCGTTCGACCGATGACTTGTTGATGACGAATGCGTCCTCCATGTTGTATCCTTCGAAGGACATTATGGCCACGACACAGTTCTGACCTGACGGTCTTGTGTCGTAGCTGATTATCTCGCTTGGCTTTGTTCTAACAAGCGGACTCTGTGGATAATGAAGTAGATGTGATCTTGAGTCTACCCTATTGAAATGGTTTGTTGAGGAAACGCCTAGAGCCTGCTTAGACATGGCCGATTCATATGCGTTTCTTGGGGACTGATTGTGTTCGGAAAACGGTACTATTGAAGCGCATATTCCCAGAATTGTATAGGGCGCAATTTCCATATGGGTCGTCCTGTCGGTAATCTTACTTTGATCTAAGGCCACCAACGCATTCTCTTCTTCGTCAGCGTCTAGGTACTCAAGTATACCTTCCCTGGCCAGATCTTCCCATTGAAGCTCCTCACGACGAAGCTTCTCTAGGTGTGATTCTGTCATTCTCAGTTTTCCGTTCTCAACAATGAGGAGCGGGCGTCTAACTCGACCTTCGTCGCAGTTTACGTATAGCTCGGGTCTTGATGTTGGGGTCTCAGCCGGATAGTTGGCAACATTGACTTCTGAGTTAATCTTTTCCTCTCTTCTTAGTTTCCTGATTTCGGACGCTAGATCTTCCGGATTTCGACAGTACCCAGCTATTATTCCGTCCACGAAGACTTTGGCAGAACCCGCTCTTAGTTTCTTGTCTGCCTCATCAACTGCAACCACACCCATTCTACGGAGTCTAGTGACAGTTTCTCTAGGGTCCACGCCTATGGAAAGGATGGCTTGCAATGCGAGATTCTTGACCAAGCCACAGTTGGACCCTTCAGGAGTCTCGTTGGGACAGAGTCGTCCCCAATGGGTTGGGTGAAGATCTCTCGCCTCCAGATTCGGCTGGCTTCTACTGAGGGGAGATTGGAGTCTTCTAAGGTGACTTAGTGTAGAAGCGAAGTTTGTTCTGTCAAGGAGTTGAGTCACTCCAACCCTGCCTCGAACCCAGTTCCCAGTTGCGATTGCATGTTGGACCCTTTCCGTGATTATTCCGGGTCTCACAGCATTTGATATCGAAAGCTCAGTGTGTCGTCTGACCGTTATCCTCTCGAGTTGGTATTTCAGGTCTCTTGTGAGATTTAGAAAGACTATTCGGAGAAGGTCTGCGAGCAGCAAGCCAGCCAGCCTCAGTCTCTTGTTCGCATAATGATCTTTGTCGTCATCTTGCCGTCTTCCAAGCTTCAGCTCAACAATTCTGGAAACTATCTCGGCCAGGAAGTATGCTTTCTCTTTTCGATCAGCCGGCTTCGTTCCGAGATGAGGCAAGAAGTTTCTGTCTACTACAGACTCTGCTTTTTTCAGACGATACTCATCAACCTGTCCGGGTGCCAGCCTGTTGCCAATGAAAAGCAACGCATCCTTCTGTGAAACGACTCCGACTGCTTTCTCATATGATGATTCAAGCTCGTGTTGAATCGTCTCATCTTGCGAGACTATTTCGGCGATCTTTGCATCCTCGTCGAATCCCAACGCCTTCATCATGACAATCAACGGAAGATCCGCCGGAACTCCCGGCGTAGTGATGTAGACCGCCCCATCTGTCTTCATCGTTGTCTCGATTCTTGCCCGAGAACCAACCGTGGTAGAGAAGATCTTGGCCTTGTAGGTCGGAGTCGCACCTGTCTTCTCAACATCTACAAAGATTCTATTCGGAGCCAGATCTTCAAGCGCAACGACAACACGTTCTGACCCGTTTACGATGAAATATCCTCCAGGGTCGAGTGGATCCTCACCTATTGACTTGATCTCATCAGGAGTCAGTCTGGAGGTAGGACATATCTTCGATTTCAGCATCACTGGATAGTCACCTATGTAGACCATCTCGGCCGCGCCCTCTCGGTTTCCTATTATAGGAGTCATCTCTAGGTGGAGCGGGGACGCGTAGGTTAGGTTCCTGACCCGTGCCTCCATGGGGTAGATCTGGCGTTCAGATCCGTCTACTTCAATCACTCTCGGTGACCCAATCGCTATTTTTCCAAGCTTGATCTTCAGGGCAAACTCTTCAGTTTCTATTGGGATCTCTCCAACTTCATCTATGACAGCTTGGAGGCCATGCTCTATGAACTCGTTGTAGGAGTCTATGTGTTGCCTTTCCAGTCCTTTTTCCTGGAAGAACTTGCGCATTAGGGACCATGAATCCGACTGGGAGATGCTTAATATCGACCGTTCCATCAGTCAGTCCCCAATGACATATCGATAGGCGACAGCTTCCCCTGCAGTCGAGCTATGTCTGACGATTTTGATTACATCTCCCAGCTTTGCACCAATCATCTGGCATGCTGGGTCTGAGACTTTGATGTATGGAAACTGGTGCGGCTTAACATGGTACTTTGCTAGGACTTCTTCAGCGTCCTTCTTGTCTAGGATAACGTGCTTGGGAACGAGTTCATGCTGAAAAATGTTAATCATTCTTTCCTTTTCTCTTTTCACCAATCAGGCGAATCCCCCAAACAGAAAAAAACCACCATATAACCTTTTCACTTGTTCGGAACGGAAGCTGACGCTATTAAAGAGGGCGCTGTTATAAAGTTTGCTTGGCATAGTTCCGAAGAAATCTTCATTTGAAGCGAATCTTTCTCTGATGTGCCACGGCAGAAATGTGTAATGAGACAAGTGCTCTGTGACTATTCAATGTGAAGATTGCGTTCTTCAAGCGCTATTGGTCATCTCTGATCTAGCAACCAACAGCTCCCCTGTCGCATTTTGTCGTAGATCTCCAACAGTATGAATTGATTTCCCAATCTCTTTCACAACAGGCCAAACGGAAGTGTAAAAGCATAAATAACGCACATCGCTGACAGCTGCCGTACCTAGAGTGATTTCAAATGGCGAAAGGATCAGGAGGTCTCTTTGCTGCAAGGAAGCTGAGGAGATCCAGAAAGAAACTGAGATGGAAGTATGCGCCTTTCAAGAGAAGGATGCTTGGCCTCGACTACAAGGCTGATCCGCTTAAGGGGGCACCTCAGGCCAGAGGGATAGTTCTGGAAAAGATTGGTGTCGAATGTCGCCAGCCCAACAGTGCTGTCCGCAAGTGTGTTCGCGTTCAATTGATAAAAACAGGCAAGGTTGTGACCGCTTTTCTTCCAAGGGACGGAGCCGCGAACTTTGTTGACGAGCACGACGAGGTTCACATTGAAGGCATCGGAGGAGCAGAAGGGAAGGCGTATGGAGACCTTCCTGGAACTCGGTATCGGGTTTACAAGATAAACGGCGTTTCGCTTTCAGCTCTCCTAAGCGGTAAGAAGGAGAAACCACGAAGATAGATCAACTCTGCCTGTCCCTTCACGTACATAGCTCAAGCGCTACGAGACAATGTAAGTTTCCGCTTCCCTCACAAGTACTCTCTGAGAATCCTTTGGAGTCCCGAAACGAAGAGTTTCGATCCTGTGCATTGCTTTCAGGTCACATTTCATAGACTTCAATCTCGGGCTTGCATACACTCCGGCGAGCGGCTGATTGAGCGACAAGTTACGAGCTTTCTTGTACTTCCAGACCGTTGAGTTGAACTCTACCAAACTATTCGTCACTTTGTCAAATCTCCTTGCCCTGCGCCGGCCCTGGCGAGGAAACATCTGAAGGTGTATGCTCCTTGGCGAATAGATCGCTCTCCACAAGTAGTCTGTCATATGAGGACATATGGGCGCCAATAGGATCAGTATGGAACGTAGGCAAGTGTGAAGTGTATGCCATGCAGCTCGCTGGTCACTCTGCGGAAAAGCGCGGTCGGTGTTGTATGCTCTTGCTTTGACCATTTCTACATAGTGGGAGGCAAAGAGGTTCCAGGTGAACTCCCTTAATGCATTTGAGGGAACGAAGAAATTGAAGTCTTCGTAGCCTTCGAGACATTCCTTTGTGAGCTTGTCTAGTTCAGACAATATCCACTTGTCTGTGACAGTAGGGCGCGTTTTTGTAGGTTGCGGGAACGATGAGATGAATCGAGACAGGTTCCACAGCTTTGTCATGAACTTTGCTGTCCCAGCGATTCTCTCTTCAGAACATCTGAAATCCGAACCTGTGCTTGCTTCCGTCGCATTCCAGAATCTGAACGTGTCGGCCCCGAACTTTTCTAGAATCGGAATTGGATCCACTACGTTCCCTTTGCTCTTGCTCATTCTTTCTCCTGATTCATCAACGCCATATCCCATTATCCAGACGTGTTTGAATGGGCCCTTTCCTGTCAGTTGATAGCACCTCAAAATCGTGTAGTACAACCAAGTGCGAACGATATCCTTGGCTTGCGGTCTGATCGTAACAGGGAAAGTCGTGCGAAAGAGATCTTGAGATCTCATGTATCCTGAAACAAAGAGAGGTGAGATACTCGAATCGAACCACGTATCGAATGTCCGATCCTCCCCCGTGAACCCCTCCTTGGCATGACAGTTCTGACAAATCTGGAAGGGAGGATCGGCCTTCCACGGTCTGTAGTATGGGCCCGGTTCTGGAATATTGGGTTTGCCACAGGCATTGCAGTACCAGATCGGAATCTCTGTGCCATAGATCCTCCTCCTGGATATTGGCCAGTCAATGGCCACTGAGTCGATCCAATTGTAGAGGATCTGTCTGTGGGCCTCAGGATGAAAGTCCATTCGCTCAGCGACTTTTCTGATCGAAGGTATGAATTCTAGTTGTTTCAAATAGAATTCCTTCATTGGAACTATCTCGACGGGAGTATGGGAACGGTCGCAGATCGGAGTTCGATGCATTATGCTTTCTTTTCTTTCGACAAGACCTCTGCTTTCCAGATCTTTGGTGATTTGTTGCCGAGCATCCTGAATTGAAAGGCCACCGTACTGCTTGGCAGCATCTGTCATCCTTCCTTTCGTGTCTATCGCTACGATCTCCTGCAGCTTCAGCTCTCTGAAGAGACGCACATCTGAGGTGTCCCCGTAGCTGCAAATCATCACGACCCCACTTCCGAATTCCATCTTTGCCGCATTGTTCGGAATTATTGGCACTGCCCTGTCGTAGAGCGGAACTATGCAATGCAGACCATGCAATCTCCGATACCGATCATCATCTGGATGAACAAGAATAGCTTGACAGGAGCATAGAAACTCTGGACGAGTAGTCGCTATTGTGACCATCTCATTGCTTTCCATCAGTTTGAAACGGATGTAGACCAGCGTTGTGGGAAGCTCCTCATACACTATCTCAGCATCTGCAATGGTCGTCCCGCAGTCCGCGCAATAGTTGTTTGGCCTAGTGTCCTCATAGACCAAGCCTTTCTTCCAAAGGTCAATGAATGTGATTTGTGTCAGCCTACGATATTCCTCCGAATCCGTCCTGTAGTAGTGATCGAAATCCCCGCTGAGACCCATGGTCTTCATTGTGCCGATCATTTCACCCTCAAGGTCGTCGAGAGCATGCTCACATAGCTCAATGAATCTTTCCCGTGACGTTTCGTGAATGTCGACATTGTATGTTCGCTCAGTGTACAGCTCGACCGGCAATCCGTTTCGATCGATACCAACAGGAAAGTAGACCTCACGCCCCTGCATCCTTGCGGTCCTTGCGATCATGTCAATTTGCGAATAGTGAGCTGCAGCGCCCACGGACCAAGGTCTTCCGCTTGGGTAAGGAGGGGGCGTGTCGATACTGAATATTTCTCTCTTGGTCCTGATGTGGAAGTTGTATAGGCTTTCGCTGGCCCATCTCGATGCAATCTCCCTCTCCAGCACATTGTTCCATCGTTTTTCCTTCAGAATGGGAGCATTCATTCTCTCACCAGCCAGACCAACGTTCCCCTTCACGATGGCTTTCCACCGGATATCTGTTGCGTCAGTGTCGCGATTGACGGACTATTGCTCTATCCAACGTCCCGGTTTGCAGTATCGTGGCAAGAAAGCAAGGCACTCAGCGGTATTAGTTTTAGGACAGAAGCAAAGCTTGTCTATCGTACTTGGCGGAGATACACTCTCCAGCACCTTTCGAGTCAAACCTCAATTGTTCATATAAAACGTTTGCTAGGAACTCCGATCTATGGGCCACGTGGTAGGGTAGACCCTGAGGTCGTGTCCCATAGACAACAGCATGTTGTCCTCAGCCGCAATTGTTCTGATTCCCGTTTCTCGCTCTATCCGTCTTGCTTCTGCAGGTGGATCGGCTGATATCATTTTCAATCCAAAATGGGTTAGAACGCACATTTCCGGACGAATCTCGCGGAGAATGCGTATGGCATCATCGCTCGAAAGATGACCCCGCCAAGTGCTATTGCCTGGTCGAAGAACGCACAAGATCAGAAGTCTCACTTCTGTGTATTGGCTGCAAAGCTCAGGGTAGTATTCTGTGTCAGAGCTGTAACCGACATCCCCCGTCTCGAATGAGAACCTGAAGCCGATTGCATCAGGATCACTGTGATGGGCACTCGTAGCTGTTATCTTCGTCTTTCCAATGTTCGTCTGCGTTCCCGGGCGCATCTCAACCAGGTTGCGAATTAGACTTCGGTGATATTTCGTCAGGCAAGAATCGAAGCTTTCAGTTCCTCTAATGACACTTCTTGGCCCCATGAAGGTGCCCTTTTTCGTCGTGCCCCCTTGGCTCATTGCTTCTACAAAGATCTGTGCGTCGATGTAATGATCTGGATGGCAATGAGAGATTGCTATGGCTTCCACCTTTGATGGGTCGAGCCCTAACAGATTTGAGTAGACGATGGCGCCAGGGCCTGGGTCGAGTTGGAGATTGGTTGGCCTGATGATTCGAATCCCGCCTGTGTGCCGTTTCTGGCTTATGGTTGAAAATCGAGCTCCTCCGGTTCCAAGAAATACAAATTCAACCTTTTCCATGTGACCCAACCAATCTCCAATCATCTAGAGAATTGTCTTATGAATGTACGCACACGAGCAATTGGGATATGGATTGCAGAGCGGATCGTTTCAAAGAGTACTCAAAAAAAGATGAGATATGGCGAACTTACTGGATGTTGATCGACTTTCCTTTCTTCGCAGGTTTCTTCCTTGACAGAACCACTTCAAGAACACCGTTCTTATAGCTGGCTTTCGAGCTGTTGGGATCTACTTCTGCAGGTAGCTCCAGCTCCTTGTAGTACTTGTGGTCAGGGTTCTTGACTGAGATTGTTAGTGAATTCTCAGTCCCTTCCAAGTCTATGTCAGATCTTTCCACTCCCGGAAGCTCCGCCACAACCTTGACTGTGTCCTGATCAACCACTGTGTCGACAAGAGGTTCGCGTTCCTCCTTGACTTCTAGCCTTGGTTTTGCTAGACCGAAAGGAGTCTGCTTCAACGAGGGCTTCACGTTGCCGAACTCTCGAATCACAGGCTTTCCGTCAGGACCTACAGTCATGGAGTAACCGTAGACGAAGGGCCCCATCTCTCGGATCGTACTGCCGTCAGGAAGCTTCCTTTCTCTTATGAGTTCCTTCGGCCCGAAATCTGACATCTCTTTGACCATGTCTTCCATCATCTTGTCAATGTCCTCGAAGAACCTGTCACCAAAGAACCGAAAAGGCGATCTTTTCCTGAACCATTCAGGGAAATCTTCGCTCCAAGACATTTTCTCCCACCTCCTTTTCTATTTTCGAAGTGTATTTCCGTTACCTAAGGTAACAGATCGGGCTTATAAATGTTACCGTAAGTAACTATCCGTCACATGAAGGAAAAAATCAAGAAGCCAGAGCTTAGTGCATGAATCGCGTAGCGCGCGCTTATCGTTCCTCAGCTTGGTCTGAAACTGAGAGAAGATATATGCTATGAGAGGTCTTTCGGAGACCTGGAGAGAGGCCGTAGAAAGTACTCTTGAGAAACGCACGTGCAGAATCCCAATACTATTGGGAATCCAAGTGAAGCTGTCTCGACTGGACTAGTGCTATCCTGTACACTAACTTCCTCTTTTTCTCGCTCCTCTCTTCTAGGAAAGTGTACAACATCAATGCAGCGTTATCGTAGGAAGCTGAGCATTCACAATTCGAGCTGAAAATGCCCTTAACTGCTTGTCTTAAGCTCGATCTCGAGCCATGGGTAGAGCTTCTTCAGTTCCCGCAT
>JALHTG010000084.1 GCA_022865705.1 Candidatus Bathyarchaeota archaeon | reverse complement strand
CTTCCCCAGCCCTGACGCTAACAAGGTCTTGCACGATATGGCCAAGAAACGGTTATTGGAGAGGACTGGATGGGGCAGGTACAGAGTCAACTCCCCAGAAGAGTACTTGTCCAAGAGGACGAAGATATCCGAAGGCTACAATTTGTTGAAGGAGTCGAGCATGGAGTACGCGTTGACAGGACCAGACTCCGTTTTCGTGTGGACGAAGGGAGGATACCAGGTCGACAGGTTCTTCGGCTTCTACCCGATCCACTTGAAGGCCATGAAAGATGATTTGCCGAAGTGGGAGAAGTTCTTCAACTCAAGAAAGGAGAAGTACCATATCCTGGGGCAATCCGTCAAAGAGACGTTGTTCGGCCTGTTCTACGTATTGTACGCTGCCACCGGCTTCGAGGCGGAGGATGTCGCCGGCTTCAAAGTGGACTCCTTGAAGGACACAGTGCAGTTTTGCCAGGAGAGGATCTATTCCTACGAGCCGGCATTGGAGATGTTGAATGAGATGTACGGCTTGGGGTTGAAGGTCGAACACAGGGAAGAGAAGACTAACCTGTAGTGTTTGCCATGTCGTTCGTTGAAAGGGAGAATGAAATCCTCAAGACGCTGAGGGCAATGGTCGATGCTGGACATGATTTCATTGTCGTTGGCGGGTATGCTGTGAGCTCCCTTGCGAGACACCGGTTCTCGGTCGACTGCGATGTAGTTGTCTCAAAACAAGATCTGACCCTGTTCAGGGGGTTGCTGGAGAGGGAAGGGTACGAGAGGCACATCGAGAAAGCTGATCTGCATGAGGCTTACGGTGGGGAGTTCGTTAGCTTCAGGAAAATGGTCGCTGGTCTACCGGTCACCGTTGACATGCTCGTCAATAGCTTGGTCTGCAGGGCTTCTGGAGCAGCTTGGAGCTTCGACTACATCAAGAGACATTCAGTTGAGGCGAACATACCGGGACTGGATACTATGGTGACATGTAGAGTTCCTGAGAAGGAATTGTTGATCGCTTTCAAGATCCACTCTGGCAGAAGGACTGATGTGCGAGACATCGTGATGCTCGTCGAGAACGCAGACACAGAACGAGTTCTAGATCACTTGAGACGTGGCAACATCAAATCCCTAGAGGATCAGATCGCTAAGATGATCTCCGCGCTCGAAGATAGAAACCTGATCGACTCTCTCAAAGGAGTCTTCACTCTGACCGTCGATGTTGAAAGGCAGATAAAAGGCACTAGGAAGTTCATTGACATTATTGTGGAAAGACTGTGATCCCTCCACCCATACTCTATCAAAGCAACCAGACATCCAGGTATCGAGCAACATCATGTGGTAGACTCCAGTCAGTCAGCGTGCTCGCTAAGGCTTATAGTTCGTAATGACCCTACGATTGGCGATTCAACCTCGCACAGGAAGGCGATCGAATTGTATGATGTAATCGTGGTCGGTGGTGGGCCCGCTGGGCTAACAGCTGCAGCGAACACTTCCCATCGGGGTCTGAAGAGCCTTGTCATCGAGAAACAAGACTTCACAGGCGGTCTGCCAGTCCTACTCTACCCTGATAAGATCATCAGGGATCATCCAGGTTTTCCCTGCGGCATCATCGGAAAGGAACTCAGCAGAATGTTGTCTCTCCAAGCCGAGAACGCTGGGGTCGAGTTCAAGCGTGGTGAGGAAGTGCTGAAGATCGACAGAAAGGAGGATGCTCTGCTGGAAGTCAGGACTCCTAATGATGTTTACCAGAGTCGACGAGTCATCCTCTGCACGGGAATCTACAATGTACCCAAGAAACTGCCGCTATTGGATGGTTACACTGGTCCGAACCTTCACTACGGAATAAAAGACCCGCAAGAAATTGCTAGAAGAAAGGTGGTGATCGTTGGAGGGGGAGACCACGCGTTCGACATCGCCATTCAGCTGAGCAAGATCTCGGATAAAGTCACAGTCCTGGTGATAGAGAAGTATGCCAAGGCAAAGGAGAACTCAGTTCGACTCGCCGAGGCATCGGGTGTGAACGTGTGCTACGACACAGAGATCATCAATTTCTTCAAGGATCGCTCCGGAGTATTCCATAGAATCCAAATCATAGACCACAAGACTGAAGAGAAAACTGTTCTGGACGTGGACGAGCTTTTCGTAGCCATAGGTTTTGAAACAGTCAAGACTTTTCTCGAGAACAACGGCTTTCAGTTGAGAGGAGACGGCTCATTGGTGGTTGACGACAATTCTCAGACGAGTATTGAAGGCGTGTTCGCAGCTGGGGACATCGCGGGGGAGATTCGGCTCATAGCCACGGCTTGCTCGGGAGGCATTGTTACAGCCATACATGCTTTCGAGGAGATACGGAAGCCCTACTGGTTGAAGTAGCGAGCGCCAGACGTGTTCAAATAGCTATGGTCTGCGCCGAGAGAGCCTGAGCGTCGCCGTGCGCGCGCGCCCTCGGATGGAGGACATGTCGAACCCTCGGATGGAGGACATGTCGATGATCGATGTGTCCATTTCCAGAAATAGCGCAGTTCCTTGTCCTCTCCCGTGTTCTGGTGAGTCTACCTCCTCTATGTTTGGTCTACACCTAAGAGAGAAGACATTCCAAGGCAACTTGGATGATGTCATCTCCTTCTTGACTGCCTGAGAACTAGGTTTAGCGGCTCAGGGGCCATCTTATATCCGTGTGCG
>JALHTG010000083.1 GCA_022865705.1 Candidatus Bathyarchaeota archaeon | reverse complement strand
CAGTAAGAACCACGGATCCGGATGGCCACAGGGTTACATACGGTTTCGAGGACAATCTCTATTATGACGGAACGCTGACCGGAAATTACCCAGAAGCAAATGCAGGCGCCACGGCCACACTTAATGTGGTCTGGAATAGACCAGGAACATACCGGACGAGAATCATGGCATTGGATCAGTTTGGCGCCTTCTCATGGTCTCCACCAATAACCATCACTATATCGGTAACCGCTGTCACCGCGACTACGCCTACTGCTAGCGTGCGCTCTATGATTACCACTACGCTTCTCAGCAAAACCACCACGACTGTCACGAGTAGAACCACTGACCCGCAACTCACAACGGCCGCAGACATTAGCGAGACCTATACTACTTGGACGAATCTTCACCAACAAATAAGTGGGTCGATATCAAGCACGACAGTTGTGATGCCCACAAGCCGAGCGGAGATTATTTCAAGCAGCACCCGTTCCGCCGGCGGGCCGCTCACCCTGACCTCAACACTGAGGACCCGCACCATCACCACGACCTCCACGAGATACAGCTGGTACACATCGTATACCACTCTGCGCAGCTCCGTCAGCGCGCGCTCAACATACTTCATCACTGATCTAACGTCTGTAACGACTCGTACGTCACTGACAACGACAACGGACATCGTTTATGTGACTTCTGTGAACACTGTTCGAGAGATCGTGATCGTCGGTGTTCGTGAAACTATCTTTGAATTGTACACTCGGGTCCGTCGTATCCTTGTAGACATCATTTATAGGGTTACTGCTGACGTCACAATGGTTGGAGCAGCTGCACATTACGTACTCATAGTCCCAGTGGTGGACGTCTTGATCATTCGGATTGCTGGGAGATATTATGGGCCTCTGCCTCCTGAAGCAGCTGAACCAACCATACTAGACACATTAAGCGAGAATGCTCCCCTGATAACAATCGTGGCAGTATCAATTATTGCAGCCTGCTTATTCGTGATGAAGAAGCGTGGAGTAAACCTGTCAGGCATACGTCAACGCCTCACCAAACAACTAAGAAAGAAATAGTTGCAGATCACTCTGAACTTGGCATCAGGTGCAGCTTGCGCTAAGAGATACGGATTGAATCTCTGAATTTAGAAAGCACCCCCTTGTTGAGAAATAGCGCGCGCTACACACTAAAACCCCTCCCGCCAACGACAACGAACGACGACGAAACGAACGACGACGCATGTTGGGGGACGAATCCTCCACACACTCCCCGTCTTTTCCATACTCCACGTTCGCGGAAACGCAGAATAAGAGCATAAAGAGAACTGAACTGGGTGCGTGTCTGTCTTCTACGCGACCTCTTTCAAGTATGCTGTGAGCTTGTTGTCTACGAGAGTGAAATGGGGCTCGTCAATTTTCCCCTTCTTGAGTAGTTGGATCGATTCTTCTTTCATCTGCGAGAGGAGTTTTCTGCACTCTTCTCGATTCATAGAGTACTGATTGTAGATTGAGTCTATCTTCATCAAGTAGCCTGAAACGAATCTCCTCTTCCTCGTCTTCAAGAACCATCCGAGAAACCCCGCTCCAGCGGTGGCGGCTACACCTCCAATCTGCTGCAGCCTCGACATGTCCAGAAAACCAAGAAACGGTGTTGACGGCTGAGATGTAGTCGTGGCTGGAGTTACCGTGGTCTTGACGATTTCCAAGGATTCCATGTAGCTTTCATAGTGCCCTATGTTAGGTGCCTTGTCGGCAACAAGCATATTGGTTAGAGGTGGACCCTGGCTTTGATACCTTCGCGCTGATGCCAATTGCCTTGCTTTCAGTGGCAGTGATAGTGATCCTAGTTCTTGTCACGCGACTCAGAGCGCATGTGCCGTCACACATGGTTTCTCCCACTGTCAGATACTGCACCAACTGCGGGAATAAACTACTAGGAGATGCAGCGTTCTGCCACTCCTGCGGAAGCAAACAGACCGAAGACAAGTAGTCAACGCTGATCCAGAAGAAAAACACGTGGACTACGTGCAAAAGCTCTCAAGCTAGCTGAGTATTGGTTCAAGGTGTGAGCACCATGCATTGGAATAGGAACCGTGTAGCGGCCCTTGCCTTAGGGCTCATTGCAGTGATGACTGTCGCTGTGTCAACAGGGTACTTCGTTCTTTGGAGGAGTGAGGACAGGGCAGGGAATTTTCTGTTCATAGAGTCACGGACCATTATTGAAGCTGAAGTGCTTGAAGGGAAATGGGTCAGGTTCGTAGATTTCCCATATTATTGGTACAATGTTTCGACAGGAAGAATTGAATATTCCGAGAGGCCATTCGACTTGGACAGGCTTCTCGCGGTCTACGGCAGCTTACTGGCGTATAGAGGAGCAGGTAGAGGAACCTCAAGTTACCTTTACCCAATCTACTCTACACCCTGCGCAGCTGGTGACGGTACATCAATCATAGAAAGCATCGACAAGGATGGAACCGCCCGCATAATCTATGAAACTAAGCAAATTGTTCTCAGCCCAAATCAACAGTGGCGAATCGAGAACGAAACCATAGAACACTCTAAGGAGGCGGTAGTCCGGTTCAAACAAACGATAACAATTGAGAATCTAGGCTTCTGGAAGAAAACAAACATAAGCTCCCGAATCTTGAGATCTCTATCCCCCCTTCTTGTGTCCAAAGATCCTGCAAATCAAGAGCCAACCAGGAGTTTTCGCCAATTCCAAAGCTTGAATGCAGCCAAAACAAGTGCCACGTTCTATCAACCCAGCAAGAATGCTCGGATCATCGCACATAACGCTGTGAAAGCAGCCCAGCAGCAGGTCATCTCTTTCTGAACATTCTTCGCTCCAACACGTGTCCGATAATATCGAATACAGTTTTGAATAGCACCATTACAAGCTCCGGCGCGAACAGTATGAAAGAGAAGAATGAGACAAACTGCATCAGAATTATGCGCGGATAAGGCGAGATCATCACCTGTGCAGGGGTTACCCTCTGGTATTCTATTCCAAACCAGTAATTCATTATGAAAGAGGCTCCATGGCTGAGGAACATGCCCGAGCTGCCGGACAACATTATGCTGAATATACTGCTGGTGCTCTCTCGGGTTCCAGCGATAGCAGTAATGAGCATGTGCGCTCCTGTCAACAGCGCCAGATGCACAATCATGAAGCCGCCGAAGTGAATCATGAAGAACACAATCAGGAACAGGCTCTTTGCTCCTAATCCAGTGACCGGTTTCTTCGGCACACCCTTCGCCATGATCATCTTCAAAATAGCGTAGAACCCGATTACCGCGCTCTCCATCCAATACAGAAAAACAATAGACCAGCGATCCCAACCAAAGAACCATACTCCTATCAGCGGCACAAGATTCGACAAGACGAGCATAACGACAGTGCGCCAAGGCACAGCAGAAGGAGCGGTAACAGGTTGCATATTCCTTTCCGTAGTTTCAGCTGCCATATGCGTTCTACAGTGAGGGCATATCAACGCGTCGTCAGGAATCTGCTTGCCGCACTCCATACAATAAGTCATTCAAGACTTCCCATTCACTGCAATGAGCACGCAGATTATTCAGAAGTATCTTGTGGCCGAGCTTTGTTAGACGTCGATGAGAACGCGCTTCGCTTATTCGAGTAACTGTCATGGAATGAATCATAGAAGCTCGGGATGCGAACTATCTTGGAACGACAATGGTTTCAGTGTATTTGTCTGTGAACTTCTTTCTGTAGTCCGTCCCTGTTGCTAGGCCAGCGATGAGATCGAGTAGGAGAAGAGCCCAGTATATCTTGCTGATGTTTCTGGTGAAAGCTTTGTCCATGGTGAGCGTTTGGCCGTTATCTTTGGTCACCTTTAGGCCCATCAAGGATTTGCCTGGACTGCCTCCGAACCGTGACTCAGTGAAGGAGAAGTACAGAACAGAGATGACACCCGAGAGTAAAGGAAAGACACCGAAACCAAGCATAGAATAGGGATTATAGAATGGACCACTGACGCCAAAGCCCACGATCGGAAAGGTGATCATTGAGAATACTGCTCCAAGAACCACGCTCAGGATGACGGAATCGATGATGTAGGCTACAAGCCTCTTGACCCAATACTGTTGAACGTTCGAGTCTTTCGTAAGCGCATCAAGACCGCTCTTTGAGGGAACACTGAATGGTATGCCAGGGCTCGATCGTGGAGGTGGAGACGCTGTGCCTGCGATACGCACCCCACAGTATGGACATAGAGACGCATCACTAGGAATCTGTTTTCCACACTCAACACAGAAAGGCATTCAGAAACTCCCTGACATGTGTAACCATGGCACGTCAGCTTAAAACAATTACCCGCGGACACCAACGATTCCTTTGAACATCTGTCGCAAGGTGTGCGCACATGCAAAACTGATCCTCACGACGACGATTGTTGGGGAAGGAACCACCAACGCTTCTGTCTTACAAACTACGTCTGTCTGAGTCGCCCTCGGACGAAATTGCGCGCACTAGTGGGAGCGTTTCTTTCTCAGATAGAAGAACAAAGCAGCTGCAACACTGACGACAACGACTGCAGCAACTGGAAGAACGATCTTGAGGGGCGAAGCTTTCACTGAGAATCGTGCCAACGAACTCTCCGAGCCTTCAAAGCCCGAGTCTCCGACCCATTTTGCTTTGACAGACCAGTCACCGGAAGTATCAGGTTTGAATGTGTCTGTGAAGTTTCCAGTATCTGTTGATACTTGTCTGATTATCTCGGTTCCGGCAGGGTTACGGTAGATCAGTTGAATCGTTGCCGGCAAGTATGGCGCCAGCGATCCTGTCACGGTGACTGATTCTCCTTCCTCAACCGTATTCTGTCTTGTTGTTATAGATAGCAAGCTTGGAGACTTGAATCCCTCAACGATCAAGGTTACGAATGTTGAGTCTAACTCGTCCAGTGCTAAGCAGGTGACGGTGCACATGTATGTTCCAGGTGGAGTCGAGGGGTCAGTTGAGATTGTCAGATCTGACGAGTAGGGTGGCGTACCGGAGGGCATGCTGAAAGAATAGTTGGCATTGCCGGGGCGATCGGTTACATCCAGAGAAACCACGGGCGCGGACCCGTAGACCAGACGCACATTGACCTTGAATGAGGCTGACTGTCCAGCCTGAACCGATTGTTTACCCGGTTCAAGAGACAAAGCAACACCGAACGGCAGAGGCTGCCTTGCAACAGTGCCCTTACGGTACACTGCTATCAAGGTTCCTTGTCCCGTGACTGTAGCCGTTGTGGATTGGGAGTTCAGCTGCGTCACAACTACTGCTCCGGATGCCTGCCATCTCACGAATAGGTAGCCAGCGGCGGGACTATATGAAATGCTGTAGCTTCCTGCAGCTTTGGAAACCTGCGCCGGCAGTTGACTATACGCAACTGCAGCAAATTTCATTTGACCTGTGTTCGAGGTGGTCCCTGCGTCTTCCCCAGACTTCAAGTCAATCCTGTACAACGTTTGGGGAGTAGCGGAGTATATTGCCTTCAGTTTGCCGGCACCAGTGACAGTCAAAGTTGTTGACATAGAAGTTGAACTGGAAACAGACACACTACCAAGCGTCTCCCACCTAACAAAAGCATAGCCACTAGCAGGCGAATAAGACACTGAATAAACACCAGCCGGCTTTGTAACATCTCCTGGAAGACTGGAGACGACACCGGCAAGAGTAATGGTACCCTTATTCGTGGATGCTCCAGTGTCCTGCGCAGACTCAAGATTAATCACAAATCCCACTGCACGGTATATTGCCTTCAGTATACCATGACCTGTAATATTCAAAGTGGTTGATATGGAAGTTGAACTGGAAACAGATACACCACCAACCGTCTCCCACCTAACAAAAGTGTAACCGCTGGCAGGCGAATAGGAAATCGAGTAAACACCAGCGGACTTTGTAACATCTGTTCGAAGACTGGAGACAACACCGGCAAGAGTGATGGTACCCTTGTACGCGGATGCTACATTATCCTGCATAGAATCAAGAAGAATCGTGAAAGTATTTGCACTGTATATTGCCCTCAGTGTGCCTGGACCTGTGACAGTCAAAGAGGGTGACGGAGAAAAAGGATTAACAACAGAGACACCACCAGCCGTCTCCCACCTATCAAGAAAGTAACCGCTGGCAGGCGAATAAGACGCTGAAACGCCACCAGGCGTTGTTACATATGTTGGAATAGCCCAGAGGCCACCGGCAAGAGTAATGGTACCCTTATTCGAGGATGCTCCATTATCCTGCATAGACTCAAGATTAACCACATATCCCGCTACGCCTCCGATAGTTATGGTTATTTGTGGAGACCATGAGGTGGCTCCAAACTGATCCACTGCCCAAAGTCTTGTTCGGTATGTTCCTGCTCTATTCCAGACCACATTAAGTGTGGCCGTGGCGCCTGCATTTGCTTCTGGGTAATTTCCGGTCAGCGTTCCGTCATAATAGAGATTGTCCTCGAAACCGTATGTAACCCTGTGGCCATCCGGATCCGTGGTTCTTACTGTATATGAATACTGTGTCCCAACGGTTCCTTGTGTGGGGCCGCTAAGACTTTCCGTCCCCCAGACAGGTGGATTACTTATTTTCACACGTGTGATCTTCTGATCTCGCCATTGCTCATCCAGGTACTGATAGTCAGATCCGAATCTTGGATACACAAGCATGATTACAAGATCGGGGCTGCTCTCATCGAATCGATCACCACCACCCCAATGATTACCCCACATCAACAGAAACTGGGTCTCTGTTAGAACTGGGCCACCAGTGGCGTAGTCTAGTTCATGACTTGGGCCGATCCAAGCCGTTTTCCTTGACCTCAACTCGAAATCAACGTAGAATGGGAACCCTCCGAAAAGCTCAATATCGCTTGGATTCAGAGAGACGACTGTTTGGGCCGGAGGAGGAACCAAGATCCATAGCCCATCATAGCCGGAACTCCGCGCGTTTCCAGTTGCCCTGCCCCACTTATCCAGTATGACATAGAT
>JALHTG010000082.1 GCA_022865705.1 Candidatus Bathyarchaeota archaeon | reverse complement strand
TCGAAGTCATCTACAACGGAGTAGACAAGTGTTCTCTTGACCGGTCCGAAGGGAATAGGACTTTGTTCATTCCACAGAATCTAGATGAGAGCAGTCCATTCGTCTTTGCTCATGTTGGCCAATTTGTCCCATGGAAGAACCACGTTGTCTTTCTAAGAGCGGCTTTGCACGTTGCGCGTGACCTGTCTGAAGCTAGGTTTGTAGTGGTTGGGGATGACACTTCCGGACGGGATTCCGCATATAAGTGTTCTGTTCTCAATTATGCAGCGAATTCCGTAATAGCGGAGCGAGTCAGTTTCCTCGGATGGCAGGACAAGATGTGCGAAGTTTGGCCGAAGATCAATTGTCTGGTGCATACCGCTGACCGAGAACCATTTGGACGGGTGATCGTGGAGGCAATGGCACATAGGGTTCCCGTGATCGCTGTGGGTACATGCGGGCCAAGCGAGATAATTCAAAATAACAAAACCGGGATTCTTGTGCAAGTTGACGATATCAAAGGATTGGGCGAGGCAATGGTAAGAATTGCTCGGCACCGTGAATTCGCAGACGCGTTGGCCAATGCAGGTTACGAGCATGTTATGTCAAGCTTCACCGCAGATAAGACCGCTGCCCGCATCCAGGAAGTCTACAAGGAAGTGTTGGCCATGTGAGAACTTATGAGAATAGGTATCAATTTCCACACGTCAGATAAGTATGTTTCAGGGGTCGAGTACTATTCGCTCGGACTACTGAAAGGGCTCTTGCACATTGACAAACGAAACGACTACGTTGTCTACACGAACCAACCTGATCTCGTAAGAGAGCACGTGAGCTCATTTGAGAACCTCACCATAAGCGGGATAGGGCATCCAAAAACTAGACTCGCGAGGATACTCTGGGAGCACACCCAACTGCCTGGGTTGGCAGTGAAAGAGAAGCTGGACGTTCTACACTGCCTCAGCTACATCTGTCCTATTCGCAGATCAGCGGTTCCTTACGTTGTCACAGTACACGATACTATTGCGATCGACCATCCCCGTTGGTGTAAGCCGACAAACGCACTCTATTTCAATTTGTCCATGGGGGCTGCCATCAGAAAAGCCTCTCGTGTCATATCAGTGTCGGAATGTACGGCGGATGATCTGAAGCGCAACTTCCAGCTGTGTTGCTCTAAGCTTCGAGTGATCTATCCCGGCGTTGACGGCATTTTCAATGCAAGCGCAGATTTCTCCCACCAGGACGAAGTCCGGAAACGCTACGGCCTACCTGATCGATATGTGCTGTTCGTGGGCAACATCGAGCCCAAGAAGAATATTGGCACGTTGCTGCGTGTCCTGGCAAAGCTTCGAGAACAGGGCCTACCTCACAAACTGGTCCTCACTGGGAAGAGAACCTGGAGGTCTGGTTCTGAACTTGATGGCATATATAAAGAGGCCGCCTCGGGCAATGTCGTCTTGGCTGGCTATGTTGCTAGAAATGACCTTCCTCCGGTCTATCAAATGGCAGACGTATTTGTCTTTCTATCTCTATATGAAGGATTCGGGTTCCCGCCACTTGAAGCCATGGCCTGTGGAACGCCGGTTGTCTCATCCAGCCGAGGCGCACTCAAGGAGAC
>JALHTG010000081.1 GCA_022865705.1 Candidatus Bathyarchaeota archaeon | reverse complement strand
GTGCTGACCAACATCACCTTTAAGGTTAATCCGGGCGAGAAAATTGCGATTCTTGGAGCTACAGGCTCTGGCAAGACATCTCTCGTGTATCTCATTCCCCGCTTCTACGATGCCAACTCTGGCAGGATTCTGATCGACGGCAAAGATATCAAGAACTTCAAGATCTCCTCCCTGAGGCAACAGATAGGTCTCGTTCTCCAAGACGTGTTCATCTTCACGGGCACGATCAAAGACAACGTTGCGTTCAGTCGGCCTAACGCGTCGATGGACGAGATCATGGATGCGGCCAAACACGCGAGAATACATGATTTCATAATGTCTCTGCCTGAAGGATACAATACTATAGTTGGCGAAAGAGGCGTGACTCTATCAGGCGGGCAGAGGCAAAGAATAACCATTGCCAGGGCTCTCTTGGTCAAGCCGAAGATTCTGATTCTTGATGATGCTCTTTCTTTCGTGGACGCCAAAACCGAGAAAGAAATACAGGAAGCCCTTGAAGAGGCGATGAAAGGCAAGACGTCGTTCATAATCGCTCAGAGACTCTCGACCATAAAGAATGCCGACAAAATCATGATTCTTGACAACGGCGAAATCGCAGAGTTCGGGACGCACAAGGAACTCATGACTCGGAGCCAAGTGTACCGCCGAATCTATGAGACCCAATTCGTCCAGAGCCCTCCGGAGCAGCTTATGGAGACTGATTCTTAGATGTCAGGTTCTCACGGTGTTTTCTCGCAAAGGTCTGAAGAAACAAAGAAGAGAACGGTTCCTGACAGGATTTTGATCGCCAGAGTGTACCAGTATGCAAAGGAATACAGAAGAAACTTGGCAATAGGCGTGGCAACGATTATCTTGGGCTCCTTCACTGGGCTCTTTTCGCCTTATCTTCACAAGATCGCCATAGACCAGATAATCGCACCTCCCAACGGGTTGCCGAACCTTTCAGGGTTCATCTGGTGGATTCCAGTCTTCGTGGTTGTGACTTTGCTGAACTATCTCTTTCAGTACATTCAGGTGTTTCAAATGCGCATAGTCGGCGAGAAAGTCGTGGCCAAAATGAGACACGACATGACTTCGAAGCTCCAGAAGATTTCGCTCAGGTATTTTTCAGAAGGCCAGATCGGCAGAATAATGTCGAGGCCGACCAACGATGCTAACAGCGTCAGAATATTCCTGCGAATGGGGTTAGCGAGCATAATTCTGGACACTTCTTCGATTGTGGGGTCGTTCGCGATAATATTCACGTTGAACGTAAAGCTTGCCATCGTAGCTGTGGCCGTTCTTCCTCCTGCGCTTGGGCTAGCATGGTTAATGGGAAGATTCTCAAGGTCTGCGTACCGCAAATCATTAACAGCACTTTCTGGATTGACCGCGAAAATGCAGGAGAACCTTTCAGGCATAAAAGTCATAAAATCTTTCGTCCGAGAGAACAAGTCATTTGAAGAGTTCAATCAAACGCAGGACCAAAATGTCAAAGCAAATATCCATGCAACCAGGATTTCAGCTTCCTACCAGCCTTTCGTGTTTTCCATGCGTATCATCGGCACAGCCTTGATTCTGTGGTTCGGTTCATTGATGGTTCTCAACGGAGAAATCACGCTGGGCACAATTGTAGCCTTCATCGAATACCAATTTCAATACTTCATGCCGCTAATGGACCTTGTAACCGTGTACGATCAGTACCAGTCGGCAATGGCTGCAACTGAAAGAATGTTCGACCTCATAGACACTGAAGTCGAAGTAAAAGACCCCCCGCAGGACAAGGCAGTAGAGCTAAGGAGTCTAGCCAACGTTAGGTTTGAAAACGTAACGTTTGGGTATGACCCGAAGACCCCAGTTGTAAAAAACGTAAGCTTCACACTTGAACGGTCAAAGAAACTGGCTATCGTTGGACCGACGGGCGCAGGCAAAAGCACAATAATCAACCTCCTGGCAAGGTTCTACGACCCAGTCGGCGGAAGGATAGTTGTCAACGGGCACGACGTGAAAGACATCAAGATTAGCTCGTTGCGCAAGCACATAGGCATAGTCCTTCAAGACTCATTCCTTTTCCCAATGAGCGTGAAGGACAACATCAGGTTCGGAAGACCCGAAGCCAAGGACGAGGAAATCGTCGAGGCGGCCAAAGCAGTTGGGGCGCACGAGTTCATAATGAAACTTCCTGGAGACTATGACCACGTCATACAAGAGGGGTCGTCAAACATCTCGATAGGTCAAAGACAGCTGATAAGTTTCGCAAGAACATTGCTGATGAATCCTAGGCTGCTGGTTCTGGACGAGGCCACATCAAGCATCGATCCCTACACTGAACTGGTCGTGCAAAATGCCCTTAAGAAACTGCTTCAGAAGAGGCTTGCCATCATAATAGCCCACAGGCTCTCAACCATCAGACTCTGCGACGAAATCATAGTCATCGACGAAGGCAAAACAGTAGAGCAAGGAACCCACGAAGAACTCATGAAAACAGACGGACTTTACAGCGCATTCTACAGGATGCAGTTCAGAGAAGAAGGCTTTGAACCGATGCCTGTAGATACCTAGACCACGACGTTTTCACGATTTAGAAGTTTCAGCGGCGGAACCGGGCAGGTTCATAGGCTACTTCTTATATGGGTTTTCATTTGTTTACGCTTGCTGTAGTTTCAGCGGGGTTACGGAATGGTATCTGATGGGTCTAGACGAGCTGGTTTGATAAAACCCTCAGCGATCCGCAGAATGCTAGAGCTTTCAGCAAAGGCGCAGAACGTCATCCACATGGAGCAGGGTGAACCAGATTTCATCACACCCGATTTTATTGCGGAAGCCGCCGTCGAAGCGGTCAAAAGAGGCTTCACCCATTATACAGAAATCGATGGGACCCTAGAGCTCCGCCAGGCCATATCAGACAAGCTCAGAGCAGAAAACGGGATTGACGCTGACCCAAGAACGGAGATTACAGTGACGTCTGGCTCTCAGGAAGCAATGCTGATTGCTGCACTGGGGTTCCTGAATCCTGGCGATGAAGCACTCATTCTGGATCCGTACTACCCCGCGTACTATGAGGACACACTGCTTGCAGAAGCAGTGCCCGTGCCAGTTCCAGTCAACGAGAAGAAAGACTATGGAATAGACCTTGAAGCCTTAGAGAGCCGTCTGACCGAGAAGACCCGAATGATTTGGATGTGTAACCCTTCGAATCCAACGGGGCATCTGTTTTCAAAACAGGATCTTGAAATTGTTGCTG
>JALHTG010000080.1 GCA_022865705.1 Candidatus Bathyarchaeota archaeon | reverse complement strand
GAAGTCTGCTGGCGAATACCCACTGATTTATTCGCCTGCCAGCGGTTACACATTTGATAAGTGGGAGACCGATGGCGGCGTCTCTGTTTCCAGTTTAACTTCTGCATCGACCACTCTAACTGTTACAGGTTCTGGAACTCTGAGGGCCGTATACAAGACTGTTTTTACCATTCATCTTACGTCTAAACACGATAATGCAGCATCAGACAATAGGGGCAGCATGACTATTGATGGTGTTGCC
This sequence comes from Candidatus Bathyarchaeota archaeon, assembly GCA_022865705.1. GTDB lineage: Archaea > Thermoproteota > Bathyarchaeia > 40CM-2-53-6 > JALHTG01 > JALHTG01. The sequence continues at coordinate 14,658 of JALHTG010000080.1, read as the reverse complement.
TTCAGCAGTCTTCCAGCAGATGTCACGAAGTCTGCTGGCGAATACCCACTGATTTATTCGCCTGCCAGCGGTTACACATTTGATAAGTGGGAGACCGATGGCGGCGTCTCTGTTTCCAGTTTAACTTCTGCATCGACCACTCTAACTGTTACGGCCCATGGCACACTGAGGGCACGATACCGATCTGCATCTGCATTACCATTTACTATTCATCTTGAGTCTAGGGAGGACAATGAAGCATCCGGGAACAAGGGCACCATAACTCTTGACGGTGCAGTTCTCCTTCTTTCAGGAAACACTCAGACGGCCCCTGGTGTTCACTCGATATCCTATTCGCCCGCTAGTGGGTACAAGTTTGTTAGGTGGGATACAGTTGGCGGTTTATCTGTTTCCAGGTCAACTTCTACGTCAACCTCTCTGACTGTCACGGGTGCCGGCACACTGAAGGCAATCTACTCAATTACCATCCAAACGCTGCACAAGATTGACCTGAAATCGGCGGAAGACGAAGGGGCCACCTCGAATATGGGTCGTATCAATTTCGCTGGAGTTGCTTATAGTCAACTGCCGGCGCAGGTTTCTAAGGCTGCGGGAAGCTACAGCATCTCATACACCCCCGCCTCTGGTTATATGTTCTCGAAATGGCAGGTATCAGGAGCAGTAGCTGTGACGTCGCTGACCTCTCAATCCACGACGGTCAAAGTCACGGGCCAAGGAATTCTAGCAGCAGTATACCTTAAGGGCACTGTTCAGAGACAGCCTCTGCCATTCGGTGTCGCTTTATCTCCTGAACCGGACAAACAATCGGTTCAGGCTGGACAGTCAGCTTCATTCAAGGTTAACGTGCGATTGACCTACGGGTCTGCGCCTACGGTCTCTTTAGATATGACCGATCGACCTGGCAAAGCCAACTATTCTTTCAGCATGTCCTCTGGTACGCCTCCTTACTCGTCGGATCTGACGATCTCAACTGACCCTTCTACTCCATCTGGAACATACGTGTGCACTATCACCTGCTCAGCACTGGAGGAGTTGAGCTCAACAAGCGTAACGTTGATCGTTGAGGGATTCAAGTCGCCGAGCCAGCTGTCAATCGCAACAAAACCGAATACGCTTGAGGAGGGAGAATCAGTCACGGTGACAGGATCGCTGATTCCCAACTTGCCGGCAACAATTCAGCTGATCTATCGTAACCCTGCTGGAACGGAGATAGTCAGACAAATGTCAACGGATACTGGAAACTTCACAGACACATTCAAACCTGATGCCGCAGGTGACTGGTCTGTGAAAGCGAAATGGATCGGAGACTCGGACTTTGAAGGCTCGGAGAGTGCGTTGACACGATTCTCCGTGAAAGCTTCTCCTATCAAAACGGTTCTTCCAGTTGCTGTAATCGTTGTGGGCGCTGTTGCAGCTGCTTTATTCTTCTATCTGAGAAAGAAACGCTTGCGCTAGCGCACAATTTTGTCCAAGAACACGGTTCTAGAGGCGAAAATATTTCGGAATCCGCCCGGTCGACCACATTAGTGGCTCTGGAGGTGGGCCCAGAAAGTGGAATTTTGAGCCCAAACGTAGCTGCAAAAACGCAAGGGTTCCCCGCAGGCTCGAACCTCAATTGATGCATCCTCTTTTTCGTGCAAAAAGTAGTAATACTCGCGTAACTAGTATTGTGTTTGTCTGAGATTTGTGACCTAGGCCGAGCAGTGGGATTCACGTTTGAATGGTGGTTCTCGGCGGCCGCACCACTCCAACCACACACACAAATTTACTGTAACGACGAACGACGACGGACGACCACTCAAATTCATCCGGCCGCACCATAAGATACACACACTGATCCTCAAGGCGACGGACGACGAAGAGCTTTCCTGACGAGAAATAACCCATCCCCTGATGGGGTATTTCGTAATGAAAAGGAACGATCGTCAGAAGTGTGTGCGCACCAGTCTACCCACACGCGAATCACTCCTCCCATGAGGGTCAGGGTTCCAACGCCCGCATTGAAGAGGGCGCTTCTGCTTCGCAATTCTGTCCCTCTCCCTGAGCGTTTGAGGGAAGCGAACGTTTTTCTTGATGGAACTGGATTCGACTAACGGGTACTGGCTTGGCCTTAATGATGCCTGAGGCGCTTGCCATTGTGAGCGCGGTCTGTGCGGTCGTGGGAGTAATCCTAGGTGAGATCTTTGATGTCTGGTATGACTTGACGCATGCAGAGGCTGTAGTCGATGGGGACGTTGTTGTTGAAGCAGTCCAATTCGCCCCGAAGAGACCTCTGGCTTTCGGGTATGCTAAACTCTACTTTCGGGAGGTCCTTGCGACGCCGGATGCTTTCGAGCACTATCACTGGGGTCTTTGGCTCACGACCAATGCCATAGCGATGTTCCTTGTTTTCTCGCCGTTTGCGTTCCTGATGCTTGGATTGGCGTTGAGTCTGATCTTGGACGAGAACAGACGAGGGCTCGCTGACAAGCCGTTTGGCGTGGGGAAGCCATACTTCGGCACCTGTTCGCTGCTTGGCATCCTGCTTTCCACGCTCTTGATATTGAGGATACTCGCCGTTTCGACATGCTTCGAGTTAGGACTCTCAGTGGTAGCTTTGATCAGTCCTTTTGTCGTGTTGGCTTGGTTCTTGATTGCTCAGCAAATCCGTCGCTAGAACAGAACACTCTGAGCGCTAGTCGGGAACGCTTCTCGACCCGGCTTGGTCGGCGAATGTTGGTGGACCTCTTGGTGTGGATTCGCACCTCACCTCTCCAGAGGTATCGCGCGCGATTCGAAGCTTTCGACCGATCGGACGAGAAAAGGCTTTCTGAGTCTTTGGTCGAGCTGAGTAGTTGCATGATTGCAGCTCTATTTTGTTTTTGTCTGACTTGGTTCAGGCTTGGAGAACCGATCCAGAGAAGCCTCAGCTAGGGCGCCACCGTGGTTACGATGTTTTCTAGTCCTTTCTTTTGGCGTTTGATGTAGCGGTTGTCTTCCAGTTTGTTGAGTAGTCGGCTGATGGCGTATTCTGGGAGGTTTAGGAGTTGGGCTATTTCTGTTTGGCCGGCTGGGCCGTGTTCTTCTAGGTGGAGGAGGAGTTTGACTGCTTGGATGCGTTGGTCTGCTTGTTTTGGGAAGACTTCGGCTAGTTGCTGATCCATGTCTTCGGCTAGAAGTTGCGGTGGAACCGCTTCTCGGACTTGGTCAACGGTGATGGGTGGTGGGCTGTTGGTTTGTTCTTGGTGGTCGAGGGTGAGGTTTAGATACTTGAGGAAGCGTCTGAAGATGCCTCGGCTCATTCTTGCGAGTAGGAGTAGGGCGTCGTTTGTGTAGGGGTCGGTTCCTTTGAACTTCTCTTCGTAGAACTTGGTGATGGCTTCGGGTTTCAGGGGGTTGAGTTCGATTCGGTTCATTTTGCCGAGGAAGAAGTGGCCTCGGAAGAGCTCCTTCTGGAACGTGATGACTATGTTCGGTTGCCTGCGGGATTGGGCGAGTCTGTTCCAGATCCAGTGAATCGTCTCTAGGTCTGTGGCGACGCGTCGCATGTCGGTCTTGGAGTAGTCTGGAAGGTCGATGAGGATTGTTTTAGCTTCACTGAGGACTTGGAGGAATGTGTCATGTCGCACTCGTTCGACCAGGCTTTTTCCAGCCATTCTTTCGGCCTCGGCGAAATTGGATGAGAGAAGACCTTCGAGCATTGTCGTGTGCCGGAGCACGCCGCCGAAGGCGGCATTTGACTTGTTGATTTGACTGCGATCAGGCATTCTGCCTCGAAGCGCGTGGCTCAGCTTGCTTGAATACACCTTCTTCAAGCGGTCAGCAAGATTGTCGTCGCGAGTCAAGAGATCGGGGACGAGTTCAGCGGGCCGCCGCCATTTGAAAAGAAAGATGAGACCGTTGGCCTTGGATTGTTTGAGAGTGTGGGCAATGGCCGATAGCGCGCTTGTCTTTCCAACCCCCTGATAGCCAATGACTGCGCATAGGCCGCCTTGTGCCACTGTGAGCTTGTGGCAGAGGCCGGAGACTTCGTCTGGCATCAGGTACTGGTCGGCTATCCATGTCGAGGCTCTTGTCTCAGCTGCGATATGTGACGCCCATTCCCTGAGGTCTGCGAGACGATCCTCAGATGGAGTCTGCTCGGTTGAAGCCAGGTTGGCCGCCCCCCACAAGAAGCCTACTGCCTCGTTGCAGATATGCTTGAGAGATAATGGAAAGTGTCCCCGCACTCACAGTCGAGCATGGAGTACCTTGGCCCAAGCAGGTTGATTTGAGTGCTCCGCAAACGTATGGCCCATTGCGCGCGCGCTACAACCGTGATCTCCTTCTTGAAACCTAAGTCAATGGCCGCTTAACGCACGTATTCGGAGCGAACTCAATAAGATTTGCTATCTTACCATGTATCGAAGTAAATGAAATGAGGAAAGGGAGTCGTCGTTCGTCGTCAACGAAAAAGTGTGTGTGGATCGTGTGGTGCGGCCGTCCAAAATTGAACCGTTAGGAAATAGCTTTGTGTGTGCCTCACATAGTGCGGGTGGTCGAATCTGAACCGCTAGCTCAGCAACCTCGTCTATGGGTACCACTGAACAGAATGAGGCCACAAATCGTGCCCTCCTCCGCCTGCCCAAAGAACTCTCTTAACCTTGGATCGAACACGTGGTGGCGCATGACTCTGGTGGGAAAATAGCATTGGCACTTGTTTTGAAAGTGTCGTATGGATCAGGCACGCGATCTCTGTTGGTCACACGCCCTCTCCCCTTATATGTCGCAAGAACATGTCCTTTCGCTAGAGATGTTCAAGTGTGGATCTAGCTGAGAACCTAAGCAACAGCTTCGAATACGCAAAGAAACTGTTCAGCGACGCCGGCAGGCTGATCATACTAATCGTGCTAGACATCATACCGGTCGTCAATTGGATCGTTGTCGGCTATGCCACAAAAGTGCTGAGAGAATCTCCAGGGAGCGACACGCCTCCCAAGCTGGAGAAGTATTCGGATCTGTTCATCGAAGGAGCAAAAGTCTTCTTCGCCTCACTCGTCTACATGATCATCCCCATAGGCCTAATCGCGGCAGGAATCGGATCCTTCATCGCTGCCATGATCATGAAAGGCGGGCCTGACTTTTTCTCAAGAGAATTCAAGCCCGGTGAAATTTTCTTGTTCGGCGGAGCGGGATTGCTGTTTGTAATCATCGGAGCCATTCTTGCATTCATCATGCTAATAGTGGTTGCAGCAGGTATTGCTCACATGACCAAGACGGGAAGCTTCGGAAAGGCTTTCGCATTCGGCGAGATCCTAGGAGTAATCCGAAAGATCGGCTGGGGAAGATACCTCGCCTGGATAGTTATAGCCGCAGCAATTTCCGCTCTAGTCGGTGCAGTAGCAGGGGCGGTGCCTTTCATAGGATGGCTCATTCGAGGGATCATCTCACCAGCCCTCATGGTATTCTTCTTCAGATCACTTGGGCTACTCTACAGTGAGAGCACCAAGTAGTGCGTTCTTGCTTCGAAAGACACGAGCCCAAGACGATCATAGCAACAGCGAAGACAAAATACCGTTTGAGTCACGAGTACTCAGTGTTTGATTCTATCCCCTAGAGATCTTCGTTCACAGACAGTTTGCACACTGCGGCACCAGCCACAACTAGCAAGCATCCCACCCACAGACTCCATCCTGCCTTGACTCCAAGATACAGAGTTGCAATGATCGCTGAGAGCAAAGGAGTAAGGTACGATAGGGAGGCCACAAGAATGATCCTGCCCTTTCGCATGGCCTCATCCCAAAACACGTAGCCAAGTGCAGTTGGAAAGATCATCATATAGACGAGTTCCAGCATAGAACGAAATGTCAATCTTGTGTCCTCTGGAGTGAAAACTCTCAAGCTCACAAATACCAGTCCAGAGAGAAGAAGAAACAGAGGAACTCCGCCACTCTCTGTCTGACCACCCCACAGCCGACTTAGATTTGAGTAGAGCGCCCATGAAACTGCTGCCACAAATGCAAACACGTATGGAAGGTAGTTCACTGCCATGTTTTCACCAAATGTTCGCCAAGAGAACGATTCACCGGAAAACGTTGCGAGAAAAACGCCGACAAACCCAAGGAAGACGCCAAAGACCAGCCAGACCCGCGCCTTTTTCTTCAGAATGGGAATTGCGAATACTAGCGTGAGAGTTGGCCAAAGATAGTTAATCAAAGCAACTTCAAGTACTTGCTGCCGATCTGATGCGAATCCAATCGCGACATACAGACTCACCATGTAAACAACGAACAAGAACCCACATCCAACAAGATAAGCGCGGGGAGGAAATGAAAACCTCCGAAACCCCTGTGTAGACACAATCCTTGCTACGCAGGCCAACGCACCTCCCAACAGGAAAATGCACGAACTTGCTGTCAATGTTCCGAGCGTCTCTGCAAGACTTCTTGAGAAGGCTACAGTCGAACTCCAAAAGAGAAGTGCGAGAATACCAAGGATTGTGGCTCGTGATTGTGTCAAACACATCTCCTCCATGAGCGAACTAACCCAGGCAAATCTCTATGCCGCCCGCGCTGCAACATCCCCCAAATAGATCGACGCATTATCATATATTCTTGGAGCGCTGGACACCAAGACACACAGAACGGGGATATCTGATGGCTAAGGACTTGCCTGAAGTAGCGTTTTTAACAACAAAAGACTCGCCAATCCATCCTGTTGCCGAATCCATCCTTAAGGACGTTTCCAGGATCAAACACGTCTCAACACCTGGCTGGTCCCTTGATGAGAACGTCCTCAGAAATGTGGCTGATGCCAAAGCAATTCTGGTCCGTGTTGGGGTTGTAACGAAGGAAGTGATGGAGGCTGCACCGAATCTAAGGGTAGTTGCTGTGCATGGGATTGGTGTTGATCGAGTAGATCTGGAAGAGGCGAGCAAAAGGGGGATAATCGTCACGAACACGTCGTTAGCTAATACAGTCGCAGTCGCTGAACACACTCTGGGACTAATCATATGCCTGATCAAGAGGATCCCCACTTCTGATCGGCTCGTCAAGGAAGGAAAATGGAAACAAGCACAGTTCGGCGGCGGACAGCTCATGGATATGACCGTAGGCATTATTGGACTTGGAAACATAGGGACCAAGGTAGCAAAGAGGCTAAGATCCTTCGAAACAAAAGTCGTCTCATACGATCCATACGCACCTCTAGAGAGATTTGAGGAACTTGGTGTGGAATCCGTGAGCTTGGAAGCTCTTCTGAGAGAATCCGATATCGTAACCATCCATCTTCCGCTAACCAGGTTCACCAAGCATTTGATCAAAGAAAGAGAACTCAGAACGATGAAAAAAGAAGCATCTATTGTAAACACTTCAAGAGGACCAATCATCGACGAAAAGGCGCTGCATGTTGCACTGCGCGACAAATGGATCTCAAGTGCCGCACTCGACGTGTTCGAACAGGAGCCTCTTGATCAAAGCAATCCATTGCTCAAATTGGATAATGTGGTCTTGACCCCGCATGTCGCGGGCTCCACAAACGAAGCAAATAGGAGAATGGCTGAGACCACTGCGAAAGATATTCTGCGAGTGCTTAGAGGTGAGAAGCCCGTTCACGAATACAGAAAGGAATTGCTTCCTTATCCCGTCTAGCCTGGAAACTCGCTTTCCTCTTCGACGATATTCATTTCATTGTGAAACACAGCGTCTGTAAACAATAGTCTGCTACGCGTTCTTCAGGCATCTGGTAAAGACGCCAATCGTCTGTTCCAGCGTGCGGCTAGTATCTCGGTTCTCAGGAGTTTCTTCTGCCAGTCGAGTCTGACCAACAAATCTGAAGATCTCACTGGCCGCCTTGTGGAATTGGGGAGTTAGCCCTACCTGTGCAAAAGTGGAGGCAATCTCATCCATCTCCCCAACCCATCGACGAGCCTTAACGGGAGTACCGGGTATCTGCCTCTCCATCTGTCGATAGACGTTTGACTGACTGCTGATAAACTCTTGTCGCAATTCATCTGTAAGACCCATGGCCTCGGCAGCTGTGAGAAGTGCTATCCATAGGGCTTGGGATCCTTTTGTCAAAGCGGCATAACACATTTTGATACCTGAGGCTCGTCCCACCTCGTCGCCGATGAGTCGAATCTTGATGCCTTTGCCGTCCAACTCAGACATGATGGAGGCGTGTGGCCCGCTGACATATAATCGGGGTGGTTCTGCCTTGCCAGGCGGACTGCCTATGATGGAGGCGTTTATGAAACGTCCACCCGCCTCGGTTATGATGACAGCTATCTTCTTAGCTGTTTGGGGAGAGATCGCGTTACAGTCGGCATAGTAGGCAGTGGCACCTACTGCACGAAGAACTGTTGCCATTTGCTGCGCTAGCTTGACAGCTTCCGAAGGCGGTATGATTGAAAGAATCAGATCAGACTGACTGACCAGCTCCTCAAGGCTGGATGTGTTCTCCATATTGGCGCGGTGAGCCAGCTCTCTGGTTCGCTTGCTCCTGCCCTGCAAACAGGTCACTACCCGAAGCCCGCTATCCTTGAGAACTCGTCCTACTGCATGCCCCATGTCTCCAGGACTAAGCACAGCAACCGTCCGGATTTGCACATTTTTCACCACTTTACAGCTAACTCGATCAAGTGAATAACGGAATATATATTCGTAAGTCGGGTCAGTTCTAGGGCGTGCGCTGGTCGGGCGAGTCGGTACCTGTACGTCCGGGCTTCTGTTTCTTGAGGATAATGATCCAAAGGAGGAGGCCAATCACCGTGATAGCCAAGGCTACTACAAAGGTCTCTTTGGACGACAGTATCAAGGCTTCCGTTTCAAGTAAGCCTTGTGACACATGCATCTTCTTGAGGTAGTCAGCCAAGTAGCCCCCTAGAAGAAATGGAGGTAACCCAAACCCGAACAGATATCTCACAGCATTGAAGTATCCCAGGAATTTCCCTCTGCCTTCGACTGGTGCGAACTCCCCCGCCATAGGAAACGCTGTTGTTTCCGATAGTGGCCACGACAACCCCACCAGAGTAGCGACGAAGACGAACTGGAGCGGTGTTTCTGAGTAGAGAAGTACGGCAGGAGCTGAAGCGTTTACGGCCAACGCTGCGACGTACAGTTTCTTCTTGTCTACTCTGTCGGAAAGGTAGCCCACTGGGAGCCCCAAGACCATGTTTGTGAGGTTCCCTATGGCGGAAACAGTGCCGATCAGGGTTCCTGAGAAGCCAAGCCCGCTACCCATGTAGATCATCATCAGCTGTCTCAAGCCATTTATCCCAAACATGCTGAGAGAGCTTGTCAAGATGAGCATCTTCAGCATCCGCAGGTTGCCCAAACCCTCTTTCGACTCAGCACTCAACCTCTGAGAGGATTTCGTGGCAATCTTGCGGTCGTCTACCCAAGCCCATACTACCGCAGCGCTTACGAACATCATCGCCGCTGAGACAACGAAGTTGAGTGCGAAACCCATCGTATCGTACATGATACCTGCGACAAAGACTCCGAATGCCATACCTCCAACACCGATCGTATCGAGGTACCCCATGACTCGGCCCAGCTCAGACCGATCCACTCCATCGATGATAAGAGCCGACCATGCAACATTGCTCATTGACCAGAATCCTTCCAAGACTGTCAATCCCAATATCAGAAACCATACTCCTGTGAGTCTCATCATCAGAAGATACGCGATCCCAGCGATTGTTTCACCCAGAACGATGAACAGTTTCCTCTTTCTGATTCTGTCTGAAAGTCTACCCCAATACGGCTGTGTGACCGAACTGGCAAGCATGGGAAGAGCGCTCAAGAGTCCGACTTGAACAAGATTCGCACCCAACTGCTGATACGCGTAGACGGCAAGGAACGGATAGAATACTCCTCTTCTGTTCATGGCAAGGAACTGAAATGTTCCTAGTCCGGCTAGCTCTCTTGTTCTCGTCTACGCTACGCTCCGTTCTGCGGAGAATGACCACACCTAAGAAAAAGCATTGCTACTAGAATGAGGTAGTTGAAAATGGATAAGCCAATTGAGTGTTGCTTAAGCCTAGCGAATTCGCTGATAGATGCGATTTATAGTGGAACCTCTATGAAGAGACGTTCGAGAAGCTCCTTGTACCGGTTTCTTATGGTTACTTCAGTGACGTTTGCTACCTCTGCGATCTCTCTCTGGGTTCTCCTCTCATTCGTCAGAACTGTTGCCACGTATGTCGCTGCAGCGGCTATCCCCGTCGGCCCTCGGCCACTCGTCAACTTCATACCCTTTGCGATCTCAAGGATCTTCAGAGCAATCGCTTCTGCCTTTCCACTAATCGCCAGCTTGTTGCTGAAACGCGCCGCGTAATGGTGTGAAGTAGAGGGAGGAACAAAGGTCTCCAACTCACGGACCATGAACCTATAGCTTCTACCAATATCCTTCTTGTTCAAATTGGAAGAGGCAGCAATCTCATCAAGCGTTCTTGCCACCCCACATTGCCTACACGACATGTATATTGCAGCCGCAGTCACGTTGTGAATTGATCGACCCCGAATCAGCTTCTTCCTAATTGCCCTTCTATAGATGACTGAGGCTGTTTCAAGGATGTTCTTAGGAAGGTTCAAACCTGAGGATAGTTTGCTCATCTCAGAAAGGGCAACAGCCAAGTTTCTTTCAGTGGAATCAGAAACGCGAACTCGCCTTTGCCATTTTCTAAGCTTATAGAGATCTAGACGCTCAGCTGGAGTGAGACTCTTACCACCTGTACGTTTGTCTCGCCAGTCAATGATCGTTGAGAGTCCTTTGTCGTGGATGGTATAGGTTAGTGGAGCTCCGACACGTGTTCGCTTTGCCCTCTGTTCATCGTCGAACGCTCTCCATTCAGGTCTTGAGTCAATGAGCTTCTCAGCTATGACGTATCCGCATGCTTCGCACACTATTTCCGCGGCCTCGTAGTCTCTCATCAGCTTTGAGCCGCCGCATTCTGGACACAGTCGAATTCTTGGCCTGACACTAGTCTGTGTACTCGTCTCCGAATCGTCAGTCACACGATTTCACCATGTTTCCTAATTCGCGACGTAAACCAATTTTCCAACAATAGAACTAGGATCAGATAGAGTAGGTCTTATGGAAACATAGGGACAACCGGCAGGGCCAAAGATGTCCTGCACAATCCCCACTTCTCTCAATTTACTGTCCAGAACCTCGGATCCAACATTCATCAATGGTTTTGCGGTCAGCTTCACGATGAGGCTTCGGCTTTTTGAGAGATGAAGAATCTTGCCGAGCCTCTTCAAGCTCACACAATCACTCCTGAGTTAGGGCGGAAAGTGCGAAGAGATCCTTCTTAAACTTTGCTAGGTCATTCAAATATCTTCGATATGATTATGCGATTTCTCTGGTACTCTAGAAAAGTCGAGTGAAACGCGTTCAGCAATTCAGCCACGAATCGACACACAATAGAAAAGCTCTGAGGACCCTGAAGTTCAATGTCTGGAAGTTTTATAGAGCAAGAATCCGAATCATGCTACATTGAGCAGATAGGTGCCAGTCGAGATGCTCTCAGACATAGATCAAGAAATGAAGAAACACGATCTGAACGCCATCTTAGTCTCCGGCGAGTCCACTTTTGGAAATCCCGAACTCTACTATGTCATCGGCGCTGGACTAGCCCGAGGTGGAATCTATCTCAAGGTAAGATTGCATGATCCAATACTAGTCGTGAGCAACATTGATGTGGGGAGTGCAAAAAAAGGTCGAATCAAGAATATCGAAACGTATTCAGAATATGAGCATGAGAAAACTCTCCAGCGCTACGGAAGGAATAGAGCTCAGGTCATTCTATATGACAAAGTGCTTAGAGAGCACAAAGCAAAGGGCAGAATAGGGTTTTACGGCAAGGTCGAAGTCAGCAGTTCTCTTGCATTAGTAGAGTCCCTTCGAAGGAAAGGGCACAAGATAGTTGGAGAAAAACGTCCAACGCTAGTAGATGTTCTTAGAGAAACGAAAGACAGAGCAGAAGTCGACAGGATACGAGAAGTAGGATCAAGAACAGAGAAAGTGGTGGAAAGGGCTCTTGAGGTTTTGAGAAACAGTTCAGTTCAGGGAACAGATGTGCTATATCAGGGTGAACCTTTGACAGTTGGCAAGATCAAGAGGCACATTAGAAGATTCATCGCTGAAGAAAACCTGGTTGACATAGAAGGCACAATCTTTGCTGCTGGAACAGGATCTGCAGATCCTCACTATAGAGGAGCAGAATCTGATCCAATCCGAGAAGGTGAGCCAATTGTTTTCGATATTTTCCCGCAGGAGCCTGGGGGGTACTGCTTTGACACTACGAGAACGTACGTTGTGGGAAAGCCCTCAAAGGAAATCAAATCAATGCACGAAACAGTGCTGGAGGCTCAACTCACAGCACTGGACAACTTGCGTGAAGGAGCAAACGCAAAGACCGTGACAGAGTTAGTTTGTTCCATATTTGAAAAGAAAGGGTACAAGACGCAGCGCGACGTGACAAGGGGAGACGAAGAAGCTCGGACCCACGGATTCATACATTCACTCGGACATGGCATAGGGCTTACGATAGGAGAGAGGCCCAACCTGTCTGTTCTTGTCGATGAAAATCTGAAAGAGGGGCATGTCACATCTGTCGAGCCAGGACTCTATAAGCCTGGCCTGGGTGGAGTCAGGATTGAAGACATCGTCGTCATAAGAAAGAATGGAGTCGAAAACCTCTCAAAACTGGATAAGACTCTTGAACTCTAGAACTAATGTGATGCAGCTGCTAACGAAATTCTCGATGATATACCGGCGAAGGTTCGAGCACGTCAGCGTTGTTTCTACTCAACCTCTTCAGCGAACCACCCAAGTCATATTTCTTGTCATTGTGTGATCGCAGGGAACGCTCGTTCGCATCTGACATCTAGGTCTCTGCAGATTGACTCTACCACAGCGGAAGTTCTTCTCCAGTAGTCTGATTTTGCACTCAGAAGCGCGGGCAGGTTCTCGAGCGAGTCTGGGGTTTCTTTGGCCAAGAAAGAGGTAAGATTCTCCATTACCCATGGCCTAAGGTTTAGTTTGTCGAAGAGGATTCTGCTGTTAGTTGCTTTTGCAACCTGGATGATCCTCTCCAGGCTTTCTCTATCGTCATTCAAATGTGGAATGATAGGACCGAGAAAAATCCACGTCTCCACTTTCTTGTCATGACAACGCTCAAGGACTTCTCGCCGTGCATCAGGGGGAGACGCTCGTGGCTCCATCTTGTTCGCAAGCGCAGAATCCAGAGTCGTAATGGTTACGCCTACTTCGAACTTTGGTCCCGAGATCATGTCCAAATCTCTCAGAACAAGAGACGATTTCGTCTGTATAGACACTTTGAAATCATGTTTCTTGAGGAGTTGTATGCATGTTCTGGTAAGTTGAAGCCTAGACTCGATCGGTTGATAAGGGTCTGTGACTGTGCTTACACCAACCGTTCCTTTCTCCTTGTGCTGAAGTTCTCTAGCCAACACTTCAGCTATGTTGCTCTTGCCTTTGGCAAAGGTTCCCCATGACCGAGCGACAGCTTCACTTCGAAATACTGAGGGCGAGTAGCAGTACAGACAACCGTGCTCACATCCAAAGTACGGGTTAAGGGAATAAGCTAATCCGGGAAGTCTGCTGGGTGATAGTGCAGTCTTACAACGCACAATACCGTATTCCATCAGATGACCTTCAAACATTGGAGTAGTCGGTTATTTTCCGCTGATATAGAGCCTGCCTTAGAAGCGTGCTTGACGCCACCCACTTTCGTAGAGGAATTGTCAACTGTGACATCGCGAAGTTGAGCGCAGGATCAAGACTGGTGAATCTTCTGGGAGTTGTCTTCAAAGCGGCCCTAACGCTTTCCCTCACGTTCCAGACTCCTACAGGAAGTATGTATCCCGGGTGGATCTCTCTCAAGACTAGGGCTGAAGCTTGCCTGCACTCATTCCTGAGAACTTCAGATACAGCCAGCCTGCAGGAATAATAACAGCCGCCTACACTGGCGTATGTTCTTCGCCCCCAGTAGTCTTCAGAGTCACCCATGAGAACGGCTGAACTCGTGCTTTCACTCGGATTCCACGTCGTTCCCGGGAACCATGCCTCTATCCATTCAAACTTCCAGTTCTCTGGCATGAGAACGGCGACGAAAATGTTGTCTAGGTTGCAGAAGGTGTATACTCTGAAATCGTCAATGGTGTTGTACTGCTTGATCTCTTCAACGAATCTGAGGGACAGAGTGCTGTCTACTGCGGTTATGCTCCATCGAGTGGGCACTAGTCTTCGTCTGGCTCCGACTCCAAACATGCCGACACTGAACGCTCGTTGTATCTGTGAGACAAGGACCCCATCATCGTATAGCTCAGAAATCGCTTCTGCCGCCTTCAAGTCCCTGTCATAATACGCATCTTCGATCCTTTGATCGACGCTCACATTTGATATTCTGAATGATCGCAGCAATGCTGACGGACCGAAGGGTGAAGCATCCTCACTCAGAGACAGAATCTTCCTCGGTCTGCCTTCGAAAGACGCCTCAGAATCTGTTGGACTGACACCCATAGCGAGCTCCTGCAACGTATCGACAAGCCTTCCCCCTTGACTTGCGTCATAGATGTCGCATCTGGACTTCCCTCTAATCAGCGAGAATCGAAAATCTATTATGTCCTGAATAGATCGGCCTACCCATCGCTCGGGAACATCGAGTAT
>JALHTG010000079.1 GCA_022865705.1 Candidatus Bathyarchaeota archaeon | reverse complement strand
CTCTTCTGGTACCATCCACCTTGACTACTTTCGCTGCATACGCGATTGCCTGAACCACCTTCCCTGCGCTAGCATATGATGGCGTGAAAACATAGCATGAAATCCCTGCCCTGGCTGAGTAGGCAGCTAAAGATGCTGCCGCGTTTCCAGACGAGTCTATTGCAACTGTGCTCGCCTTGATTTCTCTCGCTTTGCTCAACAGAAGTGAAGATCCTCTATCTTTGAAGGATCCACTAGGACAAGTATATTCAAGCTTCAGAAAGAGCCGAGTCATTCCAAGCTCTCTACCGAGACGATCCGCCGCAACAAGTGGAGTTGTTCCTTCCCCAAGTGAGACAATGCTATTCTGATTCACAGGGAGAAGCTCATGATACCTCCACATACTCTGCTGTCCTCTGGTGCGAAACAAGTCTCGATTCACAGTCTCTCGAATCTTGGCGTAGTCATAGCCTATCTCAAGTCTTCCAGCACAGTCAGGGCATTTGCACGCCTCGCTATCGGCGGGGAGTCTCTTTCCGCAGGCAACGCAAAAGAGCCACACGTAATCCAACGACGTCATTCCTTTGCACCCTTCCCACAATCCAAAACAAGGCCAGGTTTAATCATGTTTTCTGTGCTAAGCTTATCAACAGCATCACATGTTTTCTAGGTTGGAGATATGTCGTAGATGGCGACTCCTGTATGGAGAATCCTCGTGCTCATGTCCATGATAGGACTGACAGTGACCTACCAAGGAACATCGAAACTCGATCAGACGACCTACGCAGTCAGCTACCGACTCAAGAACGGCTATCTCACAACAGTTCACGTCACCGGAGGGCACGTGGACATAATAGATCCGAAAGGAAACCGCGTAGGATATGGAGACATAATGGAAGGCCTCGAGATTCCTTCAGGAGGACAGGCGACTCTGAGGATTCGCGTAGTACTAACGGAACCTCTCAAAGTTCTTGTTGGGAAATATCCAACGAACGCTCGAGTAACGTTTAGAGGATACGTTACGTATGACACAGGCTGGCTGAGTTGGCTTTTCGGATCAGGAAAACTGGAATTCGAGGAAAACGCCCCCCTGAGCATGATACTGGAATACCTCGGCGTATACGGCATCAACGACTAGTAGAGCAGATTGAACGGAACTGTTTCCACAAGCAACAAGCCATCTATTGGCTCCCGCCTTGATCCTGGCGATCGAATGAGAGGAATTGGCTGCACTATCGCATTTCTTCTCCTATTCCCCAACATGTCTTCAGTTACTCCAGCATATGCTAATTCAACCTTTCAACCTCAAATCAGCAAAGCTGTTGACTATCTCACGAAACGGTTCAATCCGACCATTGATCTCATATACGAAAGTGATGATCCAGGGAAACACTGGCTGACGGCCGAGTTCAAGAATTTCAAGTGGCTATACAGCCAGACCTATTGGCTTTACTCGGACAATCTGTTTGCAGCCTATGCGCTTGAACCATTCAGGCCGGATCTATCAGTTCGGATCAGATCCGCACTACGGAGGTATCGAATTCCACCTTCTGACCTCTTCGAAGTTGTAATGGGAGATCAAATACCGATGATAAGGAATGCGGTCGACTACATGGTCGAATCTTCGTCAGAGCATGTTGTAATGGCAAGGAGACACGATTCTCTAGTGGTCTCCTATGGCCTGTATGCAGATCTGATATGCTACAGAGTCCTGCAGTTCTTTCTACAAGGAAGAACTCGTGAGGCCTATCGCTCATTCCATCAAGCGATCTCTCTTTGGAGCGGGAAAGGACTAGATGACTGGTCATTCACTATGGTTGATGGATTCTACAGCAATCAAAAGCTCGCCTTGTTGCTCTACACATCGAGAATTCTGATGATGAGTTTCGCAGCATTCAATGATGTGGAAAATCACCTTTGGAGTATGCAGCGAAGTGACGGAGGGTTGGCTGCACTGTCTAATGGAGAAGGAATGCCGATGGGCAGTCCCAATACTGAGACTACGGCACTTGCACTGCTGATCTACAATGAATCCCTGATACGATCGGTACGATCCAAAGCTCTTCTTCGTGACGGACTGTTCTCCAGCTTCGGGATATCATTGCTTCTTTTTGTGACGATTGTGTCCTTCTTCGTCTGTCGCAGAACTAGATCGCGCCGCCTGCATGCGTGAGAGAGTTAGATCAGCCTTGCAGCTGATTGCCGTTGGTTGGGAGGGCTGTGCACAAGAGGGTCTGGGAAGGAAGCTGTTCGTTCTTGGCTTCAAGCAAAGACTGTCTTGCTTACTGCTTGTGATAGAGCGCGCTCAGTGTGATCGCTCTGATCGGTCCTAGTTGAAGTGTGCTGTCTTGTCGCGGAAGGCTGGCCTGTAGGCGGGGCCGTATATGATTAGCCCATTCTTTCCTTCATAGTCTAGCCTTCTCGTCACGGCCTCAAGTGGCATTCCAAGTTTGAGATCGCTCATCGTACAATCCACGAGAACAGCTTGTCCATTCTTGATGACATCGTAGTTGGTAATCCATCTCTCCTTTAGGGAGAGCTGTCTGAATGATTTGAGCCTAGCATGTTTGGGCAAAGCTTTCTTCTCTAGGCCACCTTTGCAGTCAGATTGAAGACACTTGCTTCGAGCAGGATAGTACACTCTTTTGCATCCGTCGCAGAGAAGGATTTCCGCTTTTTCTGATCCGATCGGCTCTATGTCTCCAATTAGTCGATAGGATTCGAAGTATTTCCTCATCCTTCTGAGTCTCTCAAGTATGTGATCATGATATGTCTGAAGGTGTATCTCCACCTTTCTGTCCACATACTCTTGAGTTGAGGGTACCAATCCAGCTTTTCTTGTGATTCCGTCTTGAACCTTGATCCACGTGGCATTAGCATATGCGCCAGAGCCATAGGAAACGGCCAGAATATTCTCGCCCGGCTTTGATTTGTCCAGTATCGATGAAACCGCGATCGGTGTCGAAGCTGCATAGGTGTTGCCAGTGTCCAAAACGCGAAGCCATGGCTTGACTTTTTGCTCTATATCCTCTTCGGTGAGCTTCATTCTCTCAACTATGTCGCTGCCAGCGGGATTCGGAGATGGTTGTAGCAGAGATTTGCATGCCTTCAGAGGCATGTACCCTGACGGTTGGTGAAAGGTAACATAATCAAAATCTCTGATTCTCATGTCTTTGTGCCTTCGAAGCAAATGAGCCATGGCTCCTGTCACATGCTGAATATACGCATCGACAGTTGTTCTGCCGAGATGGGAAGGCACTGGAACGTCTTCCCTTCTCCAGAAGTCCATTGTTAGACTTGAGTAAGGTGCGATATCCTCAATGGTTGCAACAAAGTCGCCCTCTTTTCCTAGCACGAACGCGCCAGCACCTGCGCCTGCGGCATACTCCAATGGGTCTCCTCTGGGAGCCTGAGCGATATCTGATCCGATTGCCAAGCCATATTCGATTTTGCCCGCCCTTATGTCAGACTCGACGAAGCTGACTGCTTGCATGCCGGCGTTGCATGCTCCCTCCAGATCAGCTGTGAAAACATCATTGCCTACACCCACGAACGACGCCACATGCCTGGCAATCTGGCCGACTGAATATGGTTTCGACTCAGATCCAGCGATGACTGTTCCTATGGTTTCAGGCTTGATTTCTGACATCTTGAGGGCGTTCTCAGCCGCCTCAGTGGCCATGGTGATGGTGTCTTCACAGTGGCCAGCAATTGCTTTGTATCTCAGCAGCAGGCCGTTCCTGACCTTGTCCACGATTTCTCCGAGGTCTTTCTTTCCTCTTTCTCTAGCTCTCACAATCGTTTCCGTCTGAATTCTCTGCCACGGAATATATACACCGTAGCCTAGTATTCCGACCTTGGTATCAGCCAAACATTTCACCCAGACGAATGCCCAGACTCAGACTGCAAGAACCGCTTTCCCACGTCGTACAGTCTTATCCCTTAAAAGAGTTTTGAAAACTGTTGATTTGCTTGTAGACGTATCAGAGAGAAGGGTCCTGAAGAGCACAATCCCATGAAATTGAATTCTCATCTGTTGGCGCTTTCCTGTGGGTTCTAGGCTCGGAACCAGCCGAAAACAAGATAGTCAATCTCTCCATCTTTCGGATCTGGAACGGCTATCGTAAACTGTTTCCTGACCGTGGTGGCAAGTCTGCCTGCTCTGACGATTTCAAACGTGCCCATAGTCTCGTGTTTCTGTTTCACTGATACGAGAAATGGAGCGTGATCAATCCCAGGCCCCCGTTCATAGACCGCAAAATCTGCGCCGAACCTAATCCCCGGGCCAACTACTAGCCCTTTGCCTCGTAGGTGCTTGTAGACCTTGTAGGCCGGGTTGAAGCCTTGATAGATTCTGGCTGCTAGCTTCGACAGGAGCGTTTTATTGATCGATTTTCCGGTTGCTGGGTCCACAATGCGCAGCTTTTTCTTTTCAAGCAAGTAGAGACCTTCCATTAGATCAAGCATTAGAGGTGCGTCGAAGTCTTGGTCAGGCTTTGGTTTCGGCAAGCCAACAGGTTTGCCATAGAATCCTGACCTGTACAGCGCCACGCTGTCTTTGGGGTCCCAGACGATGAGGCGAGCACCTACTAGCTCTGCTTCGATAGGTTTCGACATGTTTTCAGTTCCTAGCCGACAACAGCTATGACCCTTACCAGATCCACTACGTCAAGCCCAGTGTCGGCCATTGCTTCGAGGCGTTGGACGATATCTCTGAGGAGAAGTACAGATTGAATGGAGGACTTGCTAGCGAGGAGTTCCAGGTCTAGGTTTCTGTGTTCGAAATCAATCTTTCTCTCAACAGCCTCAACGGATTTGGACAGTTGCATCGCTTTGTCAGGATTAAGGTTGAGAGACATCATGGTATCTCGCAGTCTAACCATCTCCTCCAAAACCAATCCCATCAGCGAGGCGATTGCTTTCATCTGCTTGCTGTCAACTTTCCATTTCTTGGCCATAATGCCGTCAAGTCTGAACGCGACAGCCTCCGCTATGTCGGCGATCTCGGAGACCTTGAAAATGAGTCGAAGGAAATCTTCTCGGTTTATTAGAAGGCTTCCGACTGAAGCGACCTCTGTTAGCAGAGTGGCTTTGAGTTTGTCAGTTTCCTCTATCATAATTAGCATCTGATCGTAGTTGGATTTTGCCTCCTTCCCCTTTCCCCCTGCCAGAGCATCTAGCATCTGAACAAGCTGACGGGTTATGTCAACGACTTTTCTTCCGTGATCATTGCAGATAGTGAGCATTCTTCGTCTAATTGTCGCCTCAGTTTCGATGGGGAACGTCAACGGAAAGGCACCAAATGGTTCATAGAAAGGGCTTGTCAAAGCGGCGTTAAAAAAGTATCTAATCTGGCCTAAGCTGCGCTGTTCCCCGGAACCATCTCACCCAGTTGATCGAATTCCTTTTCTCCGTGAATGTATGCTCTCAATAGATGCGGAATGTCTGTAGCTTTGGCCCTAACCTGTTTCCACGTGTCTCTATTCCTCAGAGTCACCGTGTCATCTTTCAAAGTGTCGTAATCAACCGTAACGGCGACAGGAATTCCCGCTTCATCTGATCTTGCATATCGTCTACCGATCGAACCAGTTTCATCGTACTCGACATCAAAACCTCCATCCAAAAGCGCCTCGTACAATAGGAGAGCCTTCTCCGCCAGGCCATCCTTAGCCATGAGAGGAAGGACTGCTGTCTGCACTGGTGCCATGTCTCTTGGAATACGGAGGACAACTCTGTCGTTTTCTCTGGAATAGGCGTACTCCAAGACAGCATAAAGAAGGCGGTCGGAACCGAAGCTAGGTTCAACCACGTGGGGAACAAATCTCCTTCCAGTCTCTTCACTAACTTCCTCAACTATCTTGACGTCTTCTGGACCGATTTTGCAGCCTTCGATTTCGACATAGCCTTGTGCGTCCAAGGTCTTCTCAACGACATTGGGATCTAGTCGAATGATCTTTTCCGCAATTCTCTTCGTCTTTTCGCCGAATTTCTTACCGAGGACAGGAAGATGTGGAATCAGTCTCTTCGCAGTCTTTCTTATTGGCCGGTCATATGGTTTGAATACTCTCATGTCGACGCCAGAGCCTTCCATGTGTGCCTTAAGGTCGAAGTCAGTTCTATACGCGTGGCCAGCCAGCTCAACCCACCCCCACCGGTGAAGCAAAACCTCATGGTCATATGTCTGAGCTGAGTAGTGAGCCCGCTCGCGTGGCAGCTTCTCATGAAATCTTTGCCTGTCCGGTGGAATCCCTATGGCATCAACGAATCGTTTGGATTGAACCATGAAATAGGCGGACCAGGGGTTCAGGATGTACCCTCGCTCAAGTGCCTCTCCAACTGTGACTGAGAGTGGTTCCTCATCACCTTTCAGCCTCTTTTCAGCCGGCACCAGTCGTAGGACCTCAGCCCTCACCGTTTCGAACTTACTGGAGTGAACATTCTCTGGATCAAAGAAGAACTCGAACTCCATCATGTTAAGCTCTCTAAGTCTGAGGGGGCCCTGTCTGGGAGACACCTCATTCCTCAAGCTGCGCCCAATCTGAGCGATTCCAAGTGGGAGTCTTTCCCTTCCAATCTCGTATAGACGCTTGAAGTCAATGAAGATTCCCTGTGCTGTCTCAGGTCTTCCATATGCTGTTGACTCGACGTATGGTCCTATAGTGGTTTTGAACATAGTTCCGAGTTGCTTCGGTTTTGAGAGCTCTCCACCACACTCGGGGCATCGCAAAAGGTTCTTTCTGATCTCTCTATCCATTTCCTCGATTGACAGCGCTTCAGCATCGATGTTGGTCTTCTCCTTGAGAAGGTGGTCAGCTCGATAAGATCGTTTGCACGCCACGCATTCAACGACGGGATCTTTGAAGTGTTCAACGTGTCCAGATGCCTCGAAGACTCTCTCGGGAACTATTATCGGCGTATCTAGCTCCAAGAGTCCTTCGCGTCTAATGAAAAAGTCCCGCCACTTCTCCTCTATCTTTCGCCGCAGACCAATGCCCAGCGGGCCATAGTCTATGAAGCCGCTCACTCCGCCATAGATCTCAAATGACGGCCAGAAGAAGCCTCTTCTTTTCGCAGTTTCAGCGAGAAGTTCATACTTGTCTGGCTTTGACAAAGACTGTCACTCTTGCGAACGGACTATTGATCTCGCTGTCCGGCTATAAAACCAAATCCTCTCCCGCTAGCTCTAGATGTTGCTTGGCAATGGTGAATAAGTGACGAAAGTATTCTTTTGACAACTCAGATGCTAGGCCAAGTCCCTTGCACCTTTCTGGGGTGAGTTCAAACCTGAAACGCGTGTCATCGTTCCGATTCAGAAAGAACGGGTAGAAGACGCAAGTTATCGGTCTAACGTTGTAGATTGAACACGCCCCTCTTTGAAGGAAAAGACACTTGCCATTGGACTTTCGCATTTCGTGAGTGTAGGGAGGAGAGTCTGCAAATCGAACTGAGAATTCCTGTGACTTGAGGCCAGTTTCAAGGCAGATCCTTGAAACTTCTTGTGGCAATATTCTAACACAACGCTCGTGTGTTGAGGTATTTTGGCAACATGTCGCGCAACAGACGCATTTCCAATGAATACCAGTAGGATAGTCCACAGCAACTCTAAGATATCGGAAGCTTTGCCAGCGATCAGGTCGTCGCGTACACGTCACCTTTCGAGTCGAGAGGTCCAGCGCGCGAAAGACAGGTGTTGTATAAGGTGAAGAATCTCGTCCCAAAATCTGTCTCGGCGGTGTGGCAAGTTTCTCCTCGAAGACTTAGCAACTGGCACTCGATTGCCACATTGGTGCCGCACATGTGACAGATTGCCACGCATGGGACTCTTGTTCGTCATAGTTGTCTCAAATCGAACTGAGCAGCTTCTCTACCGTGCCTTGAGATGCCGAACTATAGGAGGCCTTGCCTTCTTCAAAATGCGATATCCGCAGATGGGGCACTTTATCTCAGGGGTTACCGCCAGTTGTTCTGCACTTACCTTCGTACCGCAACTGACACATTCATACTGAATACCTGCAGTCTCCTTTGAGTTCTCACTCGAAGGGGTCTCGTCTTTGCTCATGCTCCAGGCAACCTTCAGTTTGACCGAGATGTACGCAACGTTCGGTAAGTAGCAAGTTGGCTGATAATAAATACTTCTACGTGGACCAGAAGTTGATCCGAGCTGTCAAACAACCTATCTTTATTGAGGGCACCTCAACGTATTCGACATGCGATTCATCGCAACACTTACTCGCTCATGTTGTTATTTGAGGAGAACGAGAAGGACATGGGGCGTAGGCATCGAGTGGTCGCGGAAGCGCTGAAAGGCGTTCTTCCTGAAGACAGGATAGAGTTGGCGGTGAAGGGGTTTGATCTTGTTGGCGATGTGGCAGTCATCAAGATCCACGAACCACTCGAAGCAGATCGCTTTCTCATAGCGAACGCCCTCCGAAACCATCTACCTCATGTGAAGACGGTTCTGAGGCAAGTAGGCGCGGTTGAAGGCGACTTCCGGACGCGCAGACTAGAGTGGCTATGCGGAGAGAAAAGGACGGTAGCCTCACATAGAGAGCATGGATGTGTCTTCGAAGTGGATCTTGCTAAGACGTACTTCTCTCCGCGACTTCTTCACGAGAGGACTCGAATTTCAGAACTTTGCAGGAACTCGGCAAAACATGAGAACATTGTGAACATGTTCTCAGGTGTGGGGTGCTTCTCAATCAGGATCGCCAAACAGCCAGGGAAGAGACATGTGTACTCAGTGGACTTGAACTCTGATGCCATCAAATATCAGCTTAGAAACATAAGGTCAAACCGTGTCAGGGGCACAGTCACAGCTATTCTTGGTGAGTCGAAAGAGGTCATTGAATCCTTCTTTCAAAAGCGTCTACAGAGAATTGTGATGCCTCTGCCGGAGAAATCATATCTCTATCTCAAATCTGCCGCAGCTGCGATAGGTCAAGAAGGAGGAACAATCCACTACTACGACTTTACCTATGCGCACAAGAATGAAGATCCAATCCAAAAGATCATCCAGAAAGTCACCCGGAAACTGAAGACTCAACCACGATATTTCTCCATCGAATACGGCAGAGTTGTTAGGAGCACAGGCCCTAACTGGTACCAGGTCGCACTGGACATTACACTCAAGTAGTTGCGTGTTGGCGCGTACTGAAGCGCGCGTGGCAAGGAAAAGGTTTTAGGGTGGTGGATCTCAGGTGAAGCAAGTCTTGCGTCGAGGTAAGTGATCAAGATTTGTCGATGTTTGCTGTTCCCGGTGCATATGACCGTGCGATCACAGTCTTCTCACCTGACGGCCGGCTCTTCCAAGTTGAATATGCGGCCGAAACCGTCAAGAAAGGTGCAACCGTCCTAGGGATGACTTCACCTGAAGGAGTCGTCCTTGCGGCAGAAGAGAGAGCGATGTCAAAGCTTCAAGATCTTTCGTTCATGCTCAAAATCTTTCAAGTAGATGACCATGTGGGTGTAGCAGTTGCTGGCCTGAGTTGTGATGCCCATATCCTTGTCGACCAGGCTAGAATCTTTGCCCAGAGTAATCGACTCATGTACGACGAACCGGTGGACATTGAGATTCTCACGCGTAGGATCGGTGAAATAAAGCAGATGTATACTCAACATGCCGGAGTGCGCCCTTTTGGAATCTCTGAGCTTTTCGCGGGAGTGGACAAGAGGGGGCCAAGGCTTTTCTGGACTGATCCGAGTGGAACCTTCTGGGCATTCAAGGCTTGGTCAATAGGCTTCGGAAGCGAGGCTGCCAACAAAATCCTTGAAGCTGAATACCGCGAGGATCTTACGCTTGACGATGCTATCCTGCTTGCATTGAGGTGCATGGTGGAAATATCAGAGGAGAAGATTGACGCGCAGAAGATAAGGGTGGCAACAGTGCCAATGGCAACCCGTAAGTTCAGGAAGCTCACAACAGACGAGATAGATAAGTATCTCAAAAAGGTCAACTCGGGGAAGAAAACGCCATCAAAGTGAGCTTACACACTCCGTCCCTCCTGCCTTTTCGATTCCTCTATCGCCAGATTCGGTCCAGGTAGAGGAAAAAAAGAGTTAAGGCTGTTCATAGTTAGAGAAGAACGGTTGGGAGCGGGGTTCCATATGAGTGAGAAATACACAACCGCAAGACTCTCAGTCGAAGGAGACCGATTTGAGGTTCTAGTCAAGCCAGAAGAGGCCCTCAGCTTCAGAATGGGCAAGCAAGTGCCAGTCACGCAGCTTCTGGTCATAGAAGAGATATACTCAGACGCCAATAAAGGGACTCGAGCCTCTACAGAAAAACTTCAGAAATACTTCGGAACGACTGACGTCGTCAAGATCGCCGACGAGATCCTAAGAAGAGGAGAACTCCAGCTCACCACGGAGCAGAGAAGGCAACTGATCGAGGACAAAAGGAAGCAGATAGTCGCGTTTTTGGCAAGACATTGCATCGACCCAAGAACCGGAACACCTCATCCTGCGTTGAGAATAGAACAGGCCCTGTCTCAAATACGAATCTCAGTAGATCCATTCAAAAGCACGGAAGAACAGGCAAAGACAATCATAGAGGACCTGAGGCCAATAATTCCTCTAAAGATCGAGCAGATGCGCGTCGCGGTGAAGATATTCGCTGAACACGCGGCGAAGGCATATGGCGCTGTCAAGAATTTTGGAACCATAACAAAAGAAGAATGGCAGCGAGATGGGTCTTGGATTGGCGTGGTCGAAATGCCAGCAGGCTTGTACGGATCATTCATTGACAGGCTAGGCAAGCTGACGCAGGGTACAGTTCAGGCCAAGATCCTCAAGTGAAAGAATCTACGGTAGGGACCGTAAGAGAAACATTATGGTGCTGCAATTCACTTCCTATAGCAAGATTCACCTATAGACTTCCGATTGTTTTTCTCCGCAAATCAGACCTGCTTTCTCAACGGCCTTCTTCCATTCCTCTCTTGCCTTTTTGCTCAGAGTACAACGATCACATGATTGGCCGCATAGTTCCAGATACTCTTTCTCATTCTCCTGGACGAGTGCCTCCGCAGCCTTCGCACATGTTGTTGCAGATAGATCTTGCTAATTCGCAGCTAAGCTGCTTCTGAAACTCCTTCTTGCTAAGCTCCAAGAGGCCTCAATTCTGCGAAACTCTTATGCTTCACACATATATTTGCGAATCGACGTATGACACGGGAATGCGGTTGTGTGAGACTTTGAGTGTCGCCCCCTACGTTTCTTCTCCTGAGGACGTTGTTCGTAAGATGCTGGACATGGTTCAGCTTAGGAAAGGTGACGTGCTCTTTGATCTAGGATGTGGTGACGGACGAATAGTTCTAATGGCCGTCAGGGACTATTTTGCGAAGGCATTTGGAGTTGAGCTCAGAGAAGACCTAGTGGCTACGGCCAGAGGGCAACTGAAGAGATCTAATCTTGAGGGAAGGGCACAGATCATCCATGGGGACTTTTTCGACGTAGATCTGTCAAAAGCAAACGTGGTGACCCTTTACCTGACAACAAGTGCCAATGAGAAGCTGAAACCAAAACTCGAAAGAGAGCTGAAACCAAATTCAAGAGTCGTGTCTCATGACTTCTCGATTAAGGACTGGAAGCCAGTAGAAGTTTCGGAAAAGCCACACGGACACACAATATACCTATACAAGATTGGTTCTCATTAGCCTGACGGCACAACAAGCAGAGTTCTGAAACACGAAGTCCTGTATGCAGACAACAAATAACCGCAATCTTAAAGTAGACAGTAGCTTCTTCGTTCTCCATTCCAGCTAGAAACGGTGAATTCAAAGCTTGACCTTGTATGTTGAGAGAAAGCAACTTGTCGCGCCAGGTGAGATTCTCGCAGAGGGGAAGTACACATCCGGAGAGAATACTCACCGAGAAGGTGACAAGCTGTTTTCCTCTAAGGTCGGCGTAGTAGAGATCGATGGAGACAAGCTGGGTGTCGTTCCGCTAAAAGGGTGTTATGTGCCCCGCGTTGACGACGTAGTTGTTGGACGGATCGTTGACATCGTCATGTCAGGATGGATGGTTGGCATCGACGCACCATATCCCGCTCTGTTGCCTGCTTCAGAAGTATTCGAGCAAAGAGTGCCACGTTCGGGGATGGATCTCTCTAAGACGTTTGGGGTAGGAGATCTCGTCGTGTGCAAAGTTCTTGCCTTCGATAGAACCCGCGACCCCTTGATTACCGCTAAGGGACCTGGACTTGGAAAGGTCACAAGCGGAAGAATAGTCAAGATATCCCCAGCCAAGATCCCGAGACTAATCGGCAAGAAGGGTTCAATGATAGCTATCCTGAAGAAGGAGACAGGAGCACACATAATGGTCGGGCAGAACGGAACGGTTTTGGTCTCAGCAAAGCACCCAGACGCGGAAAATACGGCCATCCAAGCGATAAGAATGATTGAACGCGAGGCTCACACCCAGGGATTGACCGACCGCATACAGGCCAGGCTTGGCACCGGGAGGAAAGGTGAACAGAGTGAAGTCACGAGAGAAACCAGTCGAGTTGATTGATAAGAACGGTCTAAGAATAGACGGAAGGAAACTGGATGAGCTTCGTCCGATCAAAATGGAGATCGGGCTTCTAGATAAGGCCGATGGATCTGCTTACATAGAACAAGGTAAGAACAAGATCTTGGCCGCGGTGTACGGCCCCAGAGAAGCACATCCGAAGCATATAGCGTTACCTCACAGGGCCGTACTGAGATGCCGGTATCACATGGCTCCGTTCTCAGTAACTGAACGGAAGTCACCTGCCCCATCACGCAGAGAACAGGAGCTCTCAAAAGTGATAAGAGAGGCGCTTGAACCGGCCGTTCTGTCGGAGTACTATCCCCGTACAACAATTGATCTATTCATTGAAGTGTTGCAGTCAGACGGTGGAAGTAGATGCGCCGGCATAACGGGGGCCTCGTTGGCCCTGGCTGATGCGGGTATCCCCATGCGAGGCCTAGTCGCAGCGTGCGCGGTAGGAAAAATCGCAGGCAAGATCGCTTTGGATCTCTCTGATGCAGAAGATAAGCAAGGCGAGGCAGATTTGCCTGTGGCGGTCATGCCTCGATCTAACACCGTTACCTTGATTCAGATGGATGGCAGCCTGACACCTGAGGAATTCGAGACAGCGTTCGAGATGGCCGTCAGAACCTGTCATGCAATTCACGAGCAACAAAAAACAACACTGAAACAGAGATACCTCTCCATAAAAGAGGAAGTAGAGAAAAAGAACGAGCAAGGAAAAAGCGAGGGACAATAGATATTGTCATCGACACCACAGATTCCGCCCGTGGCAAGAATAGGGCAGAAAACAATCGAAGACATGCTGGCTCTCGGGAAGAGAATGGATGATCGAGGGCTTCACGAATTCAGAGAAATGAAACTCGAGACAGGCGTAATTGAAAGAGCATGCGGATCGGCACTAATCAACCTGGGAAAAACCAAGGTACTTGTCGGTGTGAAGGTGCAGCAAGGAGAACCATTCCCAGATACGCCGGACGAAGGCGTGCTTGTTGTGAACGCAGAACTCGTTCCTTTGGCATCCCCGTCTTTTGAGCCCGGTCCTCCAAATGAGAATGCAATTGAATTGGCGAGAGTCGTTGACAGAGGCATCAGAGAATCAAAGGCAATAGACCTTAAGTCGCTATGCATTCAACCTGGGAAGAAGACCTTCGTAGTGTTTGTTGACGTCTATGTGCTAGATCATGATGGAAACCTGATAGATGCCTCCTCGATAGCTTCCCTCGCAGCACTTCTCAGCGCGAAGATGAACAAATACGATGTGGAAGACGGAGAAGTTGTCTTCAGACAAGAACTGAAGCCGCTTCCTATTCAAAGCCAACCAATTGCCATAACCTTGGCGAAAATCGACAAAGCGTTGGTTGTTGACCCGTCACTTGATGAGGAGCAAGTGATGAGTGCCAGGCTCACAGTAATATCAGACAACCACGGTCGAATATGTGCAATGCAAAAGGGAGGATCCGGAACACTTGCAGTTGAAGAGGTTAGAGAAGGCATCAAGCTCGCTCTCTCGAAAGCGCCTGAGATTCGTTCTAAGGTGATTGAGGCGGCGAAGACATGACCAGAACGGCGAAGGTCGGCCCAGCAGGAAGCCTAGGGCCGAGATATGGGACAGTTGCGAGAAAGAGATACGCTGAGATCGTCAGTAATCTGAGAAAGCGAAGCGAATGCCCGCGATGCCACATTATGGCTGTGAGGCGGGAATCGGTTGGCGTCTGGTTTTGTTCCAAATGTGGGTACAAGTTTGCTGGAGGAGCCTACATTGCGCAGACAGAATTAGGAGAAGTTGCTAGACGCGCGACCGGAGGAGTAGCTCTGGGGACAGTGGCCAAGACCTCGGGTCCAGTCGAAACGCGCAAAGAAACTGCCGAGAAGAAAGAAACAGAACCACGAAAGAGAAGGGTCAGAAGAACAAAGACACAAGAGGCCTCGGAAGAGTCCAAGTCATCGCCATGAGCACTGGAGAATGCGAACCCCGCCAACAAACCGTTTTGTGGGAGCAGTCTCCAGATGTCTTCCTCATTCAAAGAGGAAAGATGAGTCTGCGGGGCGTCATAGGCCTAAGGCGTGCGTCTCGTTTCCTCACGTAGCGTCTCGCAGGAAGTGTGCGGTGTGTGAGCTTGAAGGACACGAGAGCTGAAATCGTGCTGAGGTTGGATTCAAAGAAGAGAGCGGAAGCGATCTATCAGGCTCTGAAGCCAGAAACACATTGTTCTACCGGGGAGAGATCAAAGGTTTGCATGAAGCTGACAAAAAGGGATCTGCAGATCACAGTGTGCGCCAAGGACCTCAATGCATTGAGAGCGGCACTTAACTCGTACCTGAGGTGGGTGTCCGGCTGTGGGGACCTTGCAAACGTTATCGATGAATCGAACCCATAGGGTTTCTAACGTCAACTCTCCAACAACTCAGACGCTGCGACTGTTGAACAGAATGGCCGGCGCGACCATTTCCTCTGTTGGTGTCGCGGGCGAATGCATACCATATGATCAAAACTCAAGCAGCCTTCACGTTGCTTTTGTTGCGCTAATGCACCTTCACACCAATGCCCAACAACGTTATTATTCAGGTGCGGGGTACAGCCGTAGCTAACGTTAGTCTCTGAGAGTGAGACAATGAGTCAAAACGAGCAATTACCCCCACAAATCCAAGAGGATCTTGTGAGACTTCAGCAGCTGCAACAGACACTGCAGGTTGTTGTCACGCAGAAGCAGCAACTGGAATTGGAAATGAGCGAAACAGAGAAGGCACTTTCTGAGCTTGAGAAAATTACCGATAGCGTGCCCGTCTACAAGAGTGTAGGAAGTATCCTTCTAAAGGCCGATCGCCAAGGATTGCTGAGTGACTTGAAGGAGAGGAAGGAGCTCATCAACACTCGCGTCACAGTTCTCGGAAAACAGGAGGGACGGACGAGAGAAAGGCTGAAGGAACTGCAGGACCGACTGCAGCAGCGTTTGAAAACGCCAAGTGCCTCCTCGGATTAGACTAGTGTGAGTGTATCTCGCTCGGACGAAACTGGGTTGAGGTGTGGTCGTTTGTGGCTCTCAAATGCTGTTGACAGATCCTGGGCTTTGACGTGTTCAAGACCCGGCAAAGAAGTGACAATGGCTTCGTACTGGACGCAGACGGGGTTGTTGCTGTGATTTGCGAAAGTTTCGACAAATCATGAGACTGATCGAAAGATCAAGAAATGCCGCAATCCTCGTGCATCAAAATGCTGATCCAGATGCATTGTGTTCCGGGTACGCTCTTGATTTCCTCCTCAGAGAACTCAACAAGAAGATTAAGGTTCACTTGGTGGCCCCTGAAGGAGTAAGCAAAGTCACAAAGCGAGTTCTTAATCATGTCCGCATGAAGATCCGACAACCTCAGGATCTCGGAGCATATGACCTCATATTCACTGTGGACACTAACACTTTTCATCAACTGGGAAAATCTGGAGAATCCTTAAAGCATTTTAGAGGCGCAATAGTCGTCGTAGATCACCACAATCCGGATCCTCATACGCTTAGGACTTCAACCTACGCATTCTCCAATGAGAAGGCTACCTCGACTGCTCAGATCATATACGGCTTCTATAAGGAGCTGGGACTTCCTATGAAAAGGTCAGTAGCACTCGCGCTTTTCCTGGGAATCGCATATGACACCCGGCACTTTGCTTTGGCGACGTCCGAGGTTTTCAAGATCGTTGTCGATCTTCTTCAGAGAGGAATAGATGCACAGAAGGCCATGAAGATCCTGCAGGCCCCCATGACGGAATCAGAGAGAATCGCACGACTTAAGGCGTCACAGCGGCTTCGCATCACGAAAGTAGGAGAATGGATCTTGGTTTCGACTTACGTGGGCTCACATCAGGCCTCCGTTGCAAGGGGACTATTGATGTTGGGTGCAGACGTGGCGGTGGTCGCAGGGGAGAAGAAAGGACAGACAAGAGTGAGCCTCCGATGCACTCAGGCCTTCCATGACCAGACCGGAGTACACTTGGGCAGAGATATTGCCCGACAGGCCGGGGAATTGATTCATGGGGCGGGAGGCGGTCACGCGCTTGCGTCTGGTATCTGCGGACAAGGTGAAGTAGAATCGGTTCTCGATGAATGCATGACTGTAATGACTGAGAAGCTCAAAGGAAAATAGGTCATCTGTGTTCAGCCGTCATGTCAGCTTCAGGTTTGAAGAGTGAACATACCAAAAAAGAAAAGATCGATAAATACCCATCTCTCACCATTACCCGAAGAACCAAACGTGAGTAGCTACTCGGAATTGAACAGGTACTGCAAATAGATTCGGTGGGGCATGGAACACTTGTCGATTATCGAAATCAAAGACTTGTCATTCTCCTACACAGGATCTGCTCGAAAGTCGCTCAACAGAGTCAACATCAATGTAAGGAAAGGGGAGTTTGTTGTCGTCACTGGTCCCAGCGGATGCGGAAAGACGACACTTTGTCGATGTCTGAACGGACTCGTGCCAAACTTCTATGCAGGGGACTTGGAGGGGGAGGCTCTTGTCTGCGGATTGGACATTCGAAAACAATCGACAGGCGCCTTATCCCAACACGTCGGATTCGTATTTCAGAATCCTGAGAACCAGCTCTTCTCGCTTACCGTGGAACGTGACGTCGCCTTTGGTCCGGAAAACCTGGGGCTTTCCCGTAAAGAGATACGAAGAAGAGTGGAATGGGCTTTGAAGGTAACTGGAATAGAAGCTCTTAGAGACAGAGCCCCCTACGAGCTTTCAGGAGGACAACAACAACGAGCAGCCATAGCGTCGGTTCTCGCTATGCAACCAGAGATAATCGTCTTGGATGAACCCACTTCCTTTCTAGATCCGAAGTCATCGAAAGAAATCCTGCAAGTTATTTCGAACCTAAACAAAGAGCTGGGCATTACTGTATTTCTAGTAGAGCACAGGCTCGATCTTGCGACAAGACATTCTAACAGAATAATCATACTGGACAAGGGAGCTGTTGCCCTGGACGGCCCACCAGAAGACGTATACAACGAGGAAGCTCATCTGATCGGGATCGGACTGCCAAAGGTAACCCTTCTATTTCATCTGCTAAGGCACGATGGTATAGAGACCGAGAAGATTCCGGTCACGGTCGAACAAGGAGCAGAAGAGTTGAGGAGGATCCTCCGGAAATGATCTCGGTGGAAAGTCTTCAATTCGTCTATCCGAATGGAAACGAAGCGCTTCGGGGTGTGGACCTTTCCATACAGGATGGTGAATTCCTCGCAGTAATGGGAGAAAACGGTGCGGGTAAGACTACCCTTGTCAAGACGTTCAACGGATTGCTCAGGCCTACCCAAGGCCGAATCCTTGTTGACGGGGTCGACACCAAGAAGTCGAGCGTCGCGGCTCTTGCACGCGATGTTGGCTTGGTATTCCAGAACCCGGATCATCAGCTCTTTTGTGAAACTGTCAGAGACGAAGTAGCCTATTCTCTGAGGAACTTTGGCTACCCGACAGACGTAGTCGAAAGGCGAGTTACAAGTATTTTGGAAGCGCTAGATCTTACGCCACATGCAGATTCCTCACCGTTCATGCTTAGTGGAGGCGAAAGAAAAAGAGTGGCTCTAGCATCGGTCCTCGTTTGGAACCCCAGACACATAGTCCTAGATGAGCCAACCATTGGGCAAGACTATCAACAAAAGGACAGATTGAGAAACTTAATAGTTCAGCTCAATGCCCAAGGTAAGACCGTTATCATGGTGACCCACGACGTCGAATTCGTGGCCGAATGCAAGCCTCGAGTCGTATTGTTGTCTCGAGGCAGAATCATAGCTGATGGGAAAGCAGGAAGAATATTGACAGACAGAGTCCTTGTCGAAAATGCG
Source organism: Candidatus Bathyarchaeota archaeon (assembly GCA_022865705.1). GTDB lineage: Archaea > Thermoproteota > Bathyarchaeia > 40CM-2-53-6 > JALHTG01 > JALHTG01. The sequence continues at coordinate 7,956 of JALHTG010000079.1, read as the reverse complement.
TCTCTCCTTCAGCCACAGATTTCGCTTCTCCTGTCATCAATCAACGATTTGCCTTCCGACATTATTGACGTCTATTCCGCACGCACAATGATCAGTAACAAGATTGGGCGATTAGGAAATGTCAATGCGGGTCTTTGAAGGTTTCAAATTCACTAAACTTCCGACACCGATTCATGCAATGGATCCGAGAGCTAAATTCATAATGGTGATAGTGATCTTCGCTGTCTCGTTGATGTACACGAACCTCTTGATACTGACTGTCATCATATTCGCTCAAGTTCCGATCATATGGGTGTCAAGATCGATGAAACGCTGGGCAGCGTCGATGAAAGGAGGAGCCTTTCTGGCGGGGTTGATCCTTGTTATGAACCTGATTACGGGATCAACTCTTACATATTCTCTTGCGATGACCATTAGATTTCTGGCACTACTTTCATCGTTCTCCATATTCTTTATGACGACATCGCCAGACGACCTGGGCCTCGCCCTTGAGCAGGCACATGTCCCCTACGCACTGTGCTTCACATTCACCACAGCAGTCAGACTCGTCCCGACCATGGCCGTAGACGCTCAGACAGTTGTTGATGCTCAAAGATCCAGGGGCTTGGAGCTCGATAAAGGCAACATGATGAAGAGAATCAGAAACTACATTCCAATACTCATTCCGCTAATAGTCTCAGCCATCAGGAGAAGTGTGGAGCTCGCAGAAGCCCTTGAGTCCAGAGGATTTGGAACCAGCAGCAAGAGAGAATCCTTGATTGTGCTTCAAATGAAATTATCTGACTACCTCACAGTTCTCGCTGCGTTTGCCGTCTTATTCCTGGCGATATGGGCAAACCTATGGCTAAGTCTGCCTTCGATCGATCTTCCATTTGAACTACCTAGGCTTTGGGATGTTCTGAGCCTCCACTAGAAGCGTGGACGCCTCGTTTTCTCTGGACAGAAGACGAAGCAGGGATCTGACACTTTGGCAAATGATTGGAAGTAGCTGCCATGGACACGACAAGAAATAATAGGATGAGCAAAACACTCGCAGATCGGAGAGAATACGTGCTGATTACGATCGTAGGGCTGGAAGGTGTACCCCTGATAAGCAAAGGAGATGATGTGGGCAGTGTCATAGTTCGTGCGGCGGAGAAGAATCAAGTTACAATCGAAAATGGAGACATTGTGGTTGTGGCCCAGAAGGTGGTTTCGAAAGCAGAGGGACGAATAGTCAACCTGTTGGATGTCGAGCCCTCAGCTTTCGCTGAAACCGTTGCCAAAGAGATGAATCGTGACCCAAGGCACGTCGAAGTGATTCTGCGAGAAGCTTCAAGAATCGTCAAGATGAAGGATAATCATCTGATTGTTGAAACCAAACATGGCTACGTGTGCGCCAATGCTGGTGTAGACAGATCTAATGTGCTCGGTGAGCATCATGTGTCTCTTCTTCCCGACAATCCAGATGGATCGGCTGAGAGGATAAGGCGGCGAATTGAGGAGCTTGCGGAAGTCAGTGTTGCAGTTGTAGTTTCAGATACCTTTGGAAGAGCATGGAGACTTGGTCATGTCGATTTCGCCATAGGCGTATCAGGAATGAAACCTGTAAAAGACTATCGCGGTCAAAGTGACATGTTTGGGCACACGCTGCATGTGACTGTAATGGCGATTGCGGATGAGCTCGCTGCGGCAGCGGAACTAGTCATGAACAAGAGCGACGGCGTCCCTGTAGTGATAATCAAAGGCTACAAATATCCATGTGGTGAGGGCAGCGCAAAAGAGTTAGTACGCCCAATCGAGGAGGATCTTTTCCGCTAGACTTCCTGTTTTGATGAGAGAGAGCACTATCTTATGGCACCTTGAAAACGCATTAGAGTCTCCCCGTCAGGAAACTCTGGTACCAGATGTCGCTCCCCAATTTCTTTCTTGAGACTGCTTAAATGATTCATATTCTGATAGATCAGCTCATGTGCTCTGCGGATGTCTATCTGTTCAAACCTAATATTGTCCCCGGGCCTAAGTTGGGCAAGTCTATTCACATCAGATGAAACCACGTGAGCGATCTTCGGATACCCACCTGTTGTTTGCGCATCTCTCATTAGGATTATGGGCATTCTGTCACCTGGCACCTGGATAGCTCCCACAGCGACCCCGTCAGATACGATTTCCGTCTCCTTGGAGTGTTCTATCCGAGGACCATCTAGACGATAACCCATTCTATCGGAAGCAGGCGAAACCTCGTATGTTGAATTCAGAAAAGTCTTGACGCCGCTATCGGTGAAAAAATCCTCTTGAGGCCCAAGAACGACTCTTATCGTCAAGTTTGTCGGGTAGCTTGGTATATACTCTGGAGGGGCATACCTTATTCGTGTCTTTGCGTCCGATAAAGTCCCTTGCAGGACATCTCCCTTCCTGATAGGCCTCCCCCTGTAGCCTCCAAAAACTCCTCTGAGATACGTTGACCTACTTCCTAGGACCTCTGGGGCATGAATTCCACCGGAAACTGCAAGGTATGCCCTGCATCCGTGCTCAGCGCTAGAAAAGGCCAGCACATCGCCGGTCTTCAAGGATCGAGAGGCCCAAAGTCCCACTTTCTCACCGTTCAAGGTTGGGTTCATGTCTGCACCCGTGATTGCGATCGTGCATGGGTTGATCACCCTCAGGGTCGGCCCCGCTAATGTCATCTCCAGAGAGGCCAAGTTCTTGTCGTTTCCTGCAAGTGTGTTTGCGACTTCGAAGGAGAAAAGGTCCATGGCTCCCGAGACTGGAACACCATACCGCTGATAGCCAAATCGACCTAGATCTTGGACCGTGGTCAGTATCCCCGCATGGATAAATTCGAACAGATCTAGAGTGGCTCGATAGCTATTTTTCAAGAGGTCGGGTCTCCGATCGGTAGCTGCCAGTTTCAATCTCATTGGCAATTCTGTCGTACTCTGCTTCTGTTGTGCCGCGAAACCTGACGTAGTCTCCTGCCTGCAGAAGACAAGGAGGACTAGATCTCTCGTCGAACAAACTCAGAGGAGTGCGTCCTATCAATCTCCATCCTCCAGGGCTCTCAACAGGGTATATCCCAGTGAGCGTTCCGGCGATTCCAACCGATCCTGCGGGCACTTTCACCCTGGGAGTGATTAATCTTGGGCAGGCTATCGATTCTGGTAGCTCCCCCAGGTAAGGAAATCCCGGCGTAAACCCAATCATGTATACCAGATAGTCCGTGTTCGAATGAATGCGGATGACGTCTTCAACAGTAATCTTGTTGTGAGCTGCCACGTCCGCTAGATCCGGTCCATATCTCCCTCCGTACTTGATAGGTACAGTGAACTTTCGTGCGGCACTGAGCGGGATTGTCACCGATTTGTCGGCTGCTTTCTTGAGCTCGCTTTGCAGTTTCTCTAAGGAACAGCTAGATGGATCATAGTGGACAAGAAGGGATCGATAAGTTGGAACCACCTCCTTGACGCCCTCAAGATGGAACTTCTCAAGGTAGAGAAGCAGTTTCCTGACCTTCGCATTGATTTCGGGCGACACTTGGTTGCCAAACTCGATGACCAGACCTGAATCTCCTGCAAGCAGGAAACGTGGTTCAACATACATCTTGTCGTTGACTCCGAAACCAAAGTCTAGAGAAACTCACTCAACGGGCTAACCTTAATGCCCTCTCTCAAAAGCGTTGATCTGATTGCTGACGCGATACCAACCGCTTCTGGGTTGTCTCCGTGGACGCAGATGCTATCTACTCTGCCCAGATCCACCTTCTTTCCATCAACAGAAAAGACCGTGGATTCTTTAACCATTTTGACCACTCTCTCTCGGACCTGTTCCGGATTCGTAATGACGGCTCCAGCCACCTTCCTGGAAACCAATGTGCCGTCAGGGTTGTATGCTCTGTCTGCGAAAGCTTCTCTTGCGACTTTTATCCCGGCCTCCTCACAAAGCCGTTGCATCTTGGACTTGGCAAGGACCAGTAAGATTGGCTCCGGATGGAAGTCCTTCACTGACTCGACAATGGCTTGAGCGAGGTCCGGATCCTCCGCAGCCATATTGTAAAGTGCACCGTGTGGCTTGACGTGTTGGAGCTCAATTCGTTCGGAGTTGCAAAAGGCTCGCAGCGCTCCCACTTGATATGTGAGGTAGTTTTGAGTCTCTTCTCCTGTGAGATTCATGTTTCTACGTCCAAATCCCATCAGATCAGGATAGCCAGGATGAGCACCCACTGCAACTCCGCGACTTCTTGCCAGGCGGACTGTATGCCTCATGACAATCGGGTCTCCACCATGAAAGCCACAAGCAACATTTGCCGACGTAACATGCGGAATAACCTCTTCGTCTCTACCAATGACATATGCACCGTAGCTCTCGCCTACGTCGCAATTCAGATCGATCCTATAGCCCATAGCATTTCACAAGGATCAATATGTGCAAGTCCCAAGATTAAGTTTGGTCTTCAACGAATGTAACGCAGCGAAGTCTCTCGGCATCGAAGTTGTCTATGTCCAGGACAATATTATCCTCTTCAGGCGTACCCTGGAGAGTCTTAAACCTCTGGATAGCGGATTCGCGTAGGTGATGGTGCGTAAGCTTATCTTCGGAACATTCTTAGAACCCTGGTTGTGGAATCCGTGAGCCACACTTGGATGGGAAGAAATGTACAAAGTCGGTCTGGTCATACCGTCTTCGAATACTACTATGGAACCAGAGTTCCACCAAATCATGGAGCCCTATGCGACAGTTCACACATCACGTCTTCGCCTGAGAAAGGTGACAGCACCAGAACTTGAGGTAATGGAAAGAGACGCAGAACGTGCAGCCTGCGAATTGTCTGATGCGGATGTTGATGTGATATGTTATGGATGCACAAGTGGCAGCTTGCTGAGGGGAATCGGACATGACAAGCAGTTGGTCCACAGGATTGAAAGCGCAACAGGAATCCCTGCTGTCGCGACAGCTGGGGCTGTAGTCGACGCGCTTGGACACCTAGGTTTGAAGAGGATATCTGTAGCTACTCCATACACGAGAGAGATCAATGCCACTGAGAGTAGGTTTCTCAAGGACAGTGGCTTTGGAGTTCTTAACATCTTGGGCCTTGGCCTTACAGAAAACACGGAAATAGGGCTGCAGAGTGCCCAGGTTGCGTACAAACTAGCTAGGAGGTCATACGTTGCCGATGCTGACGGGGTGTTCATCAGTTGCACAAACTTTCACACCCTTGATGTCATTGCAAAGCTGGAGGATGAGTTGAGTAAGCCAACTGTTTCGAGCAACACGGCCACTGCCTGGAAAGTATGTCAGAAGTTGCGAATAACGAACAACATACATGGCTATGGCCAGCTACTGGCTTTGACCTAGACTCTGCATCGCCAATATCCGTCTAGCCACTATAAGGTCTCGTCGCGAGTTTATGTTCGTGAACATTGTGAGCTCTGGCTGTATTTCGCGGATCACTTCTGTAGAGACGTAGAGTATGCGGTGGAGGTTTGATATCATGCTTCTCAGGTTCCTGCAACCCTTGTCGAGCGCTGTGGAAGTCGCAGCTAGACAATTCACGGAATCATAGACCGCGTGAAGAGCTTCAATGTATCCGTTCGGCCATCTGGGGATCACCGCATCTTGTCTGGTGCACAGCTCGAAAAAGAGATTCAATAGATTTCCTGATACAAAGGGCATGTCGCAAGCAACAATCGCTACCTTTTTCGCTTTCACGATTTTCAAGGCAGACCATAGGCCTGACAACGGGCCCTTACAATGCTGTTCGTCAATTGAGAAAGTACAACGGTCGAGAAATCGAGAATAGACTTCCCGTTGTCCTTTTGAACTTATGGCAACAACTACTTCCTTTGCCACTTCTCTCACGTTTTCGTATACATGTTCAATAAGAGCCTTGTCAGCTAAGGATACGAGACCCTTATCCTTGCCAAACCTGTTTGATCGACCGCCGGCTAGGATTATGACGGATCTCATGGACACCATAGCATTTCTTTCTTGATACAAGAGACGAATCCTCTTCGATGTTCCCAAGAATGTCTGCGTACATGCCAGAACGAACAGCGAGAATGTACGAATTGGGTCGAATCGTTCACCCTATATGTAATTGGTTTTCTACTCCAGCAGCATGAGGAGGCTACGGCTGGCGATTCTCCTGAATCTCCATTCATCAGTTTGCGGCATAGTTAAGTGTTCAGCCGATTCTCAGTTCAAAGCTAAATGCAGGACTGATATGATCGAGAGGTTTCCGCAGAATCGACAAATGCCACACTTTATTTCCTGCATATGTCACAGTGAAGAAAACCTGTGAGTCGCTTTGGAGGGTGAAGTGTAAAATGGCTGGGTCAGCAGATCTCGCTAAGCCTCCGGTTCCTGTACGTGTGAAGGACCTACTCAATTTCGCAAGACTTGGCCTGGCGTTGAGTGAAGGATCGCAGATCCTGTGGCATATGCATTTCAAAGGACGGCATGTCGCAGCTCTCTTTACCGCGTACATGTACTGGAATGGCGATCTTCCACTGCTAGCGTACTCGAATCTTGATGAAAAACCGAAACCGTTTCTCGCATACAGAAGTGACTCTCCGAAGGGTGAAGAGATTGTCTTCTCGAACGATGCGGATGACACAAAGTACAAGTACGGATCGTTCATAGAAGTCAAAAAGATCCCGAAGGCCTTCGAGGAGTCTCTTAGCGGGAGATATACACCTCCTCAGGAACCCATGCTAACTGAAGTCGAAGATCTGAACTCAATAGTCAGGATTCTACTCCCGCTCTCGTTTAGAGAAGGAACAATATTTCCGCTTTGGCAATTCAAACGGAACAAGATCTACGTAGTAGGAACCTGTATCCCCTTCGAGCATTACTATGAAGCAGACGCCCTTCCGGTATTCTTCTATGTTAAGAGAGAAGAGCCTCTCGCAGCCCCCTTTATCAAGTATACCGCTTCACGCGCGACTGGGGAAAGACTAGATGTTTCCAACAACACTTTTGACGCAAAATACTTCTACGCTAAGATTGTAGATGTAGAGGACTTGCCGATCTTTCCGAGAGACGAAGCCGTATCCCAGTAGCATGATGACGAGTGAGTGATGACGCTTCAATGTTCAGTTCTCACTTGTTCAGCGCGACATCGAGGCTTGAAGGTTCACTTCGCTAGCGTCCGCCTGCCATTTTGCGTTGGTAGAGATAAATCGCGTGGTTGACTATTCCTTTTGCTTCTTCAGCGCCTCTCTAAGCCTTGAACTTCACCCATTTTTCTGGTTCCAATCTCTTGTAGGCTTCAAAGGACTCTTGGATCTCGCGCAACTTGTGATGGTGGACGCTTGATAGATCATTGAACCCGTCAAATCTTGGATCAGTCACAGGTACGGACAAGATCTTCGGATCTTTCCCCTCTTCGTCCTCCATGATCAAGGCTTCAATGGTTCGAGCCTTGACTAAACATCCGGCTTCGAGTGGTTCGTAGCTTAAGACAAGGATGTCCAAAGGGTCATTGTCATCAAACCATGTTTGTGGAATGAAACCGTACTCAACTGGAAAAACAGTCGACGAATGAAGTACACGGCCCAATACGAAGGCTTCCCATTCGATCCTGTATTCGTATTTGTCGCGTGAGCCGCTTATGACCTCGACACCTGCATTGACCAAGTCCGGGGGATTGTCTCCCGCAGGTATATCAGGCCGCATGTTCATGACAATCTACCTCTTTTCCCCAGCATTACGACAAGCTGATCTGGCGCGTGCTCTAGCCAGACGGTCGCTTCGAGCGAGATCTAATGCATTTGGATACGCTGCCATCGCAAGCCGCCTTGCATATTCGCCATGCCTTTGCCGTCATGAAAACAGTTCATGTTCTATCCACCAACATCTGTCAGGGTCTTTAGGTCTCTGAAGTATATGTTGGCTGGGTATTGATAGCCTATTCCTTGGTGGGGGCGTTGATAGTTCCAGTAGTGGATGAATTCTTGATGCGAATTGAACATCCAGGCT